>CABPCW010000001.1 GCA_902406155.1 uncultured Collinsella sp.
TTTCATCACATGGTGGGCCAAAATGGACTCGAACCATCGACTCCGTTGTCGCCAGGACGGCGCGGACGGTCACTGCGCTCGGAGCGCTCGCGACGCGGACGCTCGCGACGCTGGAAGTGCTCGCCGTCGCCCTCGGAGGCACCCTCGGCGCGAGCCGGAGCCTCGGGCTTGTCGAGACGATCGAGCGAGATCTTACCGCGATCGTCTACCTCGATGACGACGACCTTGACCTCGTCGCCCACGTTGAGGACGTCCTCGACCTTCTCCACACGACCCTTGGCGACGCGGGAGATGTGCAGCAGGCCGTCCTTACCGGGCAGCAGGTTCACGAAGGCGCCGAAGGGCTGGATGGAGACAACGCGACCGGTGTACTCCTCGCCCGGCTCGGGAACCTTGATGATGAGCTTGATGCGCTCGACGGCCTGATCAACGGACTCGCCGGTGCCGCCGACAAAGACGGTGCCGTCCTCCTGGATGTCGACCGAAGCACCGGTCTCGTCCTGGATGCCGCGGATGACCTTGCCGCCAGAACCGATGACGTCGCGGATCTTATCGGTCGGAACCTGGATGGAGACGATGCGCGGAGCGGTGCTGCGCGTGGTATGACGCGGCTCGGGGATCACATCGAGCATCTTCTGCAGGATGAAGGCGCGACCCTCCTTGGCCTGCTGCAGGGCGCGGGCCAAGATGTCGAAGGTAAGGCCGGTTGCCTTGTTGTCCATCTGCAGGGCGGTGATGCCCTCGGTGGTACCGGTGACCTTAAAGTCCATGTCGCCCAGGAAGTCCTCGAGACCCTGGATGTCGGACAGGACCACGGTCTTGCCCTCCTCCTGAATCAGGCCCATGGCGATACCGGAGACCGGGCGCTTAATGGGCACGCCGCCGTCCATAAGGGCGAGCGTGGAGCCGCAGGTCGAAGCCATCGAAGAGGAGCCGTTGGACTCCATGACCTCGGAGACCACGCGGATGGCGTAGGGGAACTCGTTCTCGTCGGGGAGCACCGGAAGCAGGGCGCGCTCGGCCAGGTTGCCGTGGCCGATCTCGCGACGCTTGGGGCTGCCCATGCGGCCGGTCTCGCCGGTGCAGAACGGCGGGAAGTTGTAGTGGTGCATGTAGCGCTTGCCCTCGGTGGGCTCGATGGTATCCAGACGCTGGCCCTCGTTAAGCATGCCGAGCGACAGGACGGAGAGCACCTGAGTCTGACCACGCTGGAACAGGCCGGAGCCGTGAACGAGCGGCAGGTAGTTGTCCTTCACCATGATGGGACGAATCTCGTCGGCGGCACGACCGTCGACGCGCTCGCCGGTCTCGACGACCATGGTGCGCATGGCCTTCTTCTCGAGCTTCTTAAGCGCCACGGGGATCTCGCGCTCCCAGGCGGCCTGCTCCTCGTCGGTGAACTCGGAGCGGATGGACTCCTTCAGAGCCTCGACCTTACCGATGCGGGAAAGCTTGTCGGCGTCGCGCAGGGCAGCGGCCATCTCGTCGTAGTGGGCAAAGATGCGCTCCTGGACCTCCTCGACGGGCTGGTCGAGCGGGTACTCCTTCTTGACGATAGCGCCGTTGACCTGCTCCCACTCGGCGACGAACTCGTCTTGGGCCTGGCAGAAGGCAGCAAGGGCCTCCTGGCCAAACTTCATAGCGGCGAGCATGTCGTCCTCGGAGATCTCTTCGGCGCCGGCTTCGACCATCGAGATAAAGTCGGCAGAGCCGCCCAGCTCCAGGTCCAGGTCGGAGTTCTCGCGCTCCTCATAGGTGGGGTTGACGATAAACTCGCCGGTCTCCACGTTGCGGCCGATGCGCACGCAGGCAAGCGGGCCCTCGAAGGGCACGCCGCCGAGCGTCATGGCCAGCGAAGCACCCATGACGTTGATGACGTCGAAGGGGTTGACCTGGTCGGCGACGAGCGAGGTAGCGACGATGTGCACCTCGTTGCGGAAGCCATCCGGGAAGCTCGGGCGGATCGGGCGGTCGATCATGCGAGCCGTGAGCGTGGCCTTCTCGCTGGGACGGCCCTCGCGCTTAAGGTAGCCACCCGGGATGCGGCCGGCGGCGTACATCTTCTCGTTGAAGTCGACGGTCAGCGGAAAGAAGTCGTAATTCTTGCGCTCCTTGGAGACGACCACGGTGTCGAGCATCGTGGTGTCGCCCTGCTTGACCAGACAAGCGCCGGTGGCCTGCTTGGCAAGCTCGCCGGACTCAAAGGTGTAGGTCTTGCCGTACAGCTCAAAGGTCTTGGATACGAGTGTCATTGTTCTCCTTTACCCCACAGGCCCCTTGCCTGCGGGCTTCTCATGTGACGCGGGCCCCCTGCCCCCGCCACGCTTCAGAGCGTGATTGTTCACGCCCTTACACAAAAAGAGCGCCCCGCTGCGCAGGACGCTCTTAGCATGTACAAATCCTTACTGGATGTTGTCGCGGATGCCCAGAGCCTTGATGAGCTCACGGTACTCGACGATGTCGTTCTTCTTGATGTAGGAGAGAAGACGACGACGACGGCCAACGAGCATAAGCAGGCCACGACGGGTGTGGAAGTCCTTCTGGTGGGACTTCATGTGCTCGGTCAGCTCCTTGATGCGCTCGGACAGGATGGCGACCTGAACCTTGGGGTTACCGGTATCGACCGGGGAGTTACCGAACTGGGCGGTCAGCTCCGCCTTGCGCTCTTTGGAAACAGTCATTGTTTCACCTTTCGTTTCGCGTCGCCTGTGGGCGACTCCATTCGCCTCGGACTGGGAAGCCGCCGGTGGAGCGAACATCCAAGGTCGAGGTACCAACAGGTCGGTATGTTACCACAAGCGGCGCGCGCCTGCGCATCATCACCGACCCAACATGAATTCCATCGCACGGAGCCGCTGATCGGTGTGCGTGGCGGCCCAAACATGCGAAAGCCCCAGCAAAAACGCAGCCGTATGCGGATCGATCTGCTCGTCCATAAGGGCATCGAAGGTCATGGACATCAGAGCGCGCAGCCATGCGACCTCGCCGACCGATACCAACTCGGCGCCAGGCACGCTCGAGGCGCACGACCCGCACAGAAGCCCGCCGGCCTGGGCCGAGAAATGCGAGAGCATGGGATCGCCGCACGAGACGCATGCCGAGAAATTGGGGCGGTAACCAACGTGCGACAGCAGTTTAAAGACAAAGGCCGCCACGAGCAGGTCCATATGTGCCGAGTCGAGCCCGCAGCCGACAAGCGTGAGCGCCCGCTGCGTGATGGCAAAGGTAAATGGATCCTCGGCATCCTCGAACGAGCACACGCGCGCAACCTCGGCAATCGCGCTGGCGGCACAGATCGTCTCGTAGTCAGGAGCGGCACCGAGTGGCGCCTCCATAAGCTCCGCCTGAGAAACCACGTCGAGCGAGCGACCACGCGCGAGCAGCATATCGACGGTACAGAAAAGCTCGCAGCGGGCCGCAAGGCGACCGCCGGGCTTACGCGCGCCCTTAGCCACGGCACGCACCTGCCGTCCCCGTTCGTCGAGCATGGTCAAGATCAGGTCGGTTTCCTTGAGCTTCGTCTTGTCGAGGACGAGCACCTTTGTGCGATATGTGCGAGAGCCTGCCATGAACGCCGAGGGTTAATCTTCGGCGTTGTAGCCAAAACGGCGAATCTGAGCCTCGTCGTCGCGCCAACCGGCCTTGACCTTCACGTCCAACTCCAAAAAGACCTGCGTGCCAAAGATGCGCTCAAGATCGCGACGGGCGTCGATACCGATATGCTTGATCATCTCGCCGCCCTTGCCGATGATGATGCCCTTTTGGCCCTCACGCTCGACGTAAATCGTGGCGTGCACGCGCAGAACCTTCTTAGTCTGCTCGAGCGCGTCACAGATGACGCCCACGGAGTGAGGGATCTCGTCGCGGGTGCGACGCAGAACCTTCTCGCGTACAAACTCGGCCACGAGGGTCTCGTCGGACGCGTCGGTGCCCATGTCCTCAGGGAACCAGCGCGGGCCCTCGGGCAAAAAGTGAGCGACGGTCTCGATAAACGCATCGACGTTGAAGTTCTTGACCGACGACGTCACGATCTCGTCGTCATATTCCATGAGCTCGTGAGCGGCCTTGAGCTGTTCCATAACCTGGGCGGAATCGGCCTCGTCGGCCTTCGTGAGCACCAGGACCTTTTTGGAACGGGCGCTCTTGACGCGCTCGGCAACCCAGGCATCTCCCCTACCGATCGGCTTGGTGGCGTCAATCAAAAACGCGACGACGTCAACATCGTTCAGCTCGAACAGCGCGCTCTTGTTGAGCTCGGATCCCAGGCCATCCTTGGGCTTATGAATACCTGGGGTATCGACAAAGACCAGCTGGTAGCCGGGACGATTGACGACGGCGCGCATACGGCAGCGGGTCGTCTGTGCCACCGGCGAGGTGATGGCGACCTTTTTGCCGTAGCAAGCATTAAGTAGCGTGGACTTGCCGGCGTTGGGGCGACCGACCAGGGCCACGAAGCCGCTGCGGAAACCGGGTTCCACGTCACCAAAGCCCATAGGACCGTCGTCCTCGTCGCACAGGGCGTCGAGTTCCTCATCGCTCATGCCCTCAAACGGGTCAAACTCCTCGGTATCCACCGCGTCCAGGACCTCGTCATCCAAAACTCCATCGGTAGGCTGCATATTGTCGGACATGGGAATCCCTTTCTAAATAAAGTCGAGCGCGTGGGCAAAGACAAGCAAGCCAACGATCGCGGCGGTAATGGAAAGAACGTATACAGAGGCAGCGGCGATATCCTTCGCGCGCTTGGCCAGCGGATGCAGCTCCTGGGTCGCCAGGTCCACAATCGCCTCCATGGCGGTATTGCACAACTCGCCGTGAATCACCAGGCCGCAGCAGATGATGACCGTAGCCCACTCGGCAATATCGAGCCCCACGATGCAGCCGGCAATAACGGTGCACACGCCCGCCACGAGCATGACCTTGATATTGCGCTCGGTCTTGACGGCAGTGACGAAGCCCTCCATCGCGTATGAGAACGACTTTAAAAAGGACGGATGGTCCTTGTTCGATCCGGGAATCATAGACGGCTCCTAGTCGTGGGCATGATTGGTTATGGGGCCGACGTGGACGAGTTTGGGGTCCCCGCCGCGCTCAAGCGCCAGGTCGCGCAGGATGGCATCCTCGCGCGCCTCCATGACCTCGGCCTCATCGTCCTCGATGTGGTCGTAACCCAGCAGGTGCAGCATTCCGTGCACGAGCATCAGTCGGCACTCATCAGCGGGGCTGTTGCCAAAGCCGGGGGCCTGGCGGGCAATAACCTGCGGGGCCAGGATAATATCGCCGAGCTCGAGCGTCTCGTCGGCGGGAATGTCCTCGTCAAAGGCCGAGTCGCATTCAAACGAGAGCACGTCGGTCGTGCGATCGATGCCGCGCCACTCGTGGTTGAGCTCGTGCATCTCGTCCTCATCGACATACGAAAGGGAAATCTCGACCTCACGCTCAACACCCTCGGCGGCAAGCACAACTGAGCAGATGTGCTCCACCTCCTGGGCATCGAGCAGCGTATCGAGCTCGGCATCGTTGCTGATCAATACACTCAACGGGACTCCTTTCGATCGTGTGCGCGCTGCTCACGCGCATCGTCGTATGCATCATAGGCCTCAACAATACGGCCCACCAGGGCATGGCGCACCACATCGGCGCGCTCCAGGTGAGAAAACGCCACATCGTCGACGCGACCCAAAATCCTTTCGGCATCGGCAAGACCGCCGCGACGACCCACCAGGTCACGCTGGCTCAGGTCGCCGGTAATCACAAACTTGGAATTAAAACCTAGACGCGTCAGGAACATCTTCATCTGCTCGGGCGTCGTGTTTTGCGCCTCATCGAGCACCACAAAGGCATCACTCAGCGTTCGACCGCGCATGTAGGCGAGCGGCGCGATCTCGATCACACCACGCTCCATAAGCTCATCGGTGCGTTCGCGATCCATCATGTCAAAGAGGGCATCATAGAGCGGGCGCATATACGGGTCGATCTTTTCCTCGAGGGTGCCGGGCAAAAAGCCCAGGTTCTCCCCCGCCTCGACAACCGGGCGCGTCAGGATCAGGCGGCCCACCTCATGGCGCTTGAGCGCGGCGACGGCGAGCGCCATGGCCAGATAGGTTTTACCGGTACCGGCGGGACCGAGGCCAAACGTGATGGTAGAAGAGCGGATGGCATCCACATAGCGCTTTTGACCGAGCGTCTTGGGGCGGATAACGCGACCGCGGTACGATAGCAGCACGTCATCGCGCAACGACGAGGCATCATGCTCGCCGTCGCGCAGAACGGCCAGACAGCGCGAGACATCATCGGCAGAAAGCGTGCGCCCGGCAGCAGCCTCACGAAAGGCATGTTCGAAAAAACGCGCGACGAGCTCGACTTCGTCCGGATCGCCGCTCACGGCAACGCTGTCACCGCGGGCAACCACATGGGCGCGCACCAAATTCTCGAGCGCACGAAGGACGCCGTCGCCGGCGCCCAAAACGCGCGAGGGGTCGATACCCTCAGGAACGGTAAGTCTAATCTTCGAGGCTTCCATGAACCTCCCTGCGTGCATGGACCAAGCCGGAATCATCGACTCCGATGATAGCAACATCGAGCAGGCACGGGGCTGTGAGTCCACAGGTATCATCGAGACGGGCATGATGGAACGATCCGAGCGTCAAATTGTCACCGTACTCAAGCACGGCACGCTCGACGGTACCCACGCGACGGCGGGCATCGGCAACCGCGAGCTCCTGAGCCGCCGCGCGCATGCGACGGCTGCGCTCGACCATAACCTCGGGGGGTACCTGGTCGGGCATGTCGGCGGCGAGGGTGCCGGGACGCTTGCTATAGCGGAACACGTGCATGCGCGAAAAGCCCACGCGACGGCACAGCGCCAGCGACTCCTCGAACTCCTCGTCCGTCTCGCCAGGAAAACCGACGATAACGTCGCACGAAAGAGACGCCTGGGGCAAGTTGGTGCGAATCATGCGCACCGTATCCTCAAAGGTATCGGCACTATAGGGACGACCCATGCGATGCAGCGTCGCCGTGCAGCCAGACTGCACGGGCAGGTGCAAAAACGGCGCGATACGCTTCGGATAGCGAGCCATCACCTTGAGCAAGCGCTCGGAAATATCCATGGGCTCCACCGAGGAGATACGCACGTGGGCGATCTCGGTGCGCTCCATGATGGCCTGGAGCAGCTCATCGATCTCGACATGCTCGTCGGTCGCGCTCCTGCCGTCATAGGCACCCAGGTTCACGCCGGTCAGCACGACCTCGGGCACGCCGGCCTCCTGGGCTTCACGCACCTGTTCGAGCACGGACTCGACGGGCACGGAACGCTCGGGGCCGCGGGCCTTCCACACGATGCAATAGGTACAACGGTGGTTGCAGCCATCCTGGATCTTCACGCCCAGCCGCGAACGACCGAGCGCATCGACCACGTCGCCATCGCTGCATGCGGGCACGCTATCGGATTCGACACCCAGCACCTCGCAGACGCACTCGGCGACATCAATCTTGGACGGTTCGGCGATCACGCGATCGGAGAGCTCCAGAAGCTCCTCGGGATGCAGGTTGACGACGCAGCCAGTTACGACCACGTAAGGCTCGCCCGGATAGGCCAGGGCGTGACGAACGGCCTTGCGGGTCTTGGCCTCGGCCTCCCCCGTCACGGCACAGGTATTGATAACGATCAGGTCGGCGTCCCGGGGCTCCACCATTGCAAAACCCAAGCGCATAAGATCGGCAGTGATACGGTCGGACTCAACCCGGTTGACACGACAACCGAGGTTGACGACGGAAATATGGGGTGCGAGCACACGGGCTCCTTAATCGAGGATGTCGTCGAGGGCACTCTTGATGCGGTCGGTTACCGACTTCTTGCCGGAAGCAACGTCATCGCCCATCTCGTCGGCAAAGGCGCGAAGCAGCTCGCGCTGCTTGTTGGAGAGATTGGTGGGAACGACCACGCGCAGCTGCACGATCAGACGACCGCGCGAACCGCCACCGCCGATACGCGGCATGCCGTAATTGTTGACGCTCACGGTGTCACCGTACTGTGTGCCGGAGGGGACGCACAGCTTGACGACCTCGTCAGGCATAATGCCCTCGACCTCAATCTCGCAACCGAGCGCGGCCTGCGCAATCGAGATATCGCTCACCAGATACAGGTCATCGCCATTACGCTTAAAACGCTCGTGGTCGGCGACACGCACGTTGACGATCAGGTCGCCCGACGGCTCGCCACGAAGGCCGGCCTCACCAAAACCACTCACGCGCAGCTGGCGACCGGTCGAAACACCGGCGGGAATATCGATGTCAATCTTTTCGTGAGAAGGCGTGCGGCCCTGGCCATCACAGGTCTCGCAGGGATGATCGATGACCGTTCCTTCGCCGTGGCAGTCGGGACAGGGCGAAGAGGACTGAACCTGGCCCAGGAAAGAACGCTGGACCGTCGTCACATAGCCTGTGCCGTGACAGCGGCTGCACTGCTTTTCGGTCGCGCCCTCGGCCTTGCCGGTACCATTGCAGTCATCGCAAGGGGCAAGACGGTCGTAGCTGATCGTCTTTTTGCAGCCGAGCGCTGCCTCCTCGAGCGTCACCGAAAGGGAGATGGCCATATCGCGACCGCGACGGCGCTCGCGACGGCTGCGAGCGCCACCACCGGCGCCACCGCCAAAGAACGACGAGAACAGGTCGTCCATGCCCATGCCGCCAAAGATATCGTTGATGTCGACATAGCCAGAGCCACCGGGGCCGTCCGCGGTGCCGTAACGGTCGTAGTTGGCACGCTTCTGCTCGTCGGAAAGAACGGAATAGGCCTCGTTGAGCTCTTTGAACTTGGCCTCGGCCTCGGGGTCGTCCGAAACATCTGGGTGTACCGTACGGGCTTTCTTTAGAAACGCGCGCTTAATCGTCCGCGCGTCGGCATCCTTGTCAACGCCAAGTACCTCGTAGTAATCCCTATTTTCCGACACGACCGAATCCTTCCAACTTTCATTATTGTCACAGTGCGTCCTATACCCAAGCTGGGCCGGGCGCAAACAGAGGGCTTGATGTTATTGAATTCCGTACGGCGAAAGCACGGCCCGCTGCGAGCAGCTCGCGAACCAAACCGAAACGAGCGCGAACATAAAACCGTTGGCAAATCCATTGGCAAACTGCATCGCACCGCGCTTCCACCACAGCAGACTGCGATGAAGCACGCCGTCCGACAGCACCATGAACAAGCCCATGGCAAACGGAATGAAGCACATCATGGCAAAGGCGGAGAACACGCCCGAGATGGCCGACAGTACCAAAAACGGCGCGATGATACCCATGAGGTAGAAGCCGGTGCGAGCCTTACCCTCCAGGCGCTCGGCCTCAACGTGCGCACGACCGACCAGGTCACCGCCCGAAGCGCCGTTCGTGCCGGCGTGGCCCATGTTAGGGATGCGCACCTCATCGCCATCATGCGTGCCGGCGGGAAACTCAATCGTCTGCTCGGAGGTTACGCGGGTACGGCCGCTGCCACCGCAATCGGGGCACGGATCGGCAACGACCTTGCCGGAACCGCCGCACTCAGGACAAACCGTCTGGAACGTGCCCGCACCAAACAGGAAGGACAGGTCGACATCGATGTGGCCGCGACCACCGCAGCTCGGGCAGGTGTGGGCATGCTCTGACGAAACGGAGCCCGATCCGCCACAATGTCCACAGGTGTCAAAGCGGGTGTAGCGAACGGTCTTGCGGGCACCGCTCTTGGCCTCCTTGGCGTCGAGCTTGATATCGACGACCACGTTGGCGCCACTCTCGGGGTTGTAGGCCGCCTGGCCGCGACGGGGCTGGCCCCAGGCGCCTCCGAAGGGGAAACCGCCGTCAAAGGGATTGCCGTAACCGGCGCTGCCGGCATAGCCGCCGCCATAGGGCGAAGCCGTCGGTGCACCGGCAAAGGGATTGCCCGACCGCATGGCGTCGTAACGCGCACGCTTCTGCTCGTCCGAGAGCACGGCGTAGGCCTCGGAAACCTCTTTAAACTTCTCCTCGGCATCCGGCTCTTTATTGACGTCCGGATGGAGCTTGCGGGCCTTTTGTTGGAAAGCCTTTTGGATATCACGCGAGGTGGCGTCCTTGGAGACGCCCAAAATCTCGTAGTAATCTTTTTCGTTCATCGTCGCCATGCGCGGCAACCTCCTGCTCACAGCAGCGTATATATTGCGGTAATTCTACCCGAGCGGCCTAAGCTAGACCCCAAAACAGCTCGAACAGCACATTTCCATCGAGCCAACCTAGGTGGGTCGGCGCCAGGCGAGCACAGGTGCGGCCGGCGACGACATCGACAGAGACGGTAGGCCCCGCATGGTTATCACCGTGCTCGGGCACCCAAGTGGCAAGCCCAAGATCAAGAGCGCGATCACAAGCCGCTGTCAGTTCATCGGCAGGGATGACACGAGCCGCGCGAACCAACAGGTCGGAAGCGAGACCGCGCGTCATGCGACAAGCGAGCATCAGATCCTCGGCTGCCGCCTCGCGATGCGTCAGGTACTCGGCCTCAAACGCCGTCGCGGCATCGTTGCGTTGCACCAGACGCACGCGGTGCGCATCGCCTCGAGAAGACACGCCGAGGAACAAACCTGCAAGACAGTCGAAATCCTCGGCGTCGAGCATGCCCGCGGCAGAACGGCCCAGGCCCAGATAGCCCTGTCCGGTCCAATAGGCAATGTTGTGGGCACACTCATGGCCGTCGAGCGCGTAGCTCGCCACCTCATACGGGTGATAGCCGGCCGCAGTCAGACAATCACGCGCCACGTCCATGCATGCGGCCTGGAAATCCTCATCGGGCTCAAGCGACTCATCACGGCACGCCATGCGGTAAAGCGGCGTGCCCTCCTCGAGCGTGAGCGGATAGACCGACACATGGTGCGGGGCCGCCGCAAGCACGCCATTAAGCGAATACTGCCAGCTCGCCATAGTCTGTCCGGGAAGCCCACACATAAGGTCGCACGACACATCGAGCCCAACATCCTTCACCGTCGCAATAGCCTCAAGCGCCCGTTCGGCATTATGGATGCGGCCGATGACGGCCAACTCGGTATTGTCGAGGGTTTGCACGCCCAGAGAAATGCGCGTGACGCCCGCCTCGGCAAGCGCGGTGGCGAGCCCAGCGGTCAGCGACTCAGGATTGGCTTCGCAAGTAAACTCAACGGGCTTGCACCACATGGAGATACGCCGCGCCAGCTCCACCAGGCGCTCCCCCGCCAGCGACGGCGTGCCGCCGCCAACATAGACGGTGCGGATCTGGTCAAGGGCCCCAGCGTTGCCAAAAGCATCGAGCCGCGCATACAGTTGCTCAAAATAGGCATCGAGCGCAGCGTCCAGGTCGAACGGCGCCACGCTGCGCGAGTCAAAGTCGCAATAGCGACATTTCTGAGCGCAAAACGGCACGTGCACATACAGCGCGGTAACGGCCACCCCTAAGCCTCCAGCGGATGGGCGGGCACCGGCTCGCCGGCGGCAAGCGCGGCCTCGCAGACCACCACGTCGCGCTCGATATCATCGACCAGCGCCATAAACTCCTCGTACGTGGAGCAGCGCACCACCTGAGCGCGCCAGGCGGCGGCATGGGGCATGCCCTTTAAGTACCAGCTTGCATACGTACGGGCACGCGACATGAGCGGCAAGAGCTCATGCGTCAGCGTCAGGTGCTCACGCAGAGCCTCCAGGCGCTCGACCGAGGAGCGAGAAGGAACCGGCGTGCCATCGAGCGCAAGGGCTCGGGCATCGCCGAACACCCACGGATTGCCGTAGATGCCGCGCGCAATAAACACCGCGCTGGCACCCGAGCCGCTCAGATGCTCCGCCGCATCCTCGGCCGAGAACACGTCGCCCGAACCGATAACGGGAATCTCGACGGCGTCGGCAACCTCGTCGACGACAGACCAATCGGCCTGGCCCGTGTAGAGCTGTGTGGCGCAGCGACCATGCACCGCCACCGCAGCGGCCCCAGCCCCCTCGAGCATCTGGGCAAACGTCGCGGCATTGCGATCATCGGCGTAAAAGCCCTTGCGGATCTTTACGGTCACGGGCACGTGCGCCGTGCCCACCGTCGCCTCGACAATCTTCTCAGCCAGGTCGGGCGTGCGCATAAGCGCCGAGCCCTCGCCCTTGGTAACGACCTTGCGAGCCGGACAGGCCATGTTGATATCAATCAATGACAGGCGATCGCCCACGCGTTCCTCGACGGCGGCGACGGCACTCGCAAACTGCTCGGGCTTGGAGCCAAAGAGCTGCACGCAAATCTGCTGCTCCTCGTCGGCCGGCAGCACCAGGCGCCACGTCTTGTTGCTGGCATAGGCAAGGCCTGCAACGCTCACCATCTCGCTATAGGCAAGGTTGGCACCGCGGCGGCGACACATGATGCGATAGGCGGGGTCGGTTACGCCCGCCATGGGAGCCATAAGGAACGGCTGCTCGGAATAGGCGCCCAGCAGCCGCTTGCTGTATTCAGAAAGCGCCATGGACCTACTCGTCCACCTTGAGAATCGCCATAAAGGCCTCCTGCGGAACCTCGACCGAGCCGATGGCCTTCATGCGCTTCTTGCCCTCTTTCTGCTTCTCGAGCAGTTTGCGCTTACGCGAAATATCGCCGCCGTAGCACTTGGCAAGCACGTCCTTGCGACGCGCCTTGACGGTGGAGCGAGCAATGATCTTGTTGCCGATAGCACCCTGGATGGGCACCTCGAACAGCTGACGCGGGATGATCTCCTTGAGCTTGTCGCACAGGCCGCGGGCCAGGCCATAGGCCTTGTCCTTGTGCACGATAAACGACAGCGCGTCCACCTCGTCGCCCGAAAGCAGGATATCGAGCTTGACGAGCTCGGAGGGACGATACTCGTTGAACTCATAGTCGAGCGAGGCATAGCCCTTGGTGCGGCTCTTGAGCTGATCGAAGAAGTCCAAGATAAGCTCGGCGAGCGGCATATCAAAGCGCATCTCGACCGATTTGCTCGTCAGGTGGATCATATCGGTCGTGACGCCACGGTGCTCAATGGCGAGCTGCATGACAGCACCCGTATACTCGGGCGGGCAGATGATCTTTGCCTTGAGGTAGGGCTCTTCGATACGCTCGATGCGCGTGGCCTCGGGCAGGTCCTGCGGGCTGCGGACATCGATCATCTCGCCGTCAGTCTTGTACACGTGGTAGTCGACCGAGGGGCTCGTGGCGATCAGGTCCAGATTGAACTCGCGCTCCAGGCGCTCCTTGACGACCTCCATGTGCAGCAGGCCCAGGAAGCCCACGCGGAAGCCAAAGCCCAGCGCCACTGACGTCTCGGGCTCCCACACCAACGACGGATCGTTGACGTGCAGCTTATCGAGCGCGTCGCGCAGGTTCTCGTAGTCCTTGTTGTCGATGGGAAACAGGCCCGTGTAGACCATGGGCTTAGCCTCGCGGTAGCCCGGCAGCGGCTCGGGGCAGGGGTTCGAAGCCCAGGTAAGGGTATCGCCCACGCGCACAGCCTCGGGGTCCTTCAGACCCGTGACCACATAGCCAACCTCGCCGACGGTCAGAGCATCGACCGGCGTCTCGGCAGGACGCTTGACGCCCACGCCGTCGACCAAGAAGTCGCCCTTGGCCTGCATCATGCGCAGGGTATCGCCCTTTTTGATGGAACCATCAAAGACGCGCACCGTGGCGACGACGCCGCGGTACTCGTCGAAGTACGAATCCAGAATAAGTGCCTTGAGAGGGGCATTTGCATCGCCCTTGGGAGGCGAGATCAAAAAGACGATGGACTCCAGCAGATCGTGGATGCCCTCGCCGGTCTTGCCCGACACGCACACGGCATCGTCGGCGGGAATGGCCAGATCGTCTTCGATCTCGGTCTTAACCTCGTCGGGATGCGCCGAAGGAAGGTCGATCTTGTTGATGGCCGGAACAATGTCTAAGTTGGCGTTCATGGCGAGCGTCGCATTGGAAACGGTCTGCGCCTCGACGCCCTGAGTGGCGTCCACGACGAGCACCGCGCCCTCGCAAGCTGCCAGCGAACGCGAGACCTCGTAGGTGAAGTCCACGTGGCCCGGCGTATCGATCAGGTTGAACTGATACGTCTCACCATCGTCGGCGTCATAGGAAACGCGGACGGCATTGGACTTGATCGTAATGCCGCGCTCGCGCTCGATATCCATGGTGTCGAGCAGCTGCGACTCCATGTCGCGTTCGTCGACGGTATGGGTGAGCTCGAGGATGCGGTCGCTGATCGTGGACTTGCCATGGTCGATATGCGCAACGATCGAGAAGTTGCGGATGTGGGAAATGTCAATTGAAGTATTCATGCGGACTATCTTACCCGAGCGGTACAAAAAATGGAGCCTGTTCCATAAAACAGGCTCCATTTATGCGCGTAATCTGTGTGGTGTGAAATTTACAACTTAGGCGTTGATGCTGTTCACGAGCTTGGCAAGACCGGACTTGCGGTTGGAAGCCTGGTTCTTGTGGATAACATGCTTGGCGGCAGCCATGTCGAGACGCTTGGTGACGGTCTTGAGGGCAGCCTGGGCCTTCTCGGCGTCGCCCTCGGCGACGGCGGACTGGACGTGCTTGGTCAGCGTCTTGAGCTCGGACTTGACAGCCTTGTTACGCATGCGAGCTGCCTCATTGGTGCGGATACGCTTCTTCTGAGACTTGATGTTTGCCACTTCTGGAGTTCCTTTCGAGTTCCTTGCAAAAAATGTATGACACCTCTGAGACACGGTGAGGTCATGCAAGCGCCTACTATAGCACGCTCCCTCTCAAAGGGATAGAACGAATTTGTCAAATAGGCAGGTATCATCACGATTTTCTCAAGATGTTCGTAATCCAGAGCAAAAGCGCCGTCTGAGAATCGGCCGAACCCTTGAGCGCGAGTTCTACATCGACGGCACCCTCGAGCGCTGCGACGAGCTCGGTCATCGAAAAACGACGCGCCCAGGTAAGGTGATTCTTGACCTGCCAGGACTGGAGCTTGAGCGTTGCGGCCAGCTCGCGACCCTGCCCACGCGCGTCGAGCGCCTTGGCGACGATAAGCTCGCGAATGCGACCGCACAGCAATGTGTAAGTCCACACGTAGCTCTTGGAGGGCAGGAGCTTAAAGAGCTCGAGCGAACGCCGCATATCGCGAGCCGAGACGGCGTTGAGGAAGTCCCAGGGTTGGACCTCGGCCGTACGTACAATCCAGCGATCAACATCGGCAAGTTCAATCTGGGGCGACTCGACCATCTGGGCAAGCTTGGCCAAGTCGTTATCGAGCATGCGCGTGTTTTCGCCCGAACGCGAGACGAGCTCCTCGGCGGCCGCCGTCGAAATCGACTTACCGCGCTGCGTCGCCATCTGCTGAACACGGCGCGGCAGTTCCCAGCGCTTGGTACCCGAGCAATCGACGATAGCCTTCTTGTCGATCTTGGCGATTGCCTTATACAGGCGCGTATTCTTGGCAAGTGAGTCAGCGATGATGAGGCAGACCGTTGTTGGGCTGGGACTCGCCAGATACCCAACGAGCGGCTCCGAGACCGCCTTGGCGAGCTTTGAGCAGCCATCGAGGATTACCAGACGAAACTCGCTGCCCATCGGAAAGGTGTTAAGCGATCCGATAATGGACTCAATATCGGGGTCCTTGGTCATGTCTCGCTCGTCGAGGTTGAACTCGACCATACCCGATTTTTCCAGACGCGCTTTCATACGCGAGACGGCGTGGTCGCGCTTGACTCCGTCGGTACCGACGATCAGATATGCCGGCAGCAAACCGGTTTCGGACATTGCGCCCCCCTCCCGCAGGCCTTCGTATTCGTTCCGTGCCATTCTAGCCCAGGGGCCCACCACACGCCAACGACGTCGTCACGGTCGCTGGCATCGCATCGCAAAGCCATTCGCAGTCGGTGTGACGGTAATGTCGCCGTGTTCGATGGTACACGCGAACACACCACCCGCTTCCTTAACGGCATCGATGCAGGCATCGGACGGATGGCCGTATCGATTCCCCTCACCGGCGCTTGCGAGGGAAAGCTCGGGCTTCAGGACGTCCAGCAACTCGCCATCGACTGAAACCTTGGAGCCGTGATGCCCAAGTTTAAGGACATCGATATCCCCCACCTCCTGCACGAATTCCCGCTCTTGGTCGAGCTCGGCATCACCGGTGAGAAGTATTCGCAGGCCCTTGCCTTCCTGAACATAAGAGAGCAGCAGGACAAGCGAGTCCTCATTTCCCTCGCCATCCACGAACTCGAATGGCCACATCACGCGAGCGCAAAATGAGCCGATGTCGACCGTATCCCCACGGCGCACCTGCCGATACTCCACGCCAGGTCGGTTCAATACCTCGGCAGGAGCATCCTCCAGCGCATCCGCCGCCACGGCAATCGTTCCGACCGAAAACTGTTCGAGCACGGCAGGCAAACCACCCCAGTGGTCCTCATCCCAATGCGTCACAAAGACGGCATCGATATGGTGCACGTTATTGCGAACCAACGCCGCAACCACACGCTCGTCGAGCCCGCAGTCGACGAGAGCTACTGCGCCGCCTTGGCGGATAAGAATCGCATCGGCCTGGCCCACATCGAGCACCGTCACCGAAGGCGGAGCGAATCGATCCCAATAGACGTACGGAATCGCAGCCAAGAGCATCAGGCATGCAAGCCCCACCGCCATAGGACGTGCACGGGGACGCGGCCACCAGACCAGCAGAACCGCCAGAAAACACGGCACTAGGTAAATCCACATGCTATCGGGCGGCACGCTCACGTATGCACCCGGCACGGCGGCAAACAGCTGCTCGAAGAACAGCGCGCAACGGGCGGCAATCATGGGCACAACGAGCGCCCAAGTCCGCAACGGTCCCACGAGCGAAAAGGGAGCCAGCGCGATCGACACAGCGAGCAGAACGCTCACCACCGGACCGATGACCGCATTTGCCAACGGAGCAATGAGCGAGAATGTACCGAAGGCAGGAATAGTAATGGGAAGTGTCGCCAGTTGCGAGCACAGCGTGACGGAAAGCACGCTGGCAACGCCCGATGGCACACCTAGCTCACCCAACGCGTAGGTCGCATAGGGACAAAAACACAGAATGGCTAAGACGCTGGCGCATGAAAGCTGAAAGCCCATCTCGAACAGCACCGTCGGCCGCAGTAGCACAAAGATGGACATGGTTACGAAGAGTGCCGAAAGGCCGTGCCGACGACGCCCCGCGCCGTTTACGACAAGCGTCACGAACACCATGCAGCACGCGCGCACGGCCGAGGGAGACGCGCCCGTAAAGGCAGCGTAGCCCACAAGCGTTATCGCCAATATCGCCCGCTGAAGACCACGTGAGCACCGAGTCTTTTGCAATACACCCTCGATTACAAACCCCACGATAGCCAAATGGCTGCCCGATACGGCGATAAGATGCGCCGTTCCCGTCACCGAAAACCAGTCGCCCGCCGGCTGGGCGCGCAGCTCGGCCGAACGACCGCAGACGACACCGGCTATGAGCGCACGCGCCGGGTCGGTCGCAGGCGCGATGGACGCAAGCAGCCCATTTCGCAGCCGAAGCAGCGGCCTCGGAGAACCCTCATCGACCGACACAATCCGAACGGCTTTGACCTTACGCACCTCGCCTCGGAGCACACGCGATCGTCCATACGCATCGTTCTCAAAACGTGAAACGCGACCGATAACACGCACGTGCGCCCCGACCTTGAGCTCACGATCACACGATAGGCGAACCGTTGCCAAGTTCTTACCGTCCGAGCGTGCCCCGCAGGTATAGGAATACACGTCGTCGTTTATGGATGGATCGCCCTGCACGACAAACTCGAGGCCGCTTGCCGCTCGACCGTCGAGTGCCTTCGAGGCGCTGAGCACACCCACAGCCCACCACGCCGAGACGACCGCTCCCGCCACGAGACCGGCGGACGCGGCATACAGCCACCGCTTCAAAGGGGCAAGCCGCGCACAAGAGTGAGCCAGCACAACGAAAACCGCTGCCGCAACGGGAATGGCCCATAGCGGCCCGACCGCCGTCGCCCGCTCCCTCAGCAGCGCATCAGCGGCTATGCTGAGCACCAAGGCGCAGCTCACGCACATGCCGGCACACAGGGCCATCGTCCACGGAATCAGGGGTCGCGGAGGCATCACGTGCTCGCGCTCGGTCGCGCTCATACGCAGATGCAATCTTTGATTTTGGCAAGCTTCTTCTCGCCGATTCCCGACACACGCATCAGATCGTCAACCGAGGCGAAAGCACCGTTCTTTGTCCGCTCATCGATAATCGACTGGGCCATAGAGGGGCCGATGCCCGAAAGCGTCTGCAGCTCTTCTGCGCTTGCCGTATTGATGTTTACTAGGCCTGTTGCGCCACTAACGCCCGGCGATGCGGAAGTCCCACCATCAACACCGGCTTCCGCAATGGACGCCTGCTGCTCCCCTACCGTTGGAACGTGAATTTTTTGTCCATCAGTGACCTTGGATGCGCGATTAAGCCCCGTAACGTCTGCTTCGGGCGCCAGCCCGCCGGCGGCATCAATCGCCTGAGCCACCCGCGCCCCGTCTTTGAGGCGATATACACCGGGTGACACCACGGCGCCATCAACATCGACATAGACCTCTGCCGCGGCAGACGCCTTAGGCGAAGAGCCTTCGGATGTCTTTCCGCTCGAAGCATCGCCGGATCCCGGCTCCACTAACGTGCCCGAACCATCAGTGCGCTCAAACGACACACCGCCGGCACCGCCGCCAAGGTTCGCCATCGCCAGCCCACTCGCCATCGCAATGACGACCAGTATCGCCATCACCACTGCCTTATGACCGAGCAGTTTGCCCGCCCAGCGGTCCATCTTTTTGACTCGTTCGTGTTGTTCGCGCTGCGCCATAGCAAAACCTCCCAACACCATCGTGTCAGGAAAGGAGCTCCACAACAGCCAAGCCCCAAAACCGGTTTTTGCGGTCAAACCAAAAACCGACCAAAACCTTGCACAAATCTGTCCATTTATTCAGGCACACGTCAGCAAATGAACGCTTAGCCGCAAAATGCCCAGATAGCAAAAGACCGACGATGCAGGCGCATCGTCGGTCTATGCACAAATTTACTCGTAATCTTGGTAAATCTCACGCGGAGCAAGCTCCGAATGTTTGCGTTTTAAGGTCTTAGGGGCCTTATACGTGTTGCTCTCGAAGTCGATGTACTCGGTCTGCTTGAGCAGGCGCTCGATCATCTCCTCATGATCGAACAACTCCCAGGCCTCATGCACGGCATCGAGTTTAGCGTGCGTCTCGGGTCGGCGCGGCATAAACAGCGTGCAGCAGTCGGGAGCGGCCTCAGTCGAGATATCGAACGTACCGATCTCCTCAGCACGCGCGATGATCTCCTGCTTGTCCGAACCGATGAGAGGACGGAACACGGGGATCTTCACGGCCTCGTTGACGGCCATGATGTTCTCAAGCGTTTGGGAGGCAACCTGCCCAAGCGATTCGCCCGTAACGATGGCCTTGGCGCCCTCGATGTGCGCAATGCGCTCGGCAACCGAATACATAATGCGACGATACATGATCACACGCAGGTTGCTGGGGCAGGTGACCGAAATCTCACGCTGGCAGTCGCCAAACGGCACCACGTACAGGCGGCCGATCTGGACACCCGGCTCAAGCGCACGGATGATATCCTGCACCAAATACTCACTCGTATCGGGCGTCTGCGGACGACCGGAGAAATGTACCGGCACGCAAACCGCGCCGCGGCGCGCGAGCATCCAGGTCGCCACCGGAGAATCGATACCCGAGGACAGCAGCGTCACGACCTTGCCGGCAGAACCCACCGGCAGACCGCCCACGCCGCGCTCGGAGCGTGCGTACACGTAAACGCTACCCTGGACCACCAGTACGTGCACCATTGCATCGGGGTCGTGCATTTGAACCTTTTTATCGGGGAAGGCCTCACACAGTACCTCGCCCACCTGACGATTGATATCGATCGAGGTGAGCTCATAGTCAGTATTGGAGCGCTTGGCGTGCACCTTAAACGAATCGAAGGAACCAAACTCGCGCAGCGCCTTCACGGCGGCGGCGCAGTACTCCTGCGGGTCGCGGTTGGTGTGATACGCCAAAGACACACGGGCAACGCCGGGAACGGTGCGAATGACACGCGCCGCCTCGTCGGCCTGATGTTCGTTAAAGGTCACGAGGATATAACCGGAAATTCGAGACACGGCGTTCACGGAAAAGGCGGCCAAGGCCGCCTTGATGTTATCCATGAGGATATGCTCAAAATGTGCGCGGTTCTTGCCCTTCAGTCCAACCTCGTGATAGTGGACCAGGCAGACGCGAGCCGCCATTTAGGCTTCAGCAACCTTGTGGCCGAGCGCCTTCTCGTAACGGGCCTCGTCGTAGGAGATATCGCCGTCGACGATCTCGTCCATAGCCATCGAGATGGTGTCGGCGCCGGAAAGCGCGATGGTGATGTCGTCGACATCCTGAACAGCAAGCACGCGGTTATGCTGGCCGCGCAGCATGCTATTGATGTCGCAGGCACGCTTAGAGGCAAGCGAAGCGAGCAGGAAGCGGTTGTGATCGGTCTTCTCCAGAAGATCGTCAATGCAAGGCTTTACAACGGACACGGACCTCAGATCCTTTCATGCATATCGAGAACGCGAACGAGCTCGTCGGTCGCGCGGTCGAGATCGTCATTCACCACGACGTCGTCGTAGCGGTCGGCAAGGGCAAGCTCATGGGCGGCGTTTGCCATACGCAGCTCAATCGTCTCGGGCGTCTCGGTACCGCGACCGACCAGACGCTCGCGGAGCACCTCGAGCGAGGGTGGCTTGATAAAAATCAACACGGCTTCGGGGAAACGCTCCTTGACCTGCAGGGCACCCTGAACATCGATCTCCAAGATGAGAGACGAACCAGAGGCGAGCTTGGACTGAACCTCGCTCACCAACGTGCCATAGCAGTTACCGTGGACCTCGGCCCACTCAACAAACTCACCGTTTGCCACGCGGCGGTCGAACTCCTCGCGCGTCAGGAAAAAGTAATTGACGCCATCGACCTCGCCTTTGCGTGGGGCTCGCGTGGTAGCCGAAACCGTCAGGCCCAGGTTAGAGCGACGCTCGCGCACACGAGTGACGAGCGTGCCCTTGCCCGCGCCTGACGGTCCAGAAATCACAAAGAGCTTTGAATCCTGAGCGCTCACTTATTTGGTCAGCTGCTCGAGGAGCTGCTCGCGCTGACGGACGCCAAGGCCCTGGACGCGACGGGTAGCGGAGATGCCGAGCTCCTCCATGATCTTGGCGGCCTTGGCCTTGCCATAACCGGGGAGAGACTCGATGAGGGTGGAAACCTTCATGCGGGAAGCAATGGGGTCATCGGAGTTGAGCACGGACTCGAGGGACTTCTCGCCCTTCTTGATCTGCTCACGGAGCTCTGCGCGAGCGTGACGTGCGGCGGCAGCCTTCTCAAGAGCCTGCTTGCGCTGCTCATCGGTAAGCTGAGGGAGTGCCATTCGTACCTCCAAGTAGTTGGGTTATATCTGATTCAATAATTGGCATTTTAGCATGTAAAACGTACAAAATGCCCAATCGCGGCTCCATAGGTTAGACGATACCCGCAAAAAGTGCAATATATCGGACTCAAAGTTAAGCCCCTGGCCCGCGATTCCACACAAAGGATGGGAAAGTTTTCGCAGGCACAGGGGCTAGTTTGTGCTAATGAGACCCAAAAGTGGTGACTTGAGGGAATCTTTTAGACGACGTTTTCGGCCAGCTCGGCAACAATGGCGTCAAACGCGGCAACCGGATCATCGGCGCCGGTAATGGGGCGACCTACCACGATATGGCTCGCGCCGCGCTCGATGGCCTGGGAAGGCGTGGCCACGCGGGACTGATCGCCCAGCGCAGCACCAACCGGACGCACGCCCGGGGTCACAATCAACGCATCGGAGCCCAGCAGCTCACGCATGTCATGAGCCTCCATCGGCGAGCACACGATGCCGTCGATACCGTTGGCCCGGGCGAGTTTTGCCAGACGGGCGGCCTCCTCGGCAACGGGCGACTCGACGCCGATCTCGCTCAGCGCATCCTGGTTCATGCTCGTAAGCACGGTGATGGCGACGAGCTTGGCTCGATCCTCGCGTGCCCCCTCAGCACCCTCACGGCAGGCGGCGAGCATAGCACCCGAACCCAAGCCGTGAACCGAAAGCAAGTCGGCACCGGCAAGCGAGGCCGAACGAGCGGCACCGCGCACCTGATGCGGAATGTCATGGAACTTAAGGTCGAGGAAGACCTTAAAGCCCAGATCCTTGAATGTTTTGACGATCTCGGGACCCTCGGCGTAATAGAGCGTCATGCCCACCTTGAGCCAGGCGGCATGGCCCGAAAGCTCATGGGCGAGCTCGAGCGCACGCTCACGGTCGCAGTCGAGGGCGACGATAACGCGGTCGCGGGCATCGGTCTCTAGCATTCGAAAGCACCTACCAGCTCGTTGATGTCCTTCACGCCCTGGGACTCGGCCCAGGCCTCGAGCTCGCGCGCAATCTTGAGCGAAGCGCACGGATCGACGAAGTTGGCCATACCGACCGATACGCAGGTAGCGCCAGCCAGGATAAACTCGGCCGCGTCCTCACCGGTCATGACGCCGCCGACACCGTTGATGGGAATGTCGACGGCTTGGGCAACCTCCCAGACCATACGCACGGCGATGTGATGGCACAGCGGGCCCGAAAGACCGCCCTTGGGCTTGGCCACACGCGACTTGCGGGTATGGACGTCGATGGCCATACCCTGGATGGAATTGATGACCGAAAGGCCGTCGGCGCCGGCGGCCTCGAGGGACTTGGCGATCTCGGCGACGTTGACCGGGGCCATCTTCACAAACAGCGGCTTGTCGGTCACCTTGCGGCACGCGGCCATGACAGCAGAGGCGCCCTCGGGCGTGGAGCCCATGGCGGCACCGCCGGCGGCAATGTTGGGGCAGCTCACGTTGATCTCATAGCCGGCAGCCCAGGGGCACAGCTCGACATACATCTCGAGCGCACGAACAAACTCGTCCACGGAATGACCGGCAACCTGGCAAATGACCTGGCAACCGTCCTTGGAGAGCTGCTCGAGCCACGGACCGGACTCGCGGGCGAAAGCGGCCACACCGGGGTTCTGCAGGCCCACGGAATTAATCATGCCACCGGGGATCTCGGCCATGCGGGGTGCGGGATTGCCGGGCCAGGGCTCGGCAGCGCAGCCCTTGGTGGTGATGGCACCCAGCTGGGAGACATCGAAGAAGTTCTGGAACTGCCAACCGTAGCCAAAGGTACCGGCTGCGGTGTTGATGGGGTTCTGCATCTTGACACCGCCGAAATCGACGGCCATGTTCACGGTACCCATTAGAAGACCACCACCTTGGAAGCATCAAACACGGGGCCGCACATGCAGGCGCCCTTCATACCGTCGACCGTCTCGACATTGCAGGTGTTGCAGGCGCCAAAGCCACAGCTCATCATGCGCTCGAGCGACACCTCGCAGTACGCGCCGGCCTCGGCGGCAGCGGCGGCGACCTTCTTCATCATGACGGCGGGACCGCAGCTGGCGACGTAGTCGTAACTGCCCTCGCTGAGCAGCTCGGCGGCAGGATCGGTGCAGAAGCCGTGCGTGCCCAGTGAGCCGTCGTCGGTGCACACGTTGACCGTGGCTCCCAGCGCGCGGAACTCATCGACGCCCACGGCCTTGGACGCGGTGCCAAAGCCCAGGCATACGTCAACGTCAACACCCTGCTCGGCAAGCATGTCGGCCAGGCAGAGCACGGGCGGAACGCCAATGCCGCCGGCGACGAGCAGTGCCTTCCTGGTACCCTCGGGCACGAACCAGCCGCGGCCGCCAGGGCCCAGCAGATTGGAGGTGGAGCCAGGGGCCATCTGCGACAGACGGCGGGTATCATCGCCCACAACGGCGTACCACAGCTCGACGGTGCCGGCCTCGGCGTCGGCGCGATAGAAGCTCAGGGGCACGCGAAGCAGCGAGGAAGCATCGCCGGGAACGGCGATATTCACGAACTGACCGGGCTTGAGCGCACTAGCAAGCTTGGGGGCCGAGATAACGAGCGAGAAGATGCCGTCGGCGATCTCCTGGTTCGAGACGACCTCGAAGTCGTGCATGCGTGCAGTGGAAGGTGTGGGCATAGATGCTCCAATCCCCCATGCGGTTGCATGGTTCAGGCGAACAGAAAGCGCGGCACCGCAAGGGCGCCGCGCATAAAAGCGATAAGGCTATGCTAGCAGATGCAGCCGTCGGCAAGCGTCTGCTTACCGCCGACAAACACATCGGTGGCACGACCGATGAGCGTGCGGCCGGCAAAACCGGAGTTCTCGGCGCGCGACTCGTAGCCGTCCTCGCCGACCGTCCAGGTAGCGGACACGTCGAAGACGGTCAGGTCGGCAACAGAGCCCGCCTTGACCTGAACCTGATCCAGACCCAAGATCTCGCGCGGCTTGATGGCCATGAGCTCGACCATGCGACCCATGCCCATCTTACCGGTGTTGACCAGCTCGGTAAGCACGAGCGCCAGCGAGGTCTCGAGGCCGATCATGCCGAAGGGCGCAAGCTCGAACTCACGGGCCTTCTCCCACGGGGTGTGGGGAGCGTGGTCGGTGACGATGGCGTCGACGGTGCCGTCGATGACGCCCTGACGGATAGCCTCGGCGTCCTCGTCGGTACGCAGCGGCGGGTTGACCTTGAGCGAGGTGTTGTAAGTCTCGTCCAGGTCGTTCTCGGTCAGGAACATGTGATGCGGGGTGGCCTCGCAGGTAACCTGAACGCCAGCGGCCTTACCGGCACGCACGAGCTCCAGGCCATGGGCGGTGGAGATGTGCTGGATGTGCAGCTTGGCGCCGGTCAGCTTGGCGATCTCGATATCGCGGGCAATCTGAAGCTCCTCGCCGGCGGCCGGCCAACCCTCGAGGGCCAGACGGGTCGAGACCTTGCCCTCGTTGATCTGGCCGTGGCCGACCAGATCCTCGTCCTGGCAGTGGCTCATAAAGACCTTGCCGAACATCTTGCCGTAGTCCATGCAGCGACGGAGCATGCCCGCGCCCTGCACGCCGCGACCGTCGTCAGTGAAGGCGACGGCGCCGTGGGCGACCATATCGCCCATCTCGGACATAGCCTCGCCCTTAAGGCCGCGGGTCATGGCGCCAGAAGGATAGACGCGGCAGTGGCCGACCTCGGCGGCGCGGGATTTGACGAACTCAACGACGGTACCGTTATCGGTAACGGGGTCGGTGTTGGGCATGGCACACACGCCGGTGAAGCCGCCCTTGGCAGCTGCGCGGGTGCCGCTCTCGATGTCCTCTTTGACCTCGTAGCCGGGCTCGCGCAAGTGAACGTGCATGTCCACCAGGCCAGGGACGAGGTACTTACCGGAAAGGTCACGGACCTCGGCTCCCTCGGCGGCGAGGTTCTCGCCGACCTCGGCGATCTTGTCGCCGTCAATCAGGACGTCAACGACACCGTCAAGCTCGACGGACGGGTCGACGACGTGGGCATTCTTAAGAAGCAAGGCCATTATCGGCACCTCCAAGCAGCAGATACAGGATAGCCATACGCACGCAAATACCGGCGTAGACCTGCTCCAGGATGACGGAGCGTTGCGGGTGGTCGGCCATATAGGAGTCGAACTCGACGCCGCGGTTGATGGGGCCCGGATGGCAGATGATCGCGTCGGGCTTCATGAGCTTCTCACGGTCCTTGGTCAGGCCGAAGAGCTTGTGGTACTCGCGAATGGTCGGGAACGGGGCACCCTCGAGGCGCTCCTGCTGTACGCGCAGCATGTAGACGACGTCCAGCTCGGGGAGTACCGAATCGAGGTCGCTCGTCACGTGGTCGCAGCCCAGAACCTCGGGCGCCGGCGGCAGCAGCGTGCCGGGGGCGACGGCGTAGGTCTCGCAGCCCATGATCTTCAACGCGGGGATCAGCGAGCCGCAAACACGGGAGTGCGCGATATCGCCGACGACAGCGACCTTCAGGCCGTGGAAGTCGCCCTTGTGCTCCCAGATGGTGTACAGGTCGAGCAGGGCCTGCGTGGGATGGTTGTGCTTGCCGTCACCGGCGCAGATAACGCTCGCGGGCGAATTCTGCGTGACGATGTAGGGAGCGCCGGCGTGCTTATCGCGCACGACGATGCAATCGATCTTGTAGGCGTTGAGGGTCTCGACGGTATCGACGAGGCTCTCGCCCTTGACCGTGGAGGTCGAGGAGCCACCGAAGTTGAGGCTGTCGGCCGAAAGACGCTTCTCGGCGAGCTCGAAGGAGCTGCGGGTACGCGTCGAGGGCTCGTTGAACATGTTGACGATGGTCTTGCCCTTGAGCGTGGGGACCTTCTTGATGGCACGCTCGTTGACCTCGGAGAACGCCTTGGCGGTCTCGAGGATGAGCTTGATGTCCTCTTCGGAGTACTCGGTAATGTCGATCAGGTGCTTATGATTGAACGCCACGGTACTACTCACCTCCCAGCGGCGCGGAGCCCACGTGGGAACCCGGCGCGACGTCGTTGATCTCGACAGCGGTACGGCCGTCGACTTCCTTCATATATAGGTGCACGTTCTCCTCGTGCGACGAGGGAACGTTCTTGCCGACAAAGTCCGGCGAGATAGGGAGCTCGCGGTGACCGCGGTCAACGAGAACTGCCAGCTCGACTCGGCTCGGACGGCCCAGGTCCATAACGGCGTCCAGAGCGGCGCGGATGGTGCGACCCGTGTACAGGATGTCGTCCACCAGCACGACGCGCTTGCCGTCGACGCTGAAGGGAATGTTGGTAGCATGGATCGCGGGAGCGAAATTGGTCGCATAGTCATCGCGATAGAAGCTGATGTCCAGGCTGCCGAGCGGAACGTCGACACCCTCGATCTCCTTGATCGCCTCGGCGAGCTTCTTTGCCAGAAGGTCGCCGCGCGTGACGATGCCGACCAGAGCGAGGTCTTCACAGCCCTCGTTGCGCTCGAGGATCTCGTGCGCGATGCGGGTCATCGCTCGGTTGACGGCGGTCTCGTCCATGATGACCGCCTTGGGGGAAGTCGTGCCCATCGATCTCCTTCCTCACATGTCTTGACTGCTGACACAGTCAAAAAAATAGATGCCCGACCGCTCAAAGCGGAACCAGACACCCACAGGAAGTACTGCTCATTGACAGCTATGTAATTCCATGTGGGTATCTCGTACCCCTTTAATGGTCAAGGCATAGTGTAGCCAACCTCGGGCTCAAATGCGAGCATAAATACTAGTCAATCCGTAAACGGAGCCAATAGCTCCATAAACCTATTATATATTTGTGGGAAGCGCTTGAAAACCTTGTTGCGAGCTGGCATAATCCCCTCTGCTGCACGCAAATCGGATCTACGTCCAGGGCCGTAGCGTGGGCACTATCGCCAAAAGAGAAATATCTCTGTGTAGATTGCGCACAGAGACATGCTTCTGTGCTATAGTTCAGGCTTGTTTGTTAACGCGACATGTTCGTTTGTCGCCCAAGGAGGGTCAGTTATGTCCAAAGTTTGCGAAGTTTGCGGTAAGCACCCCGTTGCCGGTCGCTCCATCAGCCACTCTCACCGCGTCACCAACCGTAAGTTCCGCCCCAACATCCAGCGCGTCTACGTCGTCGTCGATGGTCACCGTCGCAAGATGAACGTTTGCTCCACCTGCCTCAAGTCCGGCAAGGTTGCGCGCTCCTAAATAAGGTCTTACCAACAAGTACCTCGGACTCTCCGGGTCAAAGACCTCGCGTTCACATAGAACTTACCAAAGGCGTTCTCCCATGTGGAGGGCGCCTTTTTTCAATCATTGGAAACAGACTTACATGAGTGCTTTCGAGCATAGGGGCCGCATCACAAATATCAAAAGGATCGTAGCCCAGCTGATATGCTTTGCAACTTGACCAGCAGTACGACTCGAGCGAGTCAAGCGCACCTTTCATAGGATTGAGATGGATGTAATCGAGCAGCTGCACCGCCTGCGTGTCCGACTCAACCGCGCCCCGCGAATAGCGATTATCAAACAGTTGCCCCGTTCTCCCCGTTTTCCCATTGAAATACTCATGCAAGTCTGTCCCCAATGAGCGGGGTGATGCAGTAGGCTGATAGTTTTTAGTTAAAACGCTTCATTAGGTTGAAGCGTTTTAGTGTGCCTTTTACGGGAATCTTACCGTTCGCCGAATAATTTCTTGCTATCATGCAAGGCGTAGGGTAAATCTCCGATCGCAAGGAGACACAAATGGTGAAAAAGTCACCGGAAAACACTACTCCCGCAATTGTGGACAACGTAGAGGCGCTTGAGGCTAAGCTCGCTCAGATGCGAGAGGCCCAGGCGCTTTTTGCTACGTACACGCAGGAGCAGGTCGACAAGATCTTCTATGAGGCCGCCATGGCCGCCAACAAGGCTCGTATCCCGTTGGCGAAGATGGCCATCGAGGAGACCGGCCGCGGCGTTCTTGAGGACAAGGTCATCAAGAACCACTACGCCGCAGAGTACATCTACAACGCTTACAAGAACACCAAGACCTGTGGCGTTCTGGAGCGCGACGAGGCTTACGGCATCACCAAGATCGCCGAGCCCATCGGCATCGTGGGCGCCGTCATCCCGACGACCAACCCCACCTCCACCGCGATCTTCAAGACGCTGATCAGCCTGAAGACCCGCAACGGCATCATCATCTCCCCGCACCCGGCAGCCGCCAAGTGCACCATCGCCGCCGCCAAGCTCGTGCTTGACGCCGCCGTCAAGGCCGGCGCCCCCGAGGGCATCATCGGCTGGGTCGATGTCCCCTCCATCGAGCTGACCAACATGGTCATGCGCGACGTCGACATCATCCTCGCCACCGGTGGCCCGGGCATGGTCAAGGCCGCCTACTCCTCGGGCAAGCCCGCCCTGGGCGTTGGCGCCGGTAACACCCCGGTCATCATCGACGACACCGCCGACGTGCTGCTCGCCGTCAACTCCATCATCCACTCCAAGACCTTCGACAACGGCATGATCTGCGCTTCCGAGCAGTCCGTGACCGTCATCGACACCATCTATGACCAGGTCAAAGCCGAGTTCCAGAAGCGCGGCTGCTACTTCGTCAAGCAGGGTGCCGAGATGGAGGCCCTGCGTGCCGCCATGTTCAAGAACGGCGCTCTCGATCACCGCATTCCCGGCATGGCTGCCGCCAAGATCGCCGAGCTCGCCGGCATCGAGGTTCCTGCCAAGACCAAGATCCTGATCGCCGAGGTCACCTCCACCGACCCCGCCAAGGAGGAGTTCTCCCACGAGAAGCTCTCCCCGGTCCTGGCCATGTATCACGCCAAGGACTTCCAGGAGGCCGTCGACAAGGCCGAGCACCTGGTGCTCGCCGGTGGCCCGGGCCACACCGCCTCTCTGTACGTGCACCCCGCCCAGGCCGAGAAGATCAGCCTGTTCGAGCACGTCATGAAGGCCTGCCGTATCGTCATCAACACCCCGTCCTCGCACGGCGGCATCGGTGATCTGTACAACTTTGGCATGAAGCCGTCTCTGACCCTGGGCTGCGGCTCCTGGGGCGGCAACTCCGTCTCCGAGAACGTTGGGGTGAAGCACTTGATCAACGTTAAGACTGTGGCCGAGCGCCGTGAGAACATGCTGTGGTTCCGCGCTCCCGAGAAGGTCTACTTCAAGAAGGGTTCCACGCCCGTCGCTCTCGACGAGCTCGGTACCGTCATGGGCAAGAAGCGCGCCTTCATCGTCACCGACCAGTTCCTCTTCAAGAATGGCAACACCCGCGCCATCGAGGCCAAGCTCGACGAGATGGGCATCGCCCACGACTGCTTCTACGACGTCGAGCCCGATCCGTCGCTGCAGTGCGCACGTCGCGGCGCCAAGCAGATGGCTCTCTTTGAGCCGGACGTCATCATCGCCGTCGGCGGTGGCTCCGCTATGGACGCCGGCAAGATCATGTGGATGATGTACGAGCACCCCGAGTGCAAGTTTGAGGACATGGCCATGGACTTCATGGACATCCGCAAGCGTATCTTCACTTTCCCCGAGATGGGCAAGAAGGCCTACTTCGTCGCCGTCCCGACCTCTTCGGGTACCGGCTCCGAGTGCACGCCGTTCGCCATCATCACCGACAAGGAGACCGGCATCAAGTGGCCGCTCGCCGACTACGCGCTGCTCCCCAACATGGCTATCGTCGACGCCGACAACTGCATGACCGCCCCGCGCGGCCTGACCGCTGCCTCCGGCATCGACGTCATGACCCACGCCATCGAGTCCTACGTCTCCATCATGGCTTCCGACTACACCAAGGGCCTCTCCGAGCGCGCTGCTAAGCTCGTCTTCGAGAACCTGCCCTCCAGCTTCACGAACGGCGCCAAGGACCCGCATGCCCGCGAGGAGATGCACAACGCCTCTTGCATGGCCGGTATGGCCTTCGCCAACGCCTTCCTGGGCCTCAACCACTCCATGGCTCACAAGCTCGGCGCCTTCCATCACCTGCCTCACGGCCTCGCCAACGCCGTCATCCTGACCCGCGTTATGCGCTACAACGCCGCCGAGGCTCCCGTCAAGATGGGTACCTTCTCCCAGTATCCTTACCCCAACGCGCTGCACAACTACGCCGAGATGGCCAAGTACTGCGGCATCGAGGGCAAGGACGACAAGGAGGTCTTCGAGAACTTCATCACGAAGCTCGAGGAACTCAAGGACTTCATCGGCGTCAAGAAGACCATCGCCGACTACGGTGTTGACGAGCAGTACTTCCTCGACACCCTCGACGAGATGACCGAGCAGGCATTCAACGACCAGTGCACCGGCGCAAACCCGCGCTACCCGCTCATGAGCGAGATCAAGGAGCTCTACCTGGACGCCTACTACGGCCGCGAGCCTCAGGACTACGCCGTCTGCTAGTTTTAGCACGGTTTTTAACGGCGGGGGTGCACGGGTGTATCACACACCCCCGCCGTCGCTTCTATCGCATCGTTGAAAGGATGCAACCATGCTGCTACCCGATTCCAAGACCGAGCTCGTCCGCCGTGGCAACAAGGTCGTTTACGACCTGGGCGACAAGATCGTCAAGGTCTTTAACGAGACCAAGCCTGTCTCCGACGTGTTCAACGAGGCTTTGAATCTTGCCCGCATCAATGAGTGCGGCATCCGCAGCCCCAAGGCTCTCGAGGTTTCCCAGCTCGAGAACGCCAACGGCTGGGCGCTCGTGACCGAGAAGGTTCCGGGCACCACCCTTGCCGAGAAGATGACTGCTGAGCCCCAGCGCTTTGGTGAGTATCTCGAGATGTTCGTCGACCTCCAGATCGAGATCCACGGCTATACCTCCCCGCTGCTCAACCGTCAGCGCGACAAGTTCGCCCGCATGATCGACAGCCTTGATCAGCTCAATGCCACCACGCGCTACAACCTTCAGGAGCGTCTGGACGGCATGACCAAGGAGTTCAAGGTCTGCCACGGCGACTTCAACCCCTCCAACGTCATCGTCGGCGATGACGGCCAGCTCTATGTGTGCGACTGGGCACACGCCACCCAGGGCTCCCCTGCTGCCGACGTTGCCACCACCTACCTGCTCTTCGCCCTCAACAGCAAGGACCAGGCTGAGGCCTACCTGGAGCTCTACTGCGACCGCGCCGACATGCCCATGCAGGTCGTGCGTCAGTGGACGAGCATCGTCGCCGCTTCCGAGCTCGCTCGTAAGCGCAACGTGAACGATGAGTTCCTGAAGAACTGGATCGACGTCGTCGATTATCAGTAATATCTGAGCGATTTATTTCGCATCGGAGGCACAAGAAAACCCCGCAGCTCATATGGGCTGTGGGGTTTTCTTTACCCATCGAGTTTATTCCAACAAAATAGACTGCTCCGCATCTCATCCTAAGAGAGATACGGAGCAGCCCCGCAATTACATCTAATAGCAGAAACGTCGATTAACGGCGGGCCGCCTTAACAAGCTCGGCAATCTTGGCGACGACCTCGTCGATCGCCACGTCCTCACGCTCGCCCGTGGCACGGTCCTTGAGCTCCACAGTACCATTCTTGAGGCCACGCTTGCCAAGCACGACCTGATACGGGAAGCCCATGAGGTCGTTATCGGCAAACTTAAAGCCAGGACGCTCGTCACGGTCATCGACGACAACCTCGATACCCTCGGCGCACAGGCCCTCGACGATTTGGTCGCAAACGTTAGCGCACTCCTCCTTCTTGGGATCGAGCGGAATCACCGCGACCTCGTACGGGGCAACGGAGACCGGCCAGACGATGCCGTGTTCGTCGTTGTGCTGCTCCACGACGGCAGCAAGCGAGCGGGACACACCAACGCCGTAGCAACCCATGATAAGCGGCTTCTCCTTGCCGTCCTCGTCCATAAAGGTGGCGCCCATGGCCTCGGAATACTTGGTACCCAGCTGGAAGACCTGCGAGACCTCGATGCCGCGAGCAGCAGAGAGCGGCTTGCCGCAGTGCGGGCAGGGATCGCCGGCAACGACGGTTACCAGGTCGGCCCACTCGTCGACGGTAAAGTCGCGCTCGGGGCAGGCACCGGTAAAGTGATAATCGACCTCGTTGGCACCGCAGGCCCACTGCTTGGACTCGCGCAGGCTCTCGTCGCACACCAGGCGAATGCCCTCGGGCAGGTTAACCGGTCCGATAAAGCCCTTATGCAGACCGTAGGTCTGGAGCTCCTCATCAGTCATCATGCGATAGGCCTTGCCAAAGACATGCTCGGCCTTGCAATCGTTGAGCTCGTGGTCGCCCGGAACAATGGCCACGACGGGCTTGCCCTCGGCGTCGAGGAGTGCCAGAGACTTGCGCGTGCCGTTCTCGGGGAAGCCGAAGAACTTTGCAACGGCCTCGATGGTGCCCATGCCCGGAGTCTCGACCTTGGTAAGCGTACCGTCGCCAGGACCCTCGGTCACAACGACCTTGGTGCTTGCGGCCTCATCGTCGGCAGCGAAGCCGCAATCGTCGCAGTAGACGAGCGAAGCCTCGCCAGCGTCGGCCAAAGCCATGTACTCGACGGAGGTATCGCCACCGATCTCGCCGGAGTCGGCGACAACGGGCAGAGCCTTGATGTAGCAGCGCTCGCAAATGTTGGCATAGGCCTGCTTCATCTTGTCGTACTCCTCCTGCAGGCTCTCCTGCGTAGCAGAGAAGCTGTAGGCGTCCTTCATGATGAACTCGCGACCGCGCATCAGGCCAAAACGGGGACGGAACTCGTCGCGGAACTTATCCTGGATGTGATAAAGGTTCACTGGCAGCTGCTTGTAGGAACGCAACTCATTGCGCACCAGGGCAGTCACGGTCTCCTCGTGCGTGGGTCCGAGCACAAACTCGCGGCCGTGGCGGTCATCAAAGCGCACAAGCTCCTTGCCATAGGCATCGATACGGCCGGACTCACGCCACAGCTCGGCATCGACCATGATGGGCATCATGAGCTCCTGAGCACCGGCGGCATCCATCTCGTCGCGCACGATGTTCTCGATCTTGCGGATCGAGCGCCAAGCGAGCGGCAGATAGGAATACAGGCCGGCGGCCTCCTTGCGGATCATGCCAGCGCGAAGCAGCAGACGGTGGCTCGCTAGCTCGGCATCCGCCGGATCCTCTTTGAGCGTCGGCGCATAGAGCTTAGACATATACATTGCTCGGGTCATTTATTTCTCCTCAATAAGTTTGTCGACCTCGGCCATAAGCGCGTCGACAATTTGATCCTCAGCTACTTTACCAATGATCTGGCCATGCGAAAAGAGCAGGCCCTGACCACGTCCGCAGGCAACACCCAGGTCGGCGTCAGATGCCTCTCCGGGGCCGTTGACCGCACATCCCATCACGGCGATCGAAAGCGGCGCGGAATAGTTCTTAAGCCGCTCGGTGACCTCCTCGGCGATGGGAATCAGGTTAACCTGGCAGCGGGCGCACGTGGGGCACGAGACAATCTCGGGACCACGGCGACGCAGGCCCAGCGACTGTAGAATTCCCCAGGCGACCGGCGGCTCCTCAACCGGATCGGCCGTGAGCGACACACGCATGGTGTCACCGATGCCTTCGGAAAGCAAGATACCCAAGCCTACAGAGCTCTTGATGGTGCCCTGAAGCTTGGTCCCCGCCTCCGTCACGCCCAGGTGGAGCGGAACATGCGGTATCTCGCGCGACAGGGCGCGATAGGTATCAAGTGTCGTCTGTACGCTATGGGCCTTGGCGGATAGCACGATGTTGGTAAACCCACGGTCCTCAAAGTGCCGCACAAAGCGCTCGCTCGACATCACGAGCTTTTCGGGCTGCGTGAGGTCGTCGCGCTCGGCAATATCTTGCTCAAGCGAGCCCGCGTTCACGCCAATGCGAATCGCACAGCCCGCGGCACCCGCAGCATCGATCACCGCGTCAACCTTGGCCCAATCGCCGATATTGCCGGGATTGATGCGCAGCTTGGCGGCACCGGCCTCAACGGCACCAATGGCGAGCTTATGGTTAAAGTGGATATCGGCGACAATCGGCACCGGAGACTCGGCACAGATGGTGCGGAAGCCCTCAAGCGCGGCCTCGGAGGGCACGCTCACGCGCACGATATCGCAGCCAGCCTGCGCCAACGCGCACACTTGCGCAAGCGTTGCCTGGGCATCAGCGGTATCGGTGCAGGTCATAGACTGAACCACGACCGGAGCGCCACCACCGATCTGCACGCCGCCCACATGCACGGGGCGTGTCAACTCGCGAGGCAAAGGATGGGATAAAGACAATCCAAACACTCCCCTACAGAATAAAACGAAGGATGTCGGAACGAAGCATATAGACAAACAGCAGTGCAAAGAGCGCGATGCCGACATAGCTGACGATTGTCTGCACTTTGAGCGGCAGCTCGCGGCCCGCAATCTTTTGAATGATCTCGATGACCAGCTTGCCGCCATCGAGTGGTGGGATGGGCAGCAGGTTCATAAAGCCAAGCGAGAACGAAATGAGGGCGGCAAACGAAAGGAACGTGGCAGGGCCGGCAGCAGCGGCCTGTGAGGACATAACGCTAATACCAACGATCGAAGAAGACTGATCGAGAATCTCCATCGTATGCTGCGGCTGGAGCAGGCGCATCACGCCATCCGCTGTCTGCACGACATAGGAGAACGACAGGCGAGCCGACGTGATGGGGTCTAAACGGACCACCTGCGTAGAGGCATACACACCTAGGCGCTCGTCCTCTTTGAGCGCAACCGTGGTCGAATGCTGCTTGCCGTCACGCTCGTACTCGATGGCGATATCGTCCTTACCGGCAGCCTTGCCGATGGCATCGTAGACATCCATCCAAGTGGAACATGAGACACCGTCAACCGAAAGGATCGCGTCACCGCCCTCGATACCCGCCTTGGCGGCAATAGACCCCTCGTCAACCTGACCGATCACGTTGGTATCCATCGGCACGGTGACACCCGCAATGGAATAGATGCTCATAAGGAGCAAAAAACCCGTCAAGATATTGACGATAATGCCCGCGAGCAGCATAAAGGCGCGCTTGAGAAAGCCTTGGCCAAGATAGGTGTGCGAGCGCTCTTGCGCAAGGAACTCGGCCTCGCCGCACGGCAGCTCCCACACATCGCCCTCGGCAGTCGCATGTTCGCGATCGAAACGGCGACCATCAAAGGTGGTATAGCCTGCCTTGTCTCGCGGCAACGTCTGATATTTGGTGGGATAGTAGCTCGGCGAGGGCTTCTCCCCTTCCTCATACCAGGGCGCGATGGAGCCCCAGCCCAGCAAAAGGGCGCATGCCTCGAGCACATCCTCCTCGGAAAGCTCGAGCTCGACAGCAAGGTCGGCCACGGTCACGCGACCATGACGATAGATAGCCGCGAGCACGCGGTCGGCGCACGAAACATCGGTCGGATCCATACCGCAGATGGCAGCGTAGCCACCCAGCAGCAGCGGGGTCACGCCAAACTTGGTTCCAATGCGACGCGACGTGTAATGGATGTCAAAGCGGCACGGCAGACCCAAAAAGAACTCGGTCACACGGACGCCGCAGGCACGCGCCGCCAAAAAGTGGCCGCCCTCGTGCAAAAACACGAGGACGGAAAGCATCAGCAGGCCCCAAAAGACCGATGAGAGAACGCTCAGAACAGTATCCATAAAACGAAAAAGCAATCCTTATGGGTTAGGAACGGGTTGCGGCGAGCACCTGCGCAGCCTTTTCACGCGCCCACGCATCGATGTCGCGAAGCTGCTCAAACGAATCGACCACCTGCATATCGTGGGCGTCCATGCAGGATTCCACAATGCGATCGATATCGGTAAAGCTGCAGCCATCGTGCAGGAAGGCATCGACGGCGACCTCGTTGGCGGCATTGAGCACGCACGGCATGGTGCCACCCGTCTTGCCGGCACGCTCGGCCAGTGCCAGACAGCGGAAGGTATCCATGTCGGCAGCATCAAACGTGAGCTGCCCCAGCTCGCGGAAATCGATACGAGGCGCCGGAGTATCCCAACGCTCGGGATACGAGAACGCGAACTGGATGGGAATACGCATGTCGGATGCACCGAGATGCGCCATCACGGAGCCGTCGGCGAACTCGACCATAGAGTGAATCTTGGACTGACGCTGCACGACCACGTTAATGAAATCGAGGTCGCAGTTAAACAGATGCATGGCCTCAATGCGCTCCAGGCCCTTGTTCATGAGGGTGGCGGAGTCAATGGTGATCTTGGCACCCATGGCCCACGTGGGATGCGCGAGGGCATCGGCACGCGTCACGCGATCGAGCTCGTCGCGCGTGCGGCCAAAGAACGGACCGCCCGAGCAGGTGAGCCAAATGCAGTGGGCCTCGCGCGGGTTCTCCCCCAGATAGCACTGGTAGATGGCGGAATGCTCAGAGTCGACCGGAATAAGCTGGCCCGGTTGCGCCAACGGCATAAGCAAGTTGCCACCGACGACGAGGGACTCCTTGTTGGCAAGGGCAAGGCGCTTATTCGAGGTCAAGGCCGCATGGCTCGCCTCGAGACCGGCGGCGCCCACAATAGCGACGAGCACGCAGTCGACATCGTCGCGACGCGCGAGCTCGCAAACCGCCTGCGCGCCAACGCCGAGCTGTGTGCCCTCGGGCAACTCCTGCAGCACGGCGTCATCGCCATGAGCGACATCGGCAACGGCAACCGCCGGAACCGAGAACTCGCGGGCAGCGGCAACGAGCTCCGAGGTGCTGGAATTAACGGACAGCGCCGTCACCTGCAGGCGATCGGCATGCTGGCGGCACACATCGAGCGCCTGGGTGCCGATAGAGCCCGTACAACCCAGGATGGCAACGCGAAGGCGTCCATCGGGGCCATACGTCGTCTGGAAGGACATTACAGCACGCCTCCGATCATCAGCAACAGCTGTGCGGTGATGCAACCGAAGATAAGCGAATCGCTACGATCGAGCATTCCGCCGTGGCCCGGGATAAGGTTGCCGGAATCCTTGACGCCCACACCGCGCTTGATGCGCGACTCGATAAGGTCGCCGATAACGCCCAGAATGGACACGACCACGCCGCACAGCAGCGCATAGGGCAGGCTGAGCTTGTAGAAGTGCGTCGCCCACAGGATGAGCCAAATCAAAACCGAGCCCAAGATGCCGCCGGCAAACCCCTCCCAGCTCTTTTTGGGGGAGATCTTGGGAACCATCTTGTGCTTGCCGATACGGCTGCCCACGATGTAGGCAAACGAATCGGAGACCCAAAGGGACGCGCAAACGCCCACTGAAAGCAGGGCGCCGGCAAAACCGGGCACGGCATCGCGCAGCAGCACGATAGCCGACAGCATAAAGCCAGTGTAGATGGGACCCATGAGCGTCACGGCCACATCAGAGATGCGGGTACGCGGCGACCAGACATACCAAATGCCCACAGCGAGCATCAAGGCAAAAAGCAGGGCATTCAGCAACATCGAATCGCCCAACGCCGACAGCGGAAAGAGTACGGCGGCAGCGATACCCATGCGCTCGTTAGCCATCTTGCCATCGAGCCTTGTCATACGGAAAAACTCATAGCAGCACAGACCGCTCATGACAGAAACAAAGATGGCCGTGGGCACGATACCCAAAACCAGGCACAGGATAAAGACAACGGCGTAGACGATACCGGCGGCGGCACGGGTAATAAAGCCCGCCAGCCACGAACCGGTGCCGCTCTTCGCTGCAGGCGCTCCCGCAGTGGCAGCCTTGCGCGCAGGCGCCGCGGAAACTGGCGTCTTGGGAGCAGATGCCTTGGGACGATCGGACACGATTAAGCCTCCTCGGTCTTGCTCAGTCCACCAAACCTACGGTCACGGCCCTGATAGGCCAAAATGGCGTCGACAAGGCCCCAACGATCAAAGTCAGGCCAATAGGTATCGGTGACGTAGAATTCGGAATAAGCCACCTGCCACAGCAGATAGTTCGAAAGGCGCAGCTCACCAGAGGTGCGAATCACAAGTTCGGGATCGGGAAGACCGGCGGTATAGAGGTGGGAAGCCACCATGTCGTCATCAATTGCGGCAGGATCGATCTTACCGGCGGCAGCGTCGGATGCGATCTGACGGACAGCGCGGGTAATCTCGGCACGCGCGCCGTAGTTGACGGCAAGCGCCAGCGTCATACCGGTGTGATCGGCGCACTCGGCAAGACCGCGCTCAAAAACGTCGCGAGTCTTCTTGGGCAGCGCGGAAATGTCACCCAAAAAGACTACGCGCACATTTTCGCGCTTCAGAAGCGGCAGCTCGTCGATAAACGTCTTGGCAAACAGGTGCATCAGAACGTTGACTTCGTGCTGCGGTCGATTCCAGTTTTCGGTCGAAAATGCATAGGCCGAAAGCACGTCGACGCCCAGGCGCACGCAGGCGGTAATGATCTCGCGCAGCGAGACGATACCCGCCTTGTGGCCCTCGGTGCGTGCAAGACCGCGCGACGTGGCCCAACGACCGTTGCCGTCCATGATGCACGAGATATGGTGCGGAATGTTATTGAGGTCAAGGTCGGAAAAACCGACGCCCGCAGGGGCGTCGGCAAAGTACTCGACCAGTTTATGCTCGTCGTATTGCACCTTAGATCTCCATGACCTCGGCTTCTTTTTCCTTCAGAAGCTCCTCGACCTTGGCGACATACTCATCGGTATGCTTCTGGACCTTGGCCTGCTCGCGACGTACGTCGTCCTCGGTGAGCTCCTCATCGCGCTCGAGCTTGTTGTTGAAGTCGCGACGGATGTTACGGATAGACACCTTGGCCTGCTCGGCGTACTCGCGGCACTCCTTGACGAGCTCGCGACGGCGCTCCTCAGTGGGAGCCGGGAACGGAAGACGAACGACGGTGCCATCGGAGTTGGGGGTAATACCCAGATCGGAAGCGCCGATGGCCTTGACGATAGCATTGATGAGCGCCTTATCCCACGGCTCGATGAGCAGCATGTGAGCCTCGGGGGTCTTGACGGCGGCAACCTGCGTGACCGGCGTGGGGACACCGTAATAATCGACGGTGATGTCGGACAGAATGTTGGCGTTGGCACGACCGGTACGGACCTTGGAGAAGTTATGCTTGAGGGACTCGAGCGACTTGTCCATATGGGCGGTGATGTTCTCTGCCATGCTTAATCCTCCTGATAGACGAGCGTGCCGACGGGCTCACCCGCGAGCGCGCGCTTGACGGTGTCCTCGCCATCGATGTTGAGGACCAAAATCGGCATACGGTTATCCTGGCACAGTGCCGTAGCCGTGGAATCCATAACCTGCAGACCGCGGACGAGAACCTCGTGATAGGTAATCTTGTCAAAACGGACGGCATCGGCGCACTTGACGGGATCCTTGTCGTAGATGCCGTCAACCTTGGTGGCTTTAATCAGAATCTCGGCGCCGATCTCGCACGCACGAAGAGCCGCGGCGGTGTCGGTCGTAAAGTACGGATTGCCCGAACCGGCAGCGAAGATGACGACGTTGCCCTTGGACAGATGGTTGATAGCGCGGCGACGAATATAGGGCTCGCAGATCTCGTTCATCTGGATAGCGCTCATCACGCGGCAAGGAACATCGTTGTGCTCAAAGGCATCCTGCAGGGCGAGCGCGTTCATAACGGTTGCCAGCATCCCCATGTAGTCGGCCTGAGCACGCTCCATGCCACCGGCAGCGCCTGCCATGCCGCGGAAAATATTGCCGCCGCCGACAACGACGCCGACCTCATGGCCAACGGCGAGCAGTTCCTTGACCTGCTTGGCAAGATGATCGGTAACCTTGGGGTCGATGCCATATTGGCCGTCGCCCATCAGTGCTTCGCCGGAAAGCTTAAGAAGCACGCGTTTATATCGGATGTCGGACAAAGCGATCCTCCTTTAATTAGACTCTCAATATGATATCAAAGGCTCTGATAAGAGCCATGAAAAAGCAGGCTGTGAGTAAAACCCACAGCCTGCTCATTACCAGCTACAAGAGCTTATTTACTCGCCACGGACCAGACGGTCAAAGGCAACGACGGTAATGGTGTCGCCGAGCTCCTTGGAGACCTGCTCAGCGTACTTCTTGATGGTGAGGGAGCTGTCCTTGATGAACTCCTGCTCGGTGAGCACGGACTGCTTGTAGAACTTCTCCAGACGGCCAACAGCCATCTTCTCCTGGATAGCCTCGGGCTTGCCGGACTCGGCAGCCTGGGCCATGTAGATCTGCTTCTCGTGCTCGACGGTCTCGGCCGGAACCTGATCGCGGGTAGCGCAGATCGGGGCGACGGCGGCAACCTGAAGGGCAACGTCGTGAGCGAAGGTCTTGAAGGACTCAGCCTGAGCGGTCTCGGCCTTCTCGAAGGCGAACTCGACGAGGACGCCGATCTTACCACCCATGTGGATGTAAGAAGCGAGCGCGCCGTTCTCGGCCTTGCGGGCAGCGAAGCGGGAGATCTTCATGTTCTCGCCCATGATGTGAATCATCTCGGTGAGCTCGGAGGAAACGGTCTCCTCGCCCATCGGCTTCTCGAGCAGAGCATCGACGTCAGCAGGCTCGGTGGTAGCGACAACCTCAGCGACCTTAGAAGCAAAGCCGGTGAACTTGGCGTTGGAGCCAACGAAGTCGGTCTCGCAGGAGAGCTCGAGCAGAGCGCCGGTCTTGCCATCCTCGGAGACGAACGCGGCGACAGCGCCCTCGTTGGTCTCACGGCCAGCCTTCTTGGCAGCCTTGGCAAGGCCGTTCTTACGCAGAACGTCGACAGCGGCGTCCATGTCGCCGTCAGCCTCGACGAGAGCCTTCTTGCACTCCATCATCGGGGAGTCGGTCATCTCGCGGAGCTGCTTGACCATAGCGGCGGTAATCTGGGCCATTGTGGTTCCTTTCAAAGAGATGAAAAAGAATTAACTAAGACTGATTTACTCGGCCTTGGGCTCAGCGGCCATCTCAGCCTCGGAGACCTGCTCCTTACCGGAGCCAGCGAGGCAGGCGTCAGCCATGAGCTCGCACATAAGGGTGACAGCGGAGATAGCGTCATCGTTGCAGGGGATGCCGTACTCGACCTCGTCGGGATCGGAGTTGGTGTCGATCAGAGCGACGACGGGGATGTTCAGGCGCTGAGCCTCCTTGATGGCGTTCTCCTCGCGCTTAGTGTCGATGACGAAGAGAGCCTGGGGCAGACCCTTCATGTCGCGGGCGCCACCGAGGTTGGTCTGGAGCTTGGTGAGCTCCTTGCCGAGCACAGCCTGCTCCTTCTTGGGGAGCACTGCCATGCGGCCGTCCTCGACCATGGCCTCGAGCTCCTCCATGCGGTTGATGCGGGAGCGGATGGTGACGAAGTTGGTCAGCATACCGCCGAGCCAACGCTGGTTGATGTAGGGCATATTAGCGCGCTCAGCAGCGTTCTTGACGGCCTCCTGAGCCTGCTTCTTGGTGCCGACGAACAGCACGTTGCCGCCCTTGGCGACGTTCTTGACGAAGGTGTAGGCCTGGTCGGCGTCGAGGATGGTCTGCTTAAGGTCGAGGATGTAGATGCCGTTGCGCTCACCGAAGATGAACGGCTTCATCTTGGGGTTCCAGCGACGGGTCTGGTGACCGAAGTGGCAGCCGGCCTCGAGCAGGGTGCGGATATTAATCTTGGTAGCCATGTTAAACCTCCTGTGGTTTGCCTCCGCGCGGGGTCATCCTCCAAAACCAACCCGGACATGTGCTACCAAAGCCCGGGCACCACGGTATGAAGTAGCCGCGCGTGCGTGATAAAAACCTGTTGCCGTGAAGCAACCCGATGAATGATAGCAGGAATGCATCTTCCTGCCAACCCGCAATCAAAACCACACACCTGAGCGCGGCGCGGGACGTCCCAGCCACTATTCGCCGCGGGGATGGGCTTGAGCCACAGCCCGCTTAAGCCGATCGGGTGTGAGATGCGTGTAGATCTGCGTCGTGGACAGGCTCGCATGGCCCAGCAGCTCTTGAACCGAGCGCAGGTCCGCACCGCCCTCGAGCAAGTCGGTCGCAAAGGTATGGCGCATCGCATGCGGGGCGATGTCGGCAGGCATGCCGGCGAGCGTCGCCAGCGTATGAAACCGCCGCCTGAGCATGGCGGCACTCATGCGATTACCGCGCGCCGATATAAGCAGCGGATGCGGCCCGGTAACGGGGTCACGACGCTTTGCCTGAGCGAGCAACTCCGGCCTTCCCTCCTCAATATAGAGACGCGTCGCCTCGAGCGCACGACGATACAGAGGGACGATACGTTCTTTGCTCCCCTTGCCCCACAGGCGCAGCGTGCGTTCGGACCACGCAATGGACTCCACATTGAGTGCTGCGAGCTCAGAGATACGGGCGCCCGAGGCATAGAGCAGCTCGAGCATCGCCGCATCGCGCAGTCCCGCGGGTGTTGAGGTATCAGGCGTCTTGAGCAGCGCCTCCACCTGTTGGGTCGTCAGCACACCGGGTAGATCGCGCGGGAGCTTGGGCGAGGAAATTGCCGAGACCACATCGCCCTCCACGACCCCCTCGGCAGCCATCCATCGATAGAGCGATCGGATAGCCGACAGATGCGCCGCAAGCGTTCGGGGAGCCACCTGCTCACGCGAAAGCTCGGCAAGATAGCGACGAATGGTGCGCACGTCGGCAGCGAAAGCATCGATATCCTCGCGCTCGCACCAGGCAGCAAAGCGCTCCAGCCTCGAGCCATAGGCCGTCACCGTATTGGGAGAAAGCCCCTCGACACGTGCGATATAGGCGATAAACGAGTCGACGGTGTCGTACAGGTCAAAGGCTATGACCGGTCGCCTCCAAACAGATCGGGGCGAGTGGCCAGATAGGCATCAAGGGCCTCGAGCGCACGGTCCGCATAGGCCTGGTAGCGGTCGCGCTTGCTGCGGCGCTTACCATCCTCGAGTGGCGGCACCAGGCCAAAGTTGACATGCATAGGCTGATAGCCCACCGTGGCCGGATCGGTAGCATAGCCCACGAGCGCGCCCAAAGCACCCACGCGCGGCAGCTCGATGGGAGCGGCCCCGACAGCCTCGGCATAGGTGTTGAGTGCCGCGAGCAGACCTGTCGCCACGGCTTCCATGTACCCCTCGGTGCCGGTGATCTGACCGGCCAGGCGCACGCCGGTACCAGGCACGGCAAAGGTGCCATCGAGCACGTGCGGCGCATCGACAAAGGTATTGCGGTGCATGACACCGTAGCGGAAGAACTCAGCGTTCTCCAGGCCCGGCACCATATGGAAGACGCGCTTCTGCTCGCCAAAGGTCAGGTTGGTCTGGAAGCCCACCAGGTTATAGGCGGTCTTCTCCTTGTTCTCGGCACGCAGCTGAATCGCCGCCCAGGGACGACGACCGGTTCGCGGGTCGGTGAGGCCGACGGGCTTCATGGCGCCAAAGCGAATGGCGTCCTTGCCGGTGCGCGCAACTTCCTCGGCAGGCTGGCAGGCCTGGAACAGATCGCCGCCCTCAAAGTCTTTGAGCACCACGCGGTCGGCCGTGGTAAGCGCCTCGATAAAGGCCTCGTACTCTTCCTTGTTGAGCGGAGCGTTGAGATAGTCGCCGCTCCCCTGCTCCTCGTAGCGCGACTGCGAGAACAGCACGTCCATATCGAGCGTGGAGGCATCGACGATCGGCGCCGCGGCATCGAAGAACGCAAGGGCGTCGCCACCGACGAGCTTCACGACCTCTTCGCTCAACGCCGGCGAGCACAAGGGGCCGGCGGCAATGACCACGTGACCTTCGGGAATCTGCGCGACCTCGCCGTGAACGATCTCGATATTGGGACGGGCGGCAACCTCGTCCTCGACAAGCTCGGAAAACTTGACGCGGTCGACCGCCAAGGCGCCACCGGCGGGAACAGCCGCGCGATGGGCGCAATCGAGCAGGACCGAACCCATGCGCTCAAGCTCGGCCTTCAGCAAACCAGCCGCGGAATCCGGACGGGTCGACTTAAACGAATTGGAACAGACGAGCTCTGCCAGGTGATCGGTATGGTGGGCCGGGGAGCTCACCTGGGGGCGCATCTCGCACAGCTTTACGGAAAACCCGCGATCCGCCAGCTGAATCGCGCACTCCGAACCCGCCAGACCGCCACCGATAACCGTCACCTGATCAAACAGCATCTGCAAACACCTTTCTAATTGACATGTTTTCCATTGTGACCGAAGGGTGTCTGGGCGTGAAGAGCAAACTTGGAGGGCGCATACCTTCCATCCATCATGCGCTCGATAAGGCCCTCGAGCTCAAGCGAACCCAGGAGCTTAAGTACGCCAACGGCATCGAGCGAGACGAGTGCCGCGATGTCGTCGACCTTGAGCGGAGAGGCGATGAGTGCATGCATCACGGTCTGCTGTGTTTGATCCAGGTCGGCAATGCCGGGAGCATCGGGGCGCGAGTAGCGCAGGGTGCCGTAGATGCGTGAAATAGCCATCTCGATAGATTCCTCGTCGATGATGCAGCAGGCACCGTTCGCAATGAGGTAATTCGTGCCACGCGACTCGGGCGATAGGATCGACCCCGGCACGGCAAGAAGTTCTCGCCCCAAATCCATAGCAGCCTCGGCTGTAGAAAACGTCCCGGAAGGCATACCCGCCTCGGATACAAAGAGGGCTTGCGACAAGGCCGCGATTACGCGATTGCGGCGCGGAAAGGCAAACTTGCGCGGACCCATGCCCCACGGAGAGATCGACACGACCGCGCCACCCGTATCGAGCGTGCGCGTAATAAGCCCCGCGCTCGAACGCGGGTAGACCACGTCGGCGCCCGTCCCCAGCACCACGACGTGTTTGCCGCCGGCATTGACCGCAGCCCAACCCGAGGCCTGGTCACAACCGACCGCGCCGCCCGAAACTACCGTCACGCCCGCCTCGACCGCAACCTTTGCCGCAAGCTCTGCCACGGCAAGACCATACGGAGAGGCCTTGCGCGCGCCGATGATGGAGAGCGCGGGCGTCGAAAGCACCTCGGGGTTGCCGCGCACATAGAGTGTCTGGGGTACATCAGAAAGCTCCAAAACGGTCTCGGGATACAACGCGTCACCTGGATGCAGCTCGAAGGTCCCCTCGGCCATCATTGGTCCCTCCTTCCCTGGTACATCGCCGCCTCGAGCACGTGGTCCTGCGTCACTTGCTCGCTCTCGGCGACGTCGGCGATGGTACGCGCGATACGCACCAGGCGCACGATGCCGCGGCCCGTGAGATGCGTGCGCTTCGACAGGCCGAGCACACACTTCTCCGCCGCATCATCGAGCTCAAAGGTCGAAACGACGCCGTCAATGGACCGTGTCTCGTCATCCTCGGCCTCGGCATCAGCATCGTCCATACGGGATTCGCGCCAAGCGCGAAAAGCGCGACCGCGCACAACGTAGTCACGTAACTCAGCTGACGACATACCCTCCGCGCCCTCGATAATCACCTGAGGGTCGGGACGGGTCACATCGATCATCATGTCGATACGGTCGGCCAAAGGACCGCGCAGTTTAGACCGATAGCGCTCGACCATCGCCGCCGAGCAGCGACACGGTACCTCACGATCGCCCAAAAAGCCGCAGGGGCAGGGATTGCTCGCAGCCAGCAGCTGAAAGCGCGACGGGAAGGTAAAAGCCCCGTCGACGCGTACGATCCTGACGTAGCCGCGTTCGATGGGCTGACGCAGCGTCTGCAGCACACCCGTGGGAAACTCAGCAAGCTCGTCCAAAAATAGCACGCCGCCATGAGCAAGGCTGATCTCACCCGGGTGCACCGGGCGCCCACCGCCGATAAGACCTGCGGTCGAAATACTGTGATGGGGACTGCGGAAGGGCCGGTGCCCCGCCAACAAGCCATCAATGTTCTCACCCAAAACCGAATGGATGCACAGCGCCTCCTGTTGATCCTCAACGGAAAGCTCGGGCAGGATGCCGGTCATACGACGCGCGAGCATCGTCTTGCCCGATCCCGGGGACCCGATCATGAGCAAGCCGAGTTCTCCTGCCGCCGCAAGCGCCATGCCGCGCTTGGCGACCTCCTGCCCCAGTACGTCGGCATAGTCGAGCTCGGGCTCAAAGGTCGCCTCGAGCACTTCAGAATCCAAGTAGTGCCGCGCGGCATCGCCCATGCCATGGGCAAGCTGAGACAAATGATCGATGAATCCACAATCCACGCCCGCAAGCGGCACATGCTGATCGGACCTGCCGGCGATAAAGGACAGCCCCATATCACGCGCCAATAGCTGAAACGCCACCTCGCCCTTGACAGGAAGCACCGTACCGTCCAAGCCAAGCTCACCAGCGATAAGACAACGATCGAGGTTGTCGCGGGGAATCTGACCATCGGCCGCCAATACCGCGATGGCGATGGGCAGATCAAAGCCGCTACCGGTCTTGCGAATATCGCCAGGCGCCAGATTGACCGTAATGCCCGAGCGCGGGATCTCGAACCCGGCGGAGCGCATCGCGCAGCGAATACGACCGCGTGACTCCATCACCTCCATGCTCGGAATGCCGAGCATCTGGATGCCCGGAACGCCACCGGCAAGCGAGACCTCGACCGTGACGTGAATCGCCTCGACGCCGCGGATGCAGGCCGCGTGAACGGCAAACGTCTCGAACGCCATCACGACACCTGCCAATCGAACGCGTTGTACTGATGCTCGATCTCGGCGATATGCCCGCCACGAATGGTGACGCCCACGGCATCGAAGCGAATCGCCTTGAGCGGATAATGCTCCATGAGGTAGCAACTTGCGATGCGGCGGTAGCGGCGTTGCTTTTGGGCGTCCACGGCCTCCTCGGGAAAGACCCGCGTGCTGCAATCCAGTGCAACTCGTCTGGTTTTGACCTCGGCCATCACCACGACATCGTCGAGCTCATCGAGCAGCACCAGATCGGCCTCGCCCTCGGTGCAACGATAACCCTGCTCCAGCAAGGTGTAGCCGCGCTCGTTAAAGTAGTCGATGGTGATCAGCTCGCCCAGCATGCCCAGCTCGCGGGAACTGAGTCCCTTGATAAAGTCGGGCGTCATCGCCCCACAGTCGAGCTCGCCGTTTTCCCAACGCTCCTTGAGTTGCTGCGTCTTGCTCTTTTTGCTTGCGGCACTCATGGGGTCTCCTTTCCCGCACACTGCATTGCCCCGATGATGAGGGCACCTTTCATGCGGGTAAGTACCGGAAGCAAACCAAAAGCTGACCAAATGCCGTCAAAAAACGGGCCGTACGCAGCAATGGTGTTGCATACGGCCCGCTACCAGCAGGTTTATAAAACCCCTGAGGTCCCTGTCTCCACAATTGACCTAGAAAAGGCGCTCAGTCTGCAGAAAGTTTCCGCAAAAGCTCACGCGGTGCAGTGGACAAAGTCCATGTTTGCGAATGGCCTCGATATGCTCGGGGCTTGCATAGCCCTTCGACTCGGCCAGATGGTACTCGGGATACTCGGCGTCGTACTCGACCATCATCTCGTCACGCGTGACCTTGGCCATGATGGACGCCGCGGCGATGCAGGCGATTTTGGCATCGCCCTTCACCACATCGCGCTCGTTAGGAACGGCGCCCAAGGGGTTGCCATCCATGAGGACGCAGTCGGGTTCAAGTCCCGTATCGGCCACGGCGCCCGCAACGGCAGTACGGATAGCACGGGCCATGCCCATCTCATCGATATCCTTCGGCGCGATATGGCAAAAGCCGATGGCAGTCGCCACCTCGGCTATCTTCACCGAGAGCAACTCGCGGCGCGCGGGCGTGAGCTTTTTGGAATCGTTGATACCCCAGACGCGCGGCTCCATAGGAAGACAGACGGCGCATACCGTCAAAGGGCCGGCCACCGATCCGCGACCTACCTCGTCGACACCAACGACCACCCCATCGCCGCCAAGCTCATGCATAAGCTCGTACATGTCATTGACGCGCTCGCGCTCGGCAAGTTCCTTGGCATGGCGCTTAAGAGCACGCTCGCAAGCCTTGATCACCTGCTGGCGCGGGTCCTCGCGATAATGCTCCACGAGGGCGGGAATCTCCTCGAACGTGGCGCTCGCCAGCTCGCCGGCAACCTGCGATGCCGAAACCGAGCTCGTCATGTTGGCCATACCAGACCCTCCTTGCATGCAAATCAGATAAAAAGAAGGGCCACCCGAAGGTGACCCTCGTGTCCAAACGAGTGGACAGACGCTGCGATCTTCTTAGCGCTTCTCGGGGATGCGAGCAGCCTTGCCCACCTTGTCGCGGAGGTAGTACAGCTTGGCGCGACGGACGCGACCATGGCGAACGACCTCGAGCTTGGCGATCTTGGGGCTGTGAAGCGGGAAGGTACGCTCAACACCGACACCGAAGGACATCTTGCGGACGGTGAAGGTCTCGCGGGCACCGGCGCCGGCCATGCGGATGACGTCGCCCTGGAAAACCTGGATGCGCTCGCGGTCGCCTTCCTTAATGCGGTAGTGAACCTTGACGTTGTCGGCGACGCGAACCTGAGGAATGTCCTCGCGGATCTGCTGACGCTCGATTGCGCGGATGTAATCCATGTGCAATTCCTTACTCTTCTAGAGGTGCCGTACCACCTTGGCCGGCACGTAGTTGAACAAACGTATTCGAGTATACACGCGCGGGTTTCTGCTGCAAGAACAATTTTTTGCGCAGACAAAAAGACAAAACCCGCACATGATAACCGCCCGCTTCACGAATGAGACGGGCGGTATGAAGGGGGGGCTACGCTAGGCGTCTAAACGCTAAACGCTAGGCGGAACGCTTGGCCTCGAGCTTGGCCTGGGCGGCAGCTAGGCGCGCGAGGGGCACGCGGTAGGGCGAGCAGGACACATAGTCCACGTCGGCCACGTTAAACAGGCCCTTGATGGACTTGGGGTCGCCGCCGTGTTCGCCGCACACGCCAAAGTGCATGTCGGGATTGGTGGCGCGGCCCTTCTCGACGGCCAAGCGCACGAGCTCCAGCACCGCCGTGTCGATGGTCTCGAAGGGGTTGTCCTTCAGGATCTTCTTGTGCAGGTACAGCGGAATGAACTTGGCCTCGGCATCGTCGCGGGAGAAGCCGAAGGTCGTCTGGGTGAGGTCGTTGGTGCCAAAGCAGAAGAAGTCGGCATGATGGGCGATCTCGTCAGCGACCATGCAGGCACGCGGCAGCTCGAGCATCGTGCCCACGGGAATATTGAGCTCGACGCCTTCCTCGGCGGAAACCTCGGCGATCACGCGCTCGATAACCTCGCGGGTCTGGACATGCTCGGCCGTGATGGAAACGAGCGGAACCATGATCTCGGGGCGCGGGTCGACACCCTCCTTGATAAGGCGGGCAGCAGCCGTGGCGACGGCGCGAACCTGCATGAGCGGCAGATCGCCAAAGACGACGGACAGGCGCACGCCGCGCAAGCCCAGCATGGGGTTGGACTCGACCATGCCGTCAATGCGACGCAGGCGGGCGCGCAGGGCAGTGAGCTCCTCCTCGGGAGCGCCGGCGGCCTCCTTCTTGGTGATGGCGACCTCGAGCTCGCGAGGATTATCCAGGAACTCATGAAGCGGCGGATCGAGCAGGCGGACGACCACATCGCGACCGGACATGGTCTTGAACATCGCCAGGAAGTCCTCGGTCTGAACCTTGAGCAGGTCGGCCAGGGCCTGCTGCTTCACGGCCTCATCGTCAGACAGGATAAAGCTCTGGATGATGTTCTTGCGATCGCCCAGGAACATGTGCTCGGTGCGGCACAGACCGATGGCCTCGGCGCCAAACTCGAGCGCGAGCTCGGCATCCTCGGGATTGTCGGCGTTGACGCGCACGTGGTTGGCGTGACCGTCGGTCTCGTCCAAACGGATCTCATCGGCCCAAGACAGGATGGTGTCCAGGTCGCCGGTGAGCTCTGCAGAGACCAGGTCGACCGCGCCGTCGACGACGATACCCTGGGTGCCGTCGATGGAGATGACATCGCCCTCGCGCAGCACGCGGTCGCTGCCCTCGATGCGCACGACCTTCTCTGCCGCGTCAATGTGGAAGCGCTCAACGCCGCAAACGCAGGGCGTACCCATGCCGCGGGCGATAACGGCGGCATGGCTCGTCTTGCCACCGTGGCTGGTCAGGATGCCCTCGGCGGCGACCATGCCCTTCAGGTCGTCGGGGTTGGTCTCCCAACGAACCAGAATGACCTTGTGACCCTCGGCGGAACGCGCGACGGCGTCATCACTCGAGAACACGACCTCGCCCACGGCGGCACCGGGGCTGGCGTTAAGGCCGCTGGCCAGGGCCTCGTACTTCTTGGAGGAGTCGAACTGCGGGTGCAGGAGCTGATCGAGCTGCGCGGGATCGATGCGGCTCACGGCCTCCTCGCGGGTGATGAGGCCCTCCTCGACCATCTCGATAGCGATGCGCAGCGCGGCGGTAGCGGTGCGCTTGCCCACGCGGGTCTGAAGCATCCAAAGTTTACCCTGCTCGATGGTGAATTCGATATCGCACATATCGCGGTAATGATCCTCGAGCGTCAGGAACACGCGCTCGAGCTCCTCACCAGCGGACTCGAGGCCCGGGGTGGTCTTGAGGTCGGCGATGGGCTCAGTGTTGCGGATGCCGGCGACGACGTCCTCGCCCTGGGCATTCACCAAAAAGTCGCCATAGAACTCCTTGGTGCCGTCGGCCGGGTTGCGCGTAAAGGCGACGCCGGTCGCAGAGGTCTCGCCCTTGTTGCCAAAGGCCATGGCCTGGACGTTGACGGCGGTACCGAGCTCGTCAGAGATGCCGTGCTGTTTGCGGTAAATGCAGGCACGCTCGTTCATCCAGCTGCCAAAGACGGCCTGGATGGCAAGGCGCAACTGGAGCTCCGGATCATGCGGGAAGACGGGCTTGCCGTCGGCAACCTCAAGCTCGGGATACAGGGTCGCCTCGACGTTCTCGGAGAAGATGCCCTTAAAGGTCTCGACGAGCTCCTGCAGGTCCTCGGCCGAAAGCTCGGAATCGACACGAACGCCGGCGACCAGGCGGGCCTGGGTCAGAGCGTTCTCGAATAGGTCGGCGTCGACGCCCATGACGACGTTGGAGAACATCTGGATAAAGCGACGGTAGCTGTCCCAGGCAAAGCGCGGGTTCTGCGTCTGCGCGATAAGGCCCTGGACGGAATCGTCGTTGAGGCCCAGGTTGAGGACCGTGTCCATCATGCCAGGCATGGAGAACGGAGCGCCCGAGCGAACCGACACGAGCAGCGGATCGGAGGCATCGCCGAGTTTCTTGCCGCAACGGGCCTCGAGGTCCGCCTCGGCGGCAACGATCTCATCGAGTGCGCCTTCGGGCCAGACGTTGCCGGCACCGGAGTACTCGACACAGGTCTGGCAGGTAATGGTAAAGCCACCGGGAACCGGCAGACCGATGCGGCTCATCTCGGCAAGGTTTGCGCCTTTGCCGCCAAGCACGAAGTTCATGGATTTGTCGCCCTCAGTGACACAGGTGCCCTGGGCGTCGGTTCCAAAACGGTAAACCCTCTTGCAATCGCTCACGATACTTCCCCTTCCATGCGCTTACGCGCACGACCGTGGTAACGAATCGACCCGCCGGATGCGGGCCGTGAGGGAACTATACGGCGGGTTTTGGACAGGCTTGAGCAGAGGGTGCGCGGTTTGGTAAACGTGCTAAAACCGGCGGTAAACGGTAGGTAAAGGTGGCTACCTTATGAAGATACCACTACAAGGAAAGTGCAGGTCGGATGCGATGTATTTGCTAAATCGCTTTACCATTTATCAGCATTATTTCCAAGTATTCTCTTTGGTTAGCTAAAAGAGCCCCGTCCCAAATTAGCTACCCAAACAACCTTGTCCCAAGTGAGCTACTTTTATTGAGCGCGGCGGGCGGCACGGCGGGCTCTTGCCTCTTGAATCTCTTCGAGGTGAGCAATGATCTCGGCAGCGCTTTCCTCGATGGCTTTGCCGTCGGTACGCACAACAAAGCAGCCTAAGCGCTTCATGAGGGCACGAGCTTCCTCAAGCTCGCTGCGCACGCTCTCAGGCTCGGCATAGGAGCCGGCAACGGCACGGGCGTAGTCATCGCCCAAGCGGCTATCGCGAATCTCAGAAATAACGTCGACGGTCGAAATCAGGCCGAACAGGTGCATCGGGTCAACCTCGTAAATCGACTTGGGCGGCTCCATGCCATGCGCCAGTGGGACACTGGCGACCTTGTAGCCCTGATAGGCTAAATACATCGACAGCGGCGTCTTGGATGTACGCGACACACCCAGCAGCACGATATCGGCACCCGACAGATCGTCGCAACCACGACCGTCATCGTGCTCAACGAAATACTCCATGGCCTCGATACGATGGAAATAGCGGTCATCGGTCTTGTGAATCACGCCCGCAACGCACTTGGGCGGCACACCGATGAGCGACGACAGCACGGCAAGCGTCGGGCCGATCAGGTCGACCGAACGGATATGCAGCATACCCAGGTAATCGAGCACGCGGGCGCGAAGCGCCGGATCGACAATGGTATGGAACACGGCGACATCGCGATGGTCGGCATCGACGCGCGGCCCCACAAATGACTTGACCTGCTCCACGGAGGTCACCTTGGGCAGGCGCAAAACGCGAAAAGCCCCTTCATCAAATTGCCCGGACGCCGCAAGCACCACCTCACAAGCGGTATCGCCGAGCGAGTCGGAGATAACGATAACGGTGGGACGAGCGGTGACCGGGCAATCCATGCGGGGCTCCTTTTGCGCTTATGCGCAGGCTGGCTTACTTTTTGCGGGCAAGCTCACCGATGTTGGCAATGCCGGAGAAAACGGCCTCGAAGCGGTTGAGCAGCTTAAGGCGATTATCGCGAAGCTGCTCGTCCTTGTCCATGACCATGACCTCATCGAAGAAACGGTCGATGGGCGCGCGCAGGGCGGCGAGGGCGGCAAATGCGGCCGGGTAGTCCTCGGCAGCAAGGGCGGCATCGACGGCGGTCTGAGCAGCCTCGGAGGCGTCGGCGAGCGCAAGCTCGACCTCGCCCATCAGGCTGCGGTCATACTCCGCACCCAGCTCGGGCTTGGAGATATGCGCGGCGCGGGCATAGGCGGTCGCCAGGTTGTCGAACGTCTCAGCGTCGTTTTTGCGGGCCTCGTCGAGGGCGGCGCAGCGGGCGAAGAAGACGGACGGGGCGATGATATGCACCGCGGAGACGGCGGCGACGGTATCGGCCGGAATCTTTTCGTCGCGGGCCATGCTCACCAGGCGGCCATGGAAGAAGTCACGAACCTGCTGGGCGACCTCGGCGGCGTCGAACTCAATGCCCTGCTCACTGTAGAGTTCGAGGGCAAAGTCGATGAGCGACGTGGGGTCGATCGGCAGACGGTCGCGCAGGATGTTGATAATGCCGATAGCGGCACGACGCAGCGCGTAGGGGTCGGAGGAGCCGGTCGGGGGCTCGCCGATGGCAAAGATACCGGCGATGGTATCGAGCTTGTCGGCGCAGGCCACGATGCAGCCAGCGGTGCCCTCGGGCAGCTCGTCACCGGCAAAACGGGGACGATAGTGATCGCGAATAGCATGGGCGACCTCGTCGTTCTCCCCCATCGCGGTCGCGTAATAACCGCCCATCACGCCCTGCTGGCTCGTGAACTCGACGACGGCGTTGGACACCAGGTCTGCCTTGCACAGGTGTGCGGCGCGAGCAGCGTCGGCGGCAAGATGGGCGCCCAGGTGAGCCTCGCGGGCGATAGCGAGCGCGAGCTGCTCGATGCGCTCGGACTTGGCGAGCACGCTACCGAGCTTCTCCTGGAAGGCAACCTTGGACAGACGCTCACGGAACTCGTCGAGGGAGATCTTCAGGTCCTCCTCGTAGAAGAACTTAGCGTCGTCCAGACGGGCGCGCACGACGCGCTCGTTACCGTCGATCACTCGCTCGGCGTTCTCGGGCTTGCTGTTGGAGACGACCACGAACTCACGCGTCAGCTTGCCCTCGCCGTCATAGATCGGGAAGTAGCGCTGGTTGGTGAGCATGGACTCGCAGATAATCTCGTGCGGGACCTTGAGGAACTCCTCGTCGAAGGTACCGACGAGCACCGTCGGCCACTCGCAGAGGTTGATGACCTCCTCAAAGACCTTCTTGGGCGTATCGACATGGCAGCCGGGGCGAGCAGCCTCGACCTCGGCGATACCGGCGAGGATAGCCTTGCGACGGCGCTCGGCAGAAAGCACGCCGGCGTCCTCGAGCACCTGCTCGTAGACGGCGGGGCTGGCAACAACGTGGTCACCGGGACCAAGTACGCGATGACCGCGCGTGGTGTTGCCGCTCGTCACGTCGGCAAACGACACGGGCACGACGTCCTCGCCCAAAAGGCAGCAGATCCAGCGGACCGGACGCACGAACGTGGCATGCTCGTGGCCCCAGCGCTGACTACGGTAGTTGGGCCACTGCAGGCCGGCGATGGTCTTCTCGCACAGGGCCGTCAGGATCGGGGTGGCCGGGGCGGAAGGAATGTTCTTCTCGGCAAAGACGTACTCACGGCCGTCGGTGTCCTCGCGACGGACCAGATCCTCGGCAGCCACACCGCACTTGCGGGCGAAGCCCTGGGCGGCCTTGGTGGCGTTACCGTCAGCATCGAAGGCGATGTTTGCCGCAGGGCCACGCTTGACCTCGTGAACCTCATCGGTCGCGGTGGCGACGTCGGCAACAAGCGCAGCCAGGCGACGCGGGCTCGAGATCACGCGGACCTCGCCGTGGGCCAGACCGGCCTCGTCGAGACCCTTGGCGATCATGGTGCCAAGCTGCTTGACGGCATTGTTCAGCGGTGCAGAGGGCATTTCCTCCGTACCGATCTCAAACAGGAAATCCTTAGCGTCTGCCATGGCTTACGCCACCTCGCCTTCCTGGTCGGCATTCTCGTTGACTCCGGCGACCTCGGCCATGTAGGCCTCGCAGCACGCCTTGGCGACGGCGCGGACGCGCAGGATGTAGTTGGCACGCTCGACCGCGGACAGGGCGCCGCGGGCATCGAGCAGGTTGAAGGCATGGCTGCACTTCATGACGCAGTCGTACGCCGGCAGCGGCAGTTTGCGCTCCAGGCAGGAGTGGCACTCGGCCTCGTAGTCGTCAAACTTCTGACGCATCATCTCGACGTTGGCGACCTCAAAGTTGTAAGCGCTGAACTCGCGCTCGTTCTCGAGGAACACGTCGCCATAGGTCATGGGCGTGCCGTCGGGCAGGTAGCTCCACACCAGGTCATAGACCGAGTTGACGCCCTGCGCGTACATGGCGATACGCTCCAGGCCATAGGTGATCTCGACGGGCACGGGGTCGACCTCGATGCCGCCCACCTGCTGGAAGTACGTAAACTGCGTGACCTCCATGCCATTGAGCCAGACCTCCCAGCCAAGGCCCCAGGCGCCGAGCGTCGGACTCTCCCAGTCGTCCTCGACAAAGCGGACGTCATGGTCGTTGGGGTCCAGGCCAATGGCGGCCAGCGAACCCAGGTAGAGCTCCTGGGCGTTGACCGGCGAGGGTTTGATGAGCACCTGGAACTGATAGTAGTGCTGCATGCGGTTGGGGTTCTCGCCGTAGCGGCCGTCGGCGGGACGGCGGCAGGGCTGCGCATAGCAGGTGCGCCACTCGGCGGGACCGAGCGAGCGCAGCGTGGTCGCGGTATGGAAGGTACCGGCACCGACCTCGGAGTCATAGGGCTGCATAATGACGCAGCCCTGCTCGCCCCAGTACTGCTGGAGGCGCAGGATGATGTCTTGGAAGGAAAGCGATGAAGCGTTCATGCCTCTAATATCCCCTCGTCGAAACGATTAAACGGTTAGGTACTGTACTATAGCGGTTTTTAGTCGATAGCGCCGATACGGTTGAACGGCCAGTAACGCACGAGCGCCACGGCGATCAAGTCGGAGCGGTCGACCGGGCCAAAGTAGCGGGAGTCAGCAGAGTTCTCGCGGTTGTCGCCCATCACCCACACACAGTCGTCAGGGACGGTGTAGGGATAACTCACCTGAGCAGCGGGCGCCTGGACGGAAAGCGGCCAGCTCATGCCGGTCGTATAGTCCTCATCGAGCACCTGGCCGTCGACGACGACCTTGCCGTCCTGCAGGTCAACCGTCTGGCCGGCCGTGGCGATGACGCGCTTTACCAGCACGTCATGCTCGGACGTGCCATCGGGGTTGTGGAACACCACGATATCACCCTGTTTGACGGGCTGCCCGAGCTCGAGCGTCACCTTTTGTGCCAGGATCTGGTCGCCGATCTCGATTGTGGACTCCATGGAACCGGTGGGCACCACAAAGGGTTCGACCACAAATGAGCGAATCAAGAAGGTGGCGACCAGCGCGATCACGACGACCACGATCCACTCAAAGGCGCCCCTCAGGGCAGAATGCTGCGATGGAACCATTCTCACTCCTCGCTCTGCGAATACGAAGCGTCCAGGATCTCCTGCGCGTACGCGCGCTCCTCTACCGTAAGGCGTGCCGTCTCGATAAGATCGGGACGCCAGCGACAGGTACGCTCGATAGAGTTTTTGCGACGCCAGGCATCGACCTTGGCGTGGTCGCCGCTTACGAGCACTGGTGGCACGCCCTCGCCATTGAACTCGGCGGGGCGGGTGTACTGCGCGTACTCGAGCAGGCCACCGTCCTCGGCGGTCGAGAAGGACTCGTCCACGTTGCTCATCTCGTCGCCCAAGGCTCCGGGGATGAGTCGTACGACGGCATCGGCCACGACCATAGCGGGCAGCTCGCCGCCCGTGAGCACGTAGTCGCCGATCGACAGGCGCTCATCAGCATACGCATACGCGCGCTCGTCGACGCCCTCGTAACGGCTGCACACAAACAGCAGGCGCTCGCTTTTGAGCAGGCGCTCGGCCACATGCTGCGTAAAGGGTTCCCCGCAGGGGGTGAAGAACACCACGGTGGGCTTGGGACCCTCGGAGCTGATGGCCTCGATTGCCTCGGCAATGGGCTCGACCTTCATGAGCATGCCCTGCCCGCCGCCATACGGCTCGTCATCGACGGTGCGATGGCGGTCGTGCGTCCAGTCGCGCAGGTTATACGCCTTAAAATCAAAAAGGCCGGCCTTGCGGGCGCGGCCCAAAATCGACGTGGACATGACGGGCTCAAACATCTCGGGAAAGACCGAAAGGGTCTCAATCAGCATGCCGTCCTCCCTACTTGTCCATATCGATCAAGCCGTCCATAACGTGGACGGAAATTGTTCCTGTGTCGGGAAGATCGAGCACAACCTGCTCGATCACGGGAATCAGTACCTCGCCGTACCGATTGCCCTCGACAACCCAAACATCGTTGGCGGGCGTCGACATGATCTCGACAATCGTGCCGAGCGAACCGAAGCGCTCATCGATCACCTCACGACCCATCAGGTCGGTATAGGCGGCGTCGAGTGAATCGAGCTCAAAATCGTCACGATTTGCCAGCACATAGCATCCCGTGATGCCCTCAGCGGCCGTCAAGTCATCAATGCCCTCAAACGAGACCAGATCGCCATCGCCCGTATCGGTGACGGACACAACCGTGCAAAAACGGTCGCGCTTGAGTGCCGGCGGCGTCAAGGCGACGCGCATACCCGGCTCCAATACAGAAGGAAGCCCCCGCAGCGGCTGCGCGAGGACCTCCCCCTTCCTTCCGTGCGGTTTGACCACACGGGCGATGTTTTTGTACTGGGACCTCAAGGTCCTAGCCCAGAACCTCTACCTCGACAGCGGTGTCGAGGCGAGCGGCCAATGCACGGGCGAGCGTGCGAATGGCCTTGATGGTACGGCCACGACGGCCGATGACCTTAGCGACGTCATCCTCGGCAACCGAAACCTCAATCGTGGAGGCGTCGTCACCATCGATGACCTCGAGGCTCACGGAATCCGGGTCGTCGACGATCTGAACAACGAGATATTCGACGAGATCGGCGATGCGATCTGAGAGCATTGCCTCACCCTCGAGCTGTGCAGCGTCAACCTCAGGCACGATTTACTCCTCGGCGCCCTCAGCAGCCTCAGCGGCAGCCTTAGCGGCCTCGGCCTCTTTGGCGAGCTGCTTCTTGGACTTCTTGACGACGGTCTCGGTCTTCTCGCCCTCGTTGGCGGCCTTGACCAGAGCGGCGACGGCGTCGGTAAGCTGAGCGCCCTTGGACTGCCAGTCAGCAATCTTCTCGAGGTCGAGGTTGATGGTCTTGGGGGCGGTCATCGGATTGTAGCGGCCAACCTCCTCGATGATACGACCGTCACGCGGGGCGCGGGAATCGGCGACGACGACACGGTAGTACGGACGCTTCTTAGCGCCGTGACGAGCAAGGCGAATCTTGACTGCCAAAGGAAACTCCTCCAACCAAGCAGCTTTAGGCTGCAACTACAAACAAACAGTTGAACATAATACGCCATCGACGCGGGCAGGTGAAGTCCGTGAGACCAACTTCTTCGGTGTAGTCGAGGGCAAATCCATATCTTAGACAAGAATTCGCGATTTGCAAGCACATACACGCACCCCACATGAGCTGCGCGGTATACTCATGACATGGAAAGACGCGAACATACATACGGTTATGAGGATGCTGCAGGCGTTACGCCGCCGCCCTGGACGGGTCCGGCGGTGGGCCTGATGGACCTCGATGCATTTTTTGCGAGCGTGGAGATGCTCGATCATCCCGAATGGCGCGGCAAGCCGCTCATCGTGGGTGGTGATGCCGATTCCCGCGGCGTTGTGTCCACGTGTTCGTACGAGGCACGTCGCTTTGGCGTGCATTCCGCCATGCCCTCGGCCGAGGCACAGCGCCTCTGCCCGCAGGCCATTTGGACGCACGGACACTTTGATCGCTACCATGAGGTCAGCGCGCAGGTCATGGCGATTCTTGCCGATGAGACCCCGCGCGTGGAGCGCGTATCCATTGACGAAGCTTTTATCGATATCACGCCGGGCCGCTTTGCGCCCGAAGACCCGCTGCTGGTTGCGCGGCGTATTAGCGACCGCGTTGCGGCACTGGGGGTGACGTGCTCCATCGGCGTTGGGTGCAACAAGACCGTGGCCAAAATCGCAAGCGAGCGGGACAAGCCGTTTGGTCTGACCATTGTGCGCCCCGGTACGGAACAGCGCTTTTTGGCCGCGCTGCCGGTATCTGCCATGAGCGGAATCGGGCGTTCAGCCGAGGAGCGACTGCGTCGCATGCGCATCTATACGCTCGGCGAGCTTTCACGCGCGCCAGAATCCACCCTGGCTGCAATCTTTGGCGTGAATGGCGAGCGCATGCGTCAACGTGCTTTGGGGCTCGAAGTATCCGAGGTCACCAGTCTGGATGAGGAACGTGAAGTTAAATCGGTGAGCAATGAGCGCACCTTTGCGAAGGATCTGACTGAACGTGGTGACATTGAGGCGGCGATCGAGCTGCTCGGCGAGTCGGTTGGGCGCCGCCTGCGTCGTCAAGGGCTGACAGGCGGAACCGTAACGCTCAAGCTCAAATACTCTTACGGCAGCGGACGCACGGCACAGCGCCGCTTGCCCCACCCCACCGACGACGAGAATATCTTTGTGGCCGTAGCGCTCGAGCTGCTCGACAATATCTGGCAAGAAGGCATGCACGTTCGTCTAGCGGGTATCGGCATGAGCGACTTCGACCACCAAGGCGGTATCCAAACCGACCTATTCTGCGAGATCGATGACCGCGGAGCCCAATCCAGCGACCGCCGCGACCTCTCCGTCGCCATCGACGCCGTCCGAGACAAATTCGGCGACACCGCCCTATCCTTCGGCCGCCAATCCCGCTTCTCCTCCCAATGATTTGCGTTTTGGGCAAAAAGAAAGCCGGGCAGCTGCAGGTAGCGCAACTGCCCGGCGAGCGGTAGAAGGTGGCTCTAGAGAAGCCCCGGCCCAAATAAGGTCCTAGAGGAGGTTGAGGGGGAGCTGGGGAGCGTCGCCCCAGAGCTTCTCGAGGCGGTAGAAGTCGCGGGCCTCGGGGGTGAAGACGTGGACGACAACCGAGCCGTAATCCATGAGCATCCAGGTCTTCTGCTCGCGGCCCTCGATGGAGAACGGATGCTCACCGCAAGCCTCGGCGACCTTCTCCTCGATCTCGTCGACGATAGAATCAACCTGACGGTTATTGGTACCGGTGGCGAGCACAAAGTAATCGCACACGTCGGAGAGCTCGGTCAGATCAAGCACCTGCACGTCCTCGCCTTTCTTGTCGTAGGCGGCCTGCGCGGCGGCGCGGGCGACATCCTCGGCGGCGACACCGCTCGTGGACAGCGAGGCAGCGGTGCGGTCGGACGTGGCAACGAAGCTCTTGTGCTCCACACCTTCAAGAATCTGCTCGTCGGTCATGGTCTCATCGGCCATGGAATACCTCTTTCTAGACACACCCGAGCTAGCGCAGCTGGGCGTAATGGTTGTAAATCGTAATAGCCGTGGGATAAAGATAACGCCCGGAATGGATCACGTAGACCAGACCCTGCGCAAAACAGGAGAAGAACAACTCGTCAAGCGTCGACTCCCCCACCATCTTGCGCAGCGCGATGGCATAATCACCATGGCGGTTGGGCTCGATGGCATCGGCCACAAAGACCACCATATCGAGCGGCGTCATGTCGCAGGCGCCCACGGTGTGACGGTCGACAGCCTGGAAAACAGCAGACGATAGCTCGGGAAAAAGCTGCGGAAGCTCATAGGCGGCTACCGGGCCATGCAGCAGCGGTGTCGCGGCCGAAGGAGAGCCGGCAACCTTAATGCCGTAGTGCAACGCGCGGGTCACGAGCTCGTCGTCGGAGAGCACCTTATCCCAGTCGTGAATCAGGCCGGCGGCGGCGGCATCAAAGCGGTCAACGCCGTAGACCTCGGCCAAATGAAGCGCGGTCTCGGCAACGCCCAGCGAATGCATGTAGCGCTTGCGCTTATCCTTCATACGCACATCAAGCAGCTCTTGAATGCGCTTAAGCAGCGCGCGCTCATCGCCTTCAAACTGATCCTCTACCGACAACGTAGACCCCCATCACTCAAAATCTTCTTGACCCAGATCGGTATACAGCCCGCGTTTACGAATATAGCCGAGCACGGACTCGCTCGTAAGATAGCGCACGCTCATGCCACGGGCAACTCGCTTGCGAATGTTGGTCGAGCTAATCGCCAGCGCCGGAATCTGGATATAACGCACGTCAAACGGCAGGCCCGACTCTTTAATTCGCGCGCGAGCAGTATCGATATCAAAGCCCGGTCGCGTCGCCGCAATAAACGTGGCAAGCTCGGCGATTCGGTCGGCATCATGCCAGGTCACAATATCTATAATCGCGTCAGCGCCCGTAATAAAGTAGAGCTTTACCTGAGGCGGGTAAAAGTCGCGAAGGGCATGAAGCGTATCGGCCGTATAGGTCACGCCCGGACGGTCGATCTCGAATCGGCTCGCCAAAAAAGCCGGATTCGCAGCGGTGGCGAGGACCGTCATGGCATAACGGTCCTCGGCAGGCGTCACCGGTTTGTCGAGCTTAAAGGCGGGAGAGCCGGCCGGCATAAAGAGCACGGCGTCCAAGTCGAGCGACTCGCGCGCCTGCTCGGCGGTAACCAAGTGCCCGTAGTGAATCGGGTCGAAGGTGCCACCCATGATGCCAAGCCGAAACTCCTGACCATCCTTGATAGGCAGCTCAGGCAGACCAATTCCACCGCGCAGCGACATGACTTACTCGCCCTCCGGGGTCTCGACATCGTCCGCGACGTCCGCCGCATCGACAACCTCGACGCCCTCGTCCGCAGCATCGGCTACGTCAAAGACCTCAATGGCAACGTCCCCGCCTTCGTCCTCAAGCTCCTCCTCGTACTCCGAGAAGTCCTCGGCGCCCTCAAAGTCAAAGGCGCGCTGGCAAATGCGGACCTCATCGCCCGCACGGCAGCCGGCCTTCTCGAGCGCGTCGTCAACACCCATGCGCGCGAACTTATGCTGCAGGTAGATGACGGCCTCCTCGTTTTCCCAGTCGGTCTGGATGACCATGCGCTCGATGGCGCGACCGACCACGCGGAAGGCGTGGGGCTCTTCCTGAACAATACGGAAACGCTTCTCACGCTGCAGGCGACGGCGCTCCCACTCATCGTCACGCAGATCGACCGGCTCATCGGAGACAGCCAACTCGGCGCGCAGCTTAGCCACCTGCTCTCCCACGGCAAGCATCAGCGTGTTGAGGCCGGCGCCCGTTACAGCAGAAACGGCAAAGAACATATGTCCATCGTCGAGCGCAGCGCGTTTGAGGTCGGCAATCTTGTCAGCCGTGCCCGGCGCATCACACTTGTTGGCGACGACGATCTGCGGGCGCTCCGAGAGCTCGGCGCCATACTGCTCGAGCTCGCGGTTGATGATGCGATAGTCCTCGACCGGATCGCGATCCTCAAAACCGCCCGTCATGTCGACGACATGCATGATAAGTGCCGTGCGCTCGATGTGGCGTAGGAACTGATGGCCCAGACCCTTGCCCTCGCTCGCACCCTCAATAAGGCCGGGGACGTCGGCAACGACATAGGAGTACTCGCCGGCACGCACCATACCCAGGTTGGGCACGAGCGTGGTAAACGGATAGTCGGCGATCTTGGGTCGGGCGGCACTCATGCGCGCAATGAGCGAGGACTTGCCGACCGAGGGAAAGCCCACGAGCGCGGCATCGGCCATGAGCTTCATCTCGAGCTCAATCCAGTGCTCCTCGGCCGGCTCGCCCAGCTGGGCGAATGCGGGCGCGCGGCGCACCGACGTCACAAAGTGCGTATTGCCCAGGCCACCGGCGCCACCAGGGGCCACGACAACGCGCTCGCCATCATGCACCAAGTCGGCAATCTCGAACATCGGGGTCTGCGTCTCGGGGTCGAGCTCGCGCACCACGGTACCCATGGGAACCTTCAAGATAAGGTCCTCGCCGCTCTTTCCGTTGCGGCGGGCGCCCTGACCGTGCGTTCCGCGCTCGGCACGAAAATGATGCTTAAAGCGGTAATCGATCAGTGAAGACAGCTGAGCATCGGCCTGGATGACGACATTGCCGCCACGACCGCCGTCGCCGCCATCGGGGCCACCCTTGGGGACAAAGGCCTCGCGCCTAAACGACATGCATCCGGCACCGCCGTCGCCGCCGCACACGTTAATGCGGCTGATATCGGTGAACTGTGACAACAGAATCGCCTCCTACAAAAAGAGGGAGACCCTTGAATCCTAAAACTCAAGTGCCTCCCACATATGTGCTCTATGAAGGGTGAATTACGCGTTCGCGAGCGGGCGTACGCTGACCCTGTGCTTGATACCCTTGTGGAACTCAACGGTACCGTCGACCAGCGCGAACAGCGTGTCGTCCTTGCCACGGCCAACGTTCTCACCCGGGTGGATGTGAGTGCCGTGCTGACGGACGAGAATCGTGCCCGTGGTTACCGTCTGGCCGGCATAGCGCTTCGTGCCAAGGCGCTGACCGCGGGAGTCACGGCCATTACGGGAGGAACCGAGTCCTTTTTTGTGTGCCATTGTGTATACCTACTCTTTCGTTACGAGTGTAATCTACTCGGCGACGGGAGCCTCGGCAACAGCCTCGGCCTCTGCCTTGACAGCCTTCTTGGCGCGGGACGTAGCCTGGACCTTCACGATCTTCAGCTTGGTGAGCTGCTGACGGTGACCCTTCAGACGACGATAGCGCTTACGCTTGTGGAACTTGAAGACCAGCTGCTTCTCGCCCTTGAACTGCTCAACGATCTGAGCAGTAACCTTGGCCTTGGCCAGCTTGTCGGGATCGGTGACGATCTTCTTACCATCGTTGAGGAAGATGACCGGCAGGGTGACCTTGTCGCCCTCATTGCCCTCGATCTTCTCGACGGTGATGACATCGTCGGTGGCGACCTTGTACTGCTTGCCGCCCGTGTTAACGATTGCGTACATGTTTACTTGCCCTTCATGCATCAGTTAGTGCAACAGCCGAATATAGTAGCAGGCGATAATACCCCCGTCAACGAGTATGTGGAGCAAATCCACAAGTTCGCACAGGTATGGGGCTGACGAGTCGGCCCTCGTCGTCCTCGCATGCTTGATTCTGACGCTCGACATCGTAGGAGCAGATGGTCACGAGGTCTTGCATACCGGTGGAAACAATAGGTGCATCGACGCCCGGGGTCAAGCCCTGCAACAAAACATCAGCAGCAGAAAGCAAAATCTCCGGACGCATGGAGCCCTCGTTGTCGGCATGGGTGTCGAGCATGAGCACAAGATGGTCCGGACGCTCCCCCGCCGTGAGCTCATAGCCCACCAGTGTGTGGTCAAGGTCTAAGCGCTTGCTCTTCTTACCGCGTGCATAGTCGATGCCATGGCCTGCACGCAACGTGTCGATCGCGGCGCGTACCTCATCGGCGCTCACGGGCGCCTCGGGATCCAAGTGCAGGTCGATGCGATACGACAGGCGCGTGAGCTGCGCCGTCAGCGCCGGCGTGCGCACGTCGATGTAGGCAGCCTCGATAGGCGCCAGATCGGCAGGCGATGCCGCCGCCAGGCGCTCAAAGGCCTCGTCGAGAGCGACGAACTCAGTCATAAACAGGTCGTACCATTCGCAGGTCGACGACGTGCCCACGGGCAGTGCCGACGAAAAGCCCACGCGCATATGCGGCGAGAAACCCTGTGTCACGGCATAGGGCAGGCCCGCACGGCGCACGATGCGCTCAATGGTATGGATTAGTTCCAGATGGCCCAGGTACTTGAGGCGATCACGCTTGCCGTAGCGAACGCGCAGCCTAAAGAGCGTGGGATTGTCGGTCAAGCGCTCACTCATGCGCGATCACCCATCAATACGTTCTTGGCGTGGAGCGTGGGACAGATTCCGCAACCGGTACACGACGTGCGGGTGCAGTCGGGCGTCGTGACGCCCTCGAGCGAGCGACGGTACTCGCGCTCGAGGAAGCCGCGCGTGCAGCCGGGGCTCACATGCTCCCACGGCAGGCGCCAGTCCAACTCGTAGGGCAAGTGAACCAGCTCATTGAGGTCGATGCCGTTTTTGGCAGCAGCCTCCTTCCAGTTATCGAGCGAGAAATGCTCTACCCAGGCGTCAAAGCGAGAGCCAGCGCGCCAAGCATCGATGATGACGGGCGTCATGTCACGACCGGCGCGGGAGAGCGCGGCCTCGATGAGCGAGGTCTCGGCATCGTGGTAATGCACGCGGACGGCACGGTTGCGAACGCTCGTGATAAGCAGTTTCTGGCGGCGCTTGACGTCGTCGTAATCGAGCTGCGGGCACCACTGGAAGGGCGTTGCCGCCTTGGGGATGAACACCGAAACCGAGATAGACACCGAGATGGACCCGCGGCGCGCCTTGGGCACCACGGAGCGGCCAAGCTCCAGCACGTGATCGGCCAGGTTGGCGATAGCCACGATATCCTCGTCGCGCTCGCCGGGAAGGCCCATCATGAAGTAGAGCTTCATGCGGTTCCAGCCGGCCTCGAAGGCCGCCTTGGCCGCTCGGTCCAGGTCCTCCTCGGTCACGTTCTTGTTAATGATGTCGCGCATACGCTGGCTGCCCGCCTCGGGCGCGAACGTCAGGCCGCCCTTCTTTTCGCCGGCGACCGACTCGGCCATATCAACGCCAAACGAATCCAAGCGCTGCGACGGAATGGACACGCGAATGCCCGTGTCCTCCAGACGACGGTTGAGCCTACCGAGCACGTCGCGGATGCAGGAGTGGTCGGTCGTCGAAAGCGAGGTAAGCGACACCTCGTCATAGCCAGTCTTTTCCAAGCCCTGGATCACCGATGACACGATCTGGTCGGCCGAGCGCTCGCGTACCGGACGATACGTCATGCCTGCTTGGCAAAAACGGCAGCCGCGGGCGCAGCCACGCAAGATCTCGATAGACAGGCGATCGTGGACGAGCTGCGCATACGGCACACACGACTGAGAAAGTGGATTGGTGGCACCAAAGTCCTCGACGACGCGCTTGTAGACTACCGGCGGGACGTCCTTGCCCTCGCGCGGCACGGTGTAGCCATGCGGGGAGCAGGGCTCGTCATAGCGCACCTCATACAGGGACGGCACATAGGTACCGGCGACCGTCGCGAGCTGCTCGACAATCTGAGCGCGCGAGATGCCCTCGTCGCGCAGGCGGCGATGCAGCTGGCAGATCTCGAGCAGCGACTCCTCGCCCTCGCCAATGAGGATGGCATCGAAAAAGGCCGCGTACGGCTCGGGGTTATACACCGAGGGACCACCGGCGACGATGATGGGATCGTCCTCGGTACGGTCGGCAGCTAACAGCGGAATGCCAGCGAGATCGAGCGCTTCGAGGAAGTTTGTCACAGCCATCTCGTGCGGCACGTGCATGCCGACGATGTCGAACGATGCCACGGGCGCTGCGCCCTCGAGCGACAGCAGCGGAATCCCCGCCTCGCGCATCGCATCGCCCATATCGGGCCACGGCACGTAGCCGCGCTCGCAGGAAATGCCCTCGGCCTGATTTAGGATGTTGTAGAGAATGGCGATGCCCTGGTTGGGCAGACCGACCTCATACACGTCCGGATAGATCATGCAGCAGCGATAGTCGGCATCGGCCTTTGAGAGCGTGCCCCACTCGTGGTCGATATAGCGACTCGGCTTCTCGACCTTGGCGAGCAGTGGCTCAATTAAATGAAAACAGTCTTGATACGGAACGCGCAACGGAAAACCCCTAAGCAGCGAGATCGGATGCGTCTTGGTAGGACGCCATAGGACGGGTGGCACCGGCGACCGTGGTCACCAGGTCGCGAACGCGCGAGAACGTGGCGGCAGCGACCTCGTTGGCGCGGCTGTAGTCGACATCGCGCTCGTAGAGCGACACGAGCGCGCGACCCATGCCATAGGTACCCGCGGCGGCGGTAAGCGCCTTAACGGCAAAGCCGATGTGCGGCGTCCGCTTCACCAATGCGCGGGTAACAGCGCGAATCATCAGACCGCCGGCGAGCACGCCTGCGACCTCGTAGCCGCGCTCGGGCTTAATGCCGCGTCCAAAGATGGCCGCGAGCTCAAAGAGCATGCCCACCTGCGCCAGCGCCATCACGGGATAGTCGGCACCCGGCAAAAACACCAGGGCGCCCGTCGCCATGTTGGTGAGCGCGCACGAGGTAATGATGCGATTTGCCGCCGCGATGCGCATAAAGGCAAAGTTGGCGGCAAAAGCCGTCTCCTTGTCCGTACGATCGAGAATCCAGCGGGCAAGCGTCTCGAGCAGATACGTCTTATCGGTTGCCGCCACCACGCCGAGCATGGGTGTGGACTCCTCGATAAACGGCACCTCCACAGCAGACTCGGCAAGCACGCACACGGGCGCGCCGGCGATCACGAGCTCCTGCACGGCACTCTCCAGGCGGTCGGAGCCGCACGAGAGGACCAACACCACATCGGTATCGGCCTTGGGAACGATACGGTTCTCCCCCAGGCGATCAACACGCACAATGCCCGAAGTCGTCTGCGGCACAAAGGCATCGCGCACCGTCTCGACCAAAAAGCGAGACGCAGTCGAATCAAGGTAAACCGAGACACGCACCGGTGTATCGGAATCCTTCTTAACAGACGCGCCCATCTTAAAAGCGCTGGTCAACTTATCTACGGGAATCTTCATGGCAAACCCCTCCAGCGGTTACGCGGCGCCCGAACGATGCCGCCATATGGATTGTACGATACCCACCGTCAGCAACTGAATCATCATCGACGACGAACCAAAACTAATAAACGGCAGCGGAATACCGGTAATCGGCATCATGCCAATGCACATGCCGATGTTCTCGAAGGTCTGGAACGCCCACATGCCGACGATGCCCACGCACGATAGGCGCAAGAACAACGACTCGCACTTAAAGGCAACGCGGATCGTCGAGAAGATCAGCAGCACGTAGAGGCACAGGAGCAAAAAGGAGCCGCAGAAGCCGAAGGTCTCGGAAAGGAAGGCAAAGACGAAGTCGGTGTGGAACTCGGGCAGAAAGCCGCCGGCCGACTGCGTCGCGTGGCCCAGGCCCTTACCAAAGAAGCCACCCGAGCCGACGGCAATGAGCGACTGCTGAAGGTTGTAGGCATCATCCGAATTGGCATTGTCGGGGTCGATGAAGACCGTCAGACGGTTCATCTGATACTGCTTGATAAGCACGTCGTGGCCAAGGAGCGAATCAAAGACCGAGTCGAGCGCCAAGATGAGCGCAATCAAACCAACCAGCAGGGCCAAGGTCGACAGCACCCATTCGCGGCGTGCACCGCTCATGCAGATGACGATGGCACCCGAGACCAGCACGACCAGGCCCGAGCCCAGATCGCCCATGGCGACGACGGCCAAAAACGGGATGGACAGCATACCGCAGAGCTTGACGTAGTCGCGAACGGTATCGATGCGGCCGTTGTATTGCGAGCCAAGCGTGGCGATAAAGAAGATGGTGATGAGCTTGGCAAGCTCAACGGGCTGGAAGGTCAGGCCGATACCGGGGATCTTGATCCAGCCCGTCATGCCCAGACCGCCCGTATAGGACAGGCCCGGAATCTTGGGCGAGAAGATCACGATCAGGTCAATGACGAGCAGCGCCGTCGAGAAATTGGAAATGCCACGCAGGTCGGTGCGCCAGACGAGCACCGCCAGCACCGCGCCAATGCCAATACCCAGCAGGTGGCGCGAGAACGAGGCATCGGCCTTAAACTGCGAAGCCGACCAAATAATGATGGCGCCATAGGCAACGAGTGCGACGGTAGCCAGCAGCACACCGATGTGTACCTTCTGGCGAAACGTGCCGCGCGAGGCCGAGAGCTGCTTGTTAACGCGGTCCAGGCTGCTGCGGGAGCCGGTCTTGGTTGAGCGGAACAGGTCCGCCGGCGAAAAGTCCATCGCAACCTCCTATCGAACCGAAGAATCGCCCGTAGCCGATGAGGTATCGGGCTCGTCATAAATCGCACCGAGTACATCGCGCACGACATGCATCGCCGTATCCGATCCGCCACCGCCCTGTTCCAAGATGGTGGCAATCACGTACTTAGGATCGTCAGCAGGGGCATAGGCGCAAAACCATGCGTAATCGTCCTCGCCGTTCTTCTCGCCCGTGCCGGACTTGCCGAACACCTGCGGTGTCAGGCTGCTAAAGTGGGCGGCCAGCGACGTCGAGGCCGTGTAGATCACGTCGTGCATACCGTTGCGGACGAGCGTCAAGTCGGCATCGCTGTTAATCTGCGCCTCCAAGCGCTTCTTTTTGCCTTTGCCGTTGTACTTATAGGCATCGCCGTCGCCATCGCGCGACACCGCCGACAAAAACACATGCGGCACAAACTGCTTGCCGCCGTTGGCAAGGCCCATGTAGGCACATGCCATCTGCAGCGGCGTCACCAAAATGTCGCCCTGCCCGATGGCGATGTTCGTCATATCGCCAGCGTTCCATTTACGGTCCTCGGCCGAGGCATCGGTAAAGTACGACTCTTTCCACTCGGCGTCTGGAATACGGCCGGCACCCTCGCTTGGCAGGTCAATGCCGCAGGTCTTGCCCAGCCCCCAACGGCGAAAGACCTCCTGCAGACCCTCAGGGTGCTGGTCGTTGTAGAAAAACGCCTTGCCCATGTCGTAGAACACGGGGTCGCACGAATTGGCGATACCGGACTGCAGCGTCATGGTGCCGTGGCCGGAGTGCAGCCAGCAATACTTGCCCCACGACTTTCCCAAGCCCGTCCAATAGCCCGTGCAGTTGGTCGTCTGACCCGAGGTATAGGTTCCAAACTCAAGGCCCGCCAAGGCCGAGAGCGGCTTAATGGTCGAAGCCGACATGTACTGGCCGCTAATGGCGCGGTTGAGCAGCGGGTGCGAACCCTCGTCGTCGTTGAGCTCGGTCCACACATCGTTGGAGACACCACCGATAAACACCGAAGGGTCGAACTTGGGCTCACTTGCCATGCCCAGAATCTCGCCGTTGTTGGGATCGAGGCACACCACGGCGCCGTTGCCGGCGTTGCTGTAGCCCGTGGTCTTGGCGAGTTCGATAGCGCTCGCCAGCGCCGTCTCGCAGGCTTGCTGGATCTTGAGGTCAAGCGTGAGCTTAATGTCGGAGCCGGCCTTGGCAGGCACGGCGCCGGCCTGTCCGGTCACGTTGCCCGAGGCATCGACCTTAACCGTCTGCTCGCCGCGAATACCCTGCAGCAAGTTCTCGTAGTAGCTCTCGACACCCGCCTGGCCCACGATATCACCAGACTGGTACGTAATCCGGCCAGCAGAAGCATCATCATCGCCAGAGGTTTTCTTATTCTGGGCCTCGAGCTGCTCGGAGGTAATGGTGCCGGTATAGCCCAAGATATGGCATGCCGTCTCGCCATATGGATACTGGCGCTCGGTGCGCTCGGCAATCTTCACGCCCGGGAACTCGCCGGCATGCTCCTGAATATAGGCAACCGTGGAGCGGCGCACGTCCGTCGCGATGGTATGCAGACTCTGAGCGCCCTCGGAATTGTCCTGGATATTGCGCAGCACCGCGACGTAGGGCATACCGAGCACGTTGGCAAGATGGCGAACCAGCACGGTGTCATCGGCCAGGTCGCGATAGGCGACGACGGCAAGTGAGGGACGGTTTTGCACCAGCGCGACGCCATTGCGGTCCAAGATGCGGCCACGCACGGCAGGCGTGGTAACGGTACGGGTCTGGTTGCTCTTGGCCTGCTTGTCGTAGTAGTCCGACGAGACCATCTGCATACCCCACAGCTTGACAGCGAGAGCGGCAAACATCGCGCCCACGCCGGCGGTGAGGATGGAGAAGCGACCCTTGAAGGCGGTAGCGGCGGTATTGCCCTCGCCCTCGGTGGCACGCGGGGCCGTTCCATGCTGAGTGTCGTAGGTAAAACGGGAATCGCCGCGGCGCATGATGAGCAGCGCGACCACAATGGCCACGACCAACACGATACCGGCGATGATAACCGTCATCTGGGAAGACATCTACGGGCCTCCCCTATTTGAGTTTGCGGGTCTTGGGCTTGAAGCGCATGCCCGTCTGACGACCACCTCGTGCGGAGAATCCGTAACCGGACTGCGGCACGACACCGGACATCAAAAACGGAATGGCAACCAGACCCGTCAGAATCGAAGACGGCAGTGCGTGGCCAAAAATAGCCACCACGAAGCTCGTCTCCAGACCCATAAACAGCAAGATGATGCTGTAGACCACGTTGATGGCAAGCGCGAAGGCGCCCACGGTAATACCGCGCGCGCTCGGGGAGCCGCCCGTCTGACCGGCCGTGCTGTGCACCAGGGCAAAACTGCCCACCGTCAGCAGCAGCGACATAACGCCCACCGGAACGGCGGCGGAAAGATCATAGAACAGGCCACTGCAAAAACCGCAGACGACAGCCCGCGTGGGATCGCCCGAAAACACGCTCAGGCACACCAGGATAATCATAAAGTCGACGCGACCGCCCGCGATGGAAATCTGCGGCGCCAGGCCCGCCTGCAGGAGCACACAGGCGATGGCGGCGATAGCAAACGTACGGGAGCTCGCCCCTTGTTCGTGTAGATCCATGGACATGCCCCTTATTCGCTCGAGCCGGAATCGGTCGTCTCGGACGTGTCAGAACTGTCATCCGAGCTCTCGTCCTTCGTCTTGGTCGCAGCATCGCGCGACGTTCCCTGCGGCGTGCTGTTGGCCGTGCTCACATCCTCATCCGAGGCTGACTGCTCATCGGTAAGCGAGGTGATGACGAGCACCTCCTCGTTATTTTCTGCCGTGGTCTGGGCACGTACGACGATGGTGTAATACACATCGTTGGCCGACTTTTCCACCGAGGAAACGGTGCCGAGCGGCAGGCCCTTGGGGAACACGCCGCCAATGCCCGAGGTCACGATGATGTCGCCCACTTTGACGTCGGAGTCGACGCTCACGTACTCAAGGCGCAAGGTGCCATCGGGCTGGCCCTGCAGCATTCCCTGGGCGCGCGTGTCTTGCACCATAGCCGACACGCCCGAGTTCTCGTCGCCAATCAGGCGTACGGTAGAGGTCTTGGCCGATACCTCGATAATCTGGCCGATAACACCGGCAGAACTCGTCACGGGCATGTTGATGGTAAGTCCGTCGGCAGAGCCCTTGTCGATGGTAACGGTCGAGGTCCAGGCATCGCCCGACGCACCGACAATACGGGCAGCGGTCGACTTAAGGTTGTAGGTCGATTGCAGCCCGACCAGGCCCTCCAGGCGCTCGGCAGTCTTTTGAGACTCGGAAAGCTCGGCGACCTTAGAGGTCAGCACCTCGTTTTGCTTCTTGAGGTCGTCGAGCGACTCCTGCGAAGCCGTGAGGTTGGAGAACACGTTGCCGATCGCGTTGAAGGGAGCCGCCACGGCCGACCCCAAAAAGCGCACCGGCGAGGTAATCGTCGTCACGCCCGAGCGTACGGCATGAATCGGCCCGGCCTCGCCCTCACGGATATAAAACGTGAGCAGCAACACCGAAATCAGGCTGAAAACAATCAACGGGCGCATACCCGTTGATTGTCGCTTGGTATTCAGATTTGGAGAGAAACCCGAAGATCGTGCCAAATGGAATCCACCTTTTGGAAATTAAGCATTGGTTTGGACGAAGCCACCGTCAAAGGCGTTGGCCTCAAGCACGCGGGCGCAGCCGTTTACGACGTTATCGAGCGCCGTGGGACTGACGTTGACCGAAACGCCGGTCTCGTCGCGCAGGCGCACGTCGAGGCCGCGCAGCAGCGCACCGCCGCCGGTCAGCAGAATGCCGTAGTACATAAGGTCCGAGGCAAGATCGGGCGGCGTGGCGTCCAGAGCGTCCTTAACGGCCTTGGCCATCTCGTCGAGCGGCTTGTTGAGCGCGCGACGGATCTCCTCGCTCTCGATACGCACGGTCTTGGGCAGGCCCGTGATAACGTCGCGTCCGTTGACCTCGACGTCGAGCTCATCCTTGAGCGGCACGGCAGAACCGACCTTAATCTTGATGTCCTCGGCCGTACGCTCGCCGATAGCCAGGTTATAGGCATCGCGAACGTGAGTAAGGATGGCCTGGTCAAACTCGTCACCGGCAATGCGGATGGACTGCGACACGACGATACCGCCCATAGCGATAACGGCGACCTCGGTGGTGCCGCCACCGATATCGATGACCATGGAGCCCGTGGGCTCTTCAACAGGCAAGTCGGCGCCGATGGCAGCGGCCATGGGCTCCTCGATCAGATAGGCCTGGCGAGCACCGGCCTGGATCGTGGCCTCAAAGACGGCGCGCTTCTCGACCGACGTGACGCCGGAGGGAACGCAGACGACGACGCGCGGACGCGGAGTCCACGGATAGCGCTTCTCGGAAGCCTTGTCGATAAAGTAGCGAAGCATGGCCTCGGTGACATCGAAGTCGGCGATGACGCCGTCCTTAAGGGGACGAACGGCCACGATGTTGCCGGGCGTACGGCCGAGCATACGCTTGGCCTCGATGCCGACTGCCAGGATGCGCTCGTCGTTCTTGTCGATAGCGACAACGGAGGGCTCGCGGATGACGATGCCCTTGCCGCGCACGGAGACGAGCGTATTGGCGGTGCCGAGGTCGATGGCGAGATCGCCCGCATAGCTACCGAAGAACATATCCATCAAAGAAAACAACGCAACTCCTGATGTGTTGGATGATTGCTGGAAAACTACTAGCCCATCATACTAGCGCAAGCCCGGCACCTCACTTGCGGTGAAGCGCCGGGCAGAGCCAAATCTCATAAGGTCACTACTGGTTGTCAGCGGCCGAGAAATCGATATCGAAGGAGGAAACGGCCCAACCGATATGGTTGTCGGAGCGCACGAACTTAACGGTGTACTCCTGCTCGCCGCCCTTGGACAGCGAAGCCTTCACCTTGGCGGTGGTCTCGGTCATGGACTGATCCATACCCTCGATCGAGACGGTGGCGCCCTGCGGGATCGAGGAGATGATCATCGCCTTGGCGTCCTCGGACAGACTCGAGGCCAGGCAGGACTCGGCCTTGGCGGTATCGCCGTCACCGGCAGCCTGGAACAGGTCGGTGATGACGGACTCCTGCGAGGGGTAGCCCATGCCGCGCGTATAAGCATAGCCAAGACCGCCGGCAGCGATCACGATGAGCAGAAGCAGTACCAGGAAGATCTTAAGACCCGTGTGGCGGTGGCGACGACGAACCTTGGCCTGTTTACGGTCCTGCTGGACCATCTCGGACTCGGACAGCGTAAAGAAGCCGGTGTCAGAGGGGTCGGGCATAAACTGACCGGTCGCGCCCGTGGGATCGAGCGGGTCGACAGCGGGAGCGTCCATCGCGGGAGCCGGAGCCGTGGACATGGCCGTCTGGGCCGAAAGCGCGGCGAGCGAGTCGTGCA
>CABPCW010000002.1 GCA_902406155.1 uncultured Collinsella sp.
TGCCGCGGCGAGTGCTGCAGCGGCTGCCGTAAGGGGAGCGTTGACATCGCCCGTGCCCGCAAGTGCGCCCGCTTTTCCGGAGCGCTTGTTATTGTCGTGGTCCTTGCCACTGCCGGAGCTGCTTCCGCCGGAGCCGCCGCCCTCGTCAGTACCGCCGCCACTCGAGCCACCATCGCCGTCGACCGTCATCGGGGCGTCGTGAAGTCCTGTCGTATCCGCGCTGTCGCATACACCGACCTGAACTTCCGAGCGTTCGCATGCCGCGTCGGGCACATGAAGCTCGTGCAGTACGGCACCCAGCGCCGAGTTTGCGCCCGGTCGAATTTCCTCGAGCGTTACGGGATCGAGCGCCACCAGATTACGCGCCTTCGCATACAGCGTTACGCGTTTGCCCACTTCGTCGCTCCAACTCTCGGGGATGGCGAAGCTCATGCGGAACTGTGCCGTGCAACCCGGTGCCAGCACGGCGTTGCCGTTGTCGGCTACCAGCGGGTGCGTTGCAAAACGTGTGCCCAGCGTCTCGAGTGCGTACTTCACGTGTGCCATGTCGTTGGCCGAAGCGTCCTCGGCAAGCTCTGGATCGTAGATCGAAGCCATGCGTGCGTTCACTCCGAATCCGATGGATGCGCTGGAGAACGGCTGACTGGAGCCCTCTCGGTACAGATCGATCGTGCCGGCGGTCAGCAAGGTGTTGCCGTCGTTTCGCACCGTGACCATGAAGGATTCGCCTGCTGCTCCGGGTACCACCGCGCCCGAGGTAGCGACCGCGCCCGTCGGAGTGGCACACGCCACCAAGGGCACTTCGATGCCGTGCAGCTCCGCCTTGCTCTGCTCGGCACTCACAATGTGCGTGGCGAGCGCGGAGAGCATGCCTCCCGACGTCAAAAATGTCGTTATCTGATCGACGGGATGGTCCAGCTCGCACATCACGAACGGCTCCGTGAACAGATCGCCTGCCAAGGTGCTGGCGAAGATGCGGAAGTGCTTGCCCATCACTGCTACCGGGTTGCCTTCTTCGTCGTAGGTTTGTCCCACCTTGCCATCGGTGTTCTCTACATAGAGCACGCACCTGCCGTTGTTGCTTACGCTAAACGATGCCGGGCCACAGCCTGCGGCACCCACGGGCTGCGTTGCAAATGCCGATGCGCCTCGCGTCCAAGTAATATGCTGCAGTTGTTCGTTGACGGTGGCCAAAAAGCCCGTGTGCTGCGGCCATGGCACCGCATGGGGCACCGCGGCGTCCGGCGGCATAACGCCCCAGCCCGCGATAGACTGGCCGATCACGGCGTACGGTGCGCAGCCGCAACCGTTTGCGGTCTCGTACGTAACGGGCACCACCATTTTGCCGTTGATATTCTCGGGCTCGCCCAGCTCGATACTCGACGGTGCCTGCGGAAAGCGAAGAACTTGGCGGAACGTCAGGCTGTCGCCCGAAACGTCCGACCACAGGGTAAAGCACTCCAGCGCAACCTCAGCCTCGCTGCCGAGCGCCTTTTCTGCGGTGGTTCCGCGGCGGTGGAGGTAGGCACCCGACAGGCGCCCGTCGACCAGCGTCTTGCCCACCGTGATACGCGGGCACTGCAGGCAATGGTAGCCATCCTCTTGCAGGCGGCCGCGCGAGATGCTGCGCCATGACGTATGCGACACCACGCGGGTCTCGTCATTACTTATGCGCAGGCGCACGACGGACAGTATGCCGGCTGTGCTTGCCGTATCGAAAAGGGTGTTGTCGCCGTCGGGGCGCTCGCCCGAGACCAGCAGCACGTAGGCGTCCTGGTTCCCCCCCCGTCCGTATATTCCACCACGTCGAAGTCGTAATCGTATATGCCGTCGCGCTCCACGTCGCCCTCGCCAAACCCAAGGGGGAAGTCCACGGGCGTGGGGGCGGACCACGTGCCGTTTGCCCTTGTGTGCACCACCAGGCGCGAGCGGCCATTGTCGCCGTAGCACACCGAGGCGATACGGAACAGGCATTCTACGCCGGCAATCATTGCCAGCTTCATGTGGGCTTCGCTGAGCACGCCGGAAAACAGCACGTTGTCGCTCGAGGGTTTTATGCCGCCACGCTCGTCCTCCGACACGCCGGCAGAATTGGCGTTGGGGTCCGCAACGGCGTTCGTCGCCTGCCCGATATAGGTGTACTTATACATTGGCGCGGCGTTTTCGTCGTTCTCTATCAGTGCATGGACGAAATGCTCGGTCTGTCCCGTGTCGTCGCTTTCTGCATCCGCCTCGAGCTCAATGCGCGTGACCGCTTGATCCCAATCGCGCACGACAGGCGCGGCGTTTACGGCAGTGGCCTTAACCTCGGCGCGTGCGAGCAGCTCGGCGTTGGTGACGATGGTGGCCGACGCGATAAACTGCGGCACACCACCTGCCTCGGCGTTGCCGCCCGAGCCGAAGCAGGCGTTCAGCGTATAAGGCGTATCTCCACCCAAGGCCAGCTCAGAGCGCTGGAGTACATACTGGTCGCCGTTGTTCACCGACATATTCCACGAATCGGCGAGTGTGGGCCACGATCCCGACCAAGCCTTGGTGGTCCACTTGAACATAACGAACTGGAGTATCACATCGACATCGACGTCTGCACCTACGCGCAGTCGCGGAAGCGGGTGTCCATCTGCCTTCTCGTACCCAATGAACAGCGTGAGGGATGCGGCGCCGCGCACGGCAGACGAGGCGACGCCCGCAACGCCGGCTCCAAAGGTAACGGCAAGCCCGATCTGGATGGTGAACGAGCCCGACGTGTTTGACCAATCGAGCGAAATGTTTTTAAAAAACGCCGCGCCGCTACCGTGCGTGTGGGCGCCCACGGCGAGCGCCAGTTTTGCCAGCACCCAGGGGTTGACGTTTAGGAAAAACGGCACCGGTCCCAAGGTGAACTGTTCGGTCCAGTTGAGGTCGGTTCTTACCTGGAAGAGGGCCTTAATATTGCCGTATGCGGGGTCGTTGTTGTCACCCCAGGTTTTGCCCGCCCAATCGTAGGCGAGCGAGCCGTACAGCTGTGTGGCGATATCCATCGTGAACAGCAGCGTGCAATGGTGGCGAAGGAGCTTGGTGTTTCTTGGGTCGGTGCCCGAACCGGCACTCATGCTCTTGTACTGATTCCACTTCCCCTCCATCTCGTCGAGGTAGCGGTTCGCCTGCTTGGCACCCGACTCGCGCGGCGATTTCTTCCAGTATTCCGGATCAGGATTGCCCGAATCGTTCATATAGCTGGCTGGTTTGTATCCTCCGCCAAACAGCACGTATCCAGCAAACGAGAAATCGAAGAGGATCGGAAATGTGGGTATCCAGCACGTGAACTTATTGCCGCCGATGCCGGGAAACGCCGCGGGGAAATCAAACGGAGTGATCTCTTGGTCCATGGTGGTGGGAATGATGGTGGTCGAGCCCGATTCCGCCTTTGCGGCCGGCGCGGTGACAACGGCCATAGGGGATGAAAGCGTGTAGGTTTTGCCCTGATAGTCGAGGACAAAGCGCAGTTTGCACCCTTCTTCCAGAAGGCCCGATGCCGCGTCGAGAAACATGTCTTCGAGTGTGAACGTCGCCAGATTATCCGCGCCCGATGCGCTGGCCTTGATCTGACCGATCTGCGTGACGGTTTCGGGTGAGCTGCCCGCGGCAGACGTCACTTTGTTGATGCGCAGCGTTGCCTGCCCACCCTGCGGCAGATGAGCCTGTACAGCGAAGGCGTGCGTGTCGGGCTGCTCGTTTGCCGTGTCGTCTTTCGGCAATGCCATAAACGTGGCTTCAGCGTACTGGATGTCCCATTCGTCGAATGTGAGCTGGCGGAAGTACGGCTCGCCGTCGGAAAGCGGACGCGTGGGCGCGGTTATGGCGGTGCCGCCCTGGATGCGCGCAAGTGGAATCTCGACATCACGGTAGCCCGCCACACTAATGGAGATGCCGCCGTTAAAGTCGTACGCGTCAAGGAGCGTTGCCTCGTCCACGTAGCCTTCCGAAAGCGGCGCGACCTCAAAGATGGCCGTGCCTTCGTCGTCGGTCGTGGCGGTGAGCTGCTTGCCTGCGGCATAGCGTGATGTGAGCGTGACCTGGGCACCTGCGATGGGCGCATTCTTGTTGGCGACGTCGACCACGACCACACCAAACATGGTGCGCGAGAGAACGAGCACCCTGAAGGGGTCTTTTTCGTCGGCATAGGCTTCGGTGGGCGCAAACGGCAATATGAAGGCGTTTGCGCTTCCCGGCACGCGCGGCAACATAATGCTCGCCAGCGAGGACGCTCCGGCAACAAGTAACGAACGGCGATCAAGCATCTTTGGCTCCCATCCCGCAGGTATCGATGGAAATAATCCAATTTTGCGAGAAGCCGCTTCGTGGCGGTAGTGCCGTTCAAGGGTCAAAATGTCCAAATTGATCGAGCGAAGCGCCGGGTTCCGGAACGCGTTCGATGCGCTTGGCAGCCCGGTCGCTAACGCAACATATGCGCGACCAGCTCGGCGCGTGTGCCGATGCCAAGCTTTGCGTATACGCCGGATAGGCGGTTTTTGACGGTGCCCGGCGATACTCCCATATGGCGTGCGATTTCGGCGTTGGTCCACCCACGACAGGCGAGCATGGCTATGGTGAATTCCGTGGTCGTTAGATCGTCGGCCACGTCCTCGCCCGAATCGGGGTTGTGGATGCGCCGCCAGCCGTAGCTGAAGCGGTACGTGATCTCGATGATGCGCGCGAAGTCGTCAGGGTATTGCGTTTTTAGGCACGCCTCGATGAGCCCCTGCAAAAGGCCGTGGTGCTCGCCAATGAGCTCGATAAGGCCGTCGGGACGCGCAATGTCCCAAGCGGCTCCGAAGTGTGCCTTTGCGGCGTCGACGTCTTTGAGGCTCATGCAGGCCATCGAAGCCGACAAGTGCAGGAATAGCTCCGAGATGGGGTAGCTTCCCTGTTTCATAATCAGGGCGTTTTCCGCCATGCCCAGGCTGCGGCCGTATTCGCCGCGCAGATACAACGCGTGCGCCATCACGTAGCTGGCGAACAGGCGCAGGCCTTCGGGCAGATGCGCCGCAAGTGGATAAAACTCTTCGGCAGAATACGGGGAAGGCAAGTGCAACAGGACGCTCGCGGCGGAGGCGAACAGGATATGCGTGGCGTGGACGGCAGAAGATTCCTCGTCAGTTGGCGTATCGAGGATGCCCGCAAGGCAACGACGGGCATCGGTGATACGGTTGAGCGACAGACTGGCATATCCGCAGATAAGGCATGCGGAATAGCGCAGTGCGGGATCGGTGGCGTCAAGATAGGGGCGTGCTGTCTCGGCGGCGAGTGTGGCCTGTCCGCGAAAGTACAGCGCTTCCGCCGTGGCGATGGTGCGTGAATCGGGGTCGGAAATGCCTGCAACCGCAGCGTCAATCTGCCCCGGCACAAAGGCGGTGCACATCAACGGCATGGGAATGCGCGGGTAGCCATCGCAGTCCATCTTCCATCTCCCAACAGCTGGCAACATTAGCAGCAATTGTACCCCTGTTGCTCGGGACTGGAATTTGTGGTTATCGCCTACGATTATGCCGAACGTATAAAGGAAGAGTCTATTGTCGATGCTCCCAAGGTGGCTGTCGAAGCCTAGCTGACCTTGGAATATAGAAAAACTGCCACCCCTGCAAAAAGCCCTGACGCAGCGATGGGAAACGGACCTTGCTCTGCATATAATGAGGTCATATGACGGTGCGTTTGCATACATGCAACGCACTCCCATCGAACCGAAAAGGAGCTCTGCATGGATCCCAACAAGCGTCCCGACGACATGGTGCGAATCACCACTCCCGAACTTGCCCAGGCGTTCATCGAAGAGCAGATCGCTGCAATCCGCGAGCAGATCGGCGACAAGAAAGTCCTGCTGGCCCTTTCCGGCGGCGTTGACAGCTCCGTTGTCGCGGCACTGCTGATCAAGGCCATCGGCAAGCAGCTTATCTGCGTGCACGTGAACCACGGCCTGATGCGCAAGGGCGAGAGCGAGCAGGTCGTCGACGTGTTCCAGAACCAGATGGACGCCAACCTGGTTTACGTGGACGCCACCGACCGCTTCCTCGATAAGCTCGTCGACGTCGACGAGCCCGAGACCAAGCGCAAGATTATCGGCGCCGAGTTTATCCGCGTGTTCGAGGAAGAGGCCCGAAAGGTGGGCGACGAGGTCAGCTTCCTCGCCCAGGGCACCATCTATCCCGACATTCTTGAGTCCCAAGACGGCGTGAAGGCTCACCACAACGTGGGCGGTCTGCCCGAGGACCTACAGTTTGAGCTCTGCGAGCCCGTCAAACTGCTGTACAAGGACGAGGTCCGCGTGGTCGGTCGCGAGCTCGGCCTGCCCGAGAACATGGTCGAGCGCCAGCCGTTCCCCGGTCCCGGCCTGGGCGTCCGCTGCCTTGGTGCCATCACCCGCGACCGTCTTGAGGCGCTGCGCGAAGCCGACGCGATCGTGCGCGAGGAGATCGACAAGGCGGGTCTGACCATCTGGCAGTATTTTGCCGTCGTGCCCGACTTCCGCGCCACCGGCGTGCGCGAGGGCAAGCGCGCCTACGATTGGCCCTGCATCATTCGCTGCATCAACACCGTCGATGTTATGACCGCCGAGGTGCCTGAGCTCGACTGGGCGTTGCTCAAGCGCATCACCGCTCGCGTCACCGCCGAGGTTCCCCGTATCTGCCGCGTGTGCTACGACCTCACGCCGAAGCCGGTTGGCACGGTGGAGTGGGAGTAAGCTAACTCACCTAGCCCCCGTTTCCGCTTGGAAGCGGGGGCTTTTTGCTGGCGCTTCGCCCAATTTCGTGCATCTTGGACCTCACGTATCCTGCGAACTAACAGATGTGACAAAGGGGCAGTTCCTTTGTCGCATCTTCGATGTTATGCGCGGGAAGAGTCACGAGCATAGTCGTTCCCCTCTCTGAGCTCTCTTCGACCTCGATGGAACCGCCGTGGAGTGCGGCGATCTCCCAGACCAGCGCAAGCCCCAGCCCCACGCCGCCATATGCCCTGCTGCGCGATTTATCGACGCGAAAGAAGGGCTGAAAGATGCTCGTCTGGTATTGCTCGGGAATGCCTTGTCCCTGGTCGTGCACCCGTAGCAGCACGCGGTCGCCTTCGGCGCAGGCGTTGATTTGCACGGTCGAGTTGGGCGCGCTATAGCGTATGGCGTTTTCGGTCAAGTTGAACAGCAACCGATAGATTAGCGTGTCGCTGCCGATCATTTGCGCGTCGCCCTCACTTGTAAGCGTGATGTCTTTTTGCTCGGCAAGGGGTGCCAGGTCCGTGAGCACTTCTTCGATCATCGGCGCTAGGTCAATCACATCGTTGCAAGGGACACTGCGCAGCTCGCTCATCTCGAGCAGGGTCTTTGTCATGTGCGTCATTCGCTCGGTCTGCTCCTGCAGCAGCCCGAGCAGGCTCGCTGTATCGGCGTCGACGTCGGGGTGCTCGGCGCAAAACAGCTCAACCTGGGCCTGCATGAGCGCAAGCGGCGTGCGCAGTTCGTGCGCCGCATTGCCCGTAAACTGTCTTTGTGCGGAAAATCCCTCGTCAAGGCGGGTAATCATGTCGTTAAACGACGCGCTGCAGCGCCTGAGTTCAGAGGGCACGTCCTCGCTGATTTTTGTGTCGGCGAGGTTGTCGGGCCGCACGCTCTCGACTTGCGTCGCAAAGAAGCGCAACGGCCGCAGCGCATGTCCGCTCACAAAGTAGGCCAGCACGCCGCCGAGCAGCGTCACCGCTGCAGTTATATACCAGCTCGTCGCGCCAAACGATTCTTGGGCGTCGTTCACGACGATGGTCAGCGCGTCATCGAGCTCTTTGTTTGTCGGGTCAAATGAGCTGGGCGAGGCCGCCTCCACCTTGCTGTGCGCCGATAGTTCATTGCCGATCGAGTCCATGTAGCGCATGCCGGAGTAGCCAACCAGGCAATTCATAAGTACGCAGGTTGAACATATCAGCAGTGCCGTCATCAACGTGATGCGCCACTGCAGCGACAGCCGCTTCATTTGCCGTCCTCCATAACGTAGCCTTCGCCGATTCGGTTACGGATGGGGTCGTGCCCCAACGCGCCGCGCAGCTTTTTGCGCAGCGACGAGATGTGCACGCGGGTCGCGTTGCTAAAGCTGTTGACGCTGCTGTCCCATACATGCTCGATAAGCTCTTCCTGGCTCACCGGCCGCCCCTGGTTAAGCATCAGGTATTCCAAGATGCCGGTCTCCTTGCGCGTGAGGGATAGGGTCTCGCCGCCCACGGAGGCGAGGCGCGCTTTGGTGTCAAAGCTCAACAATCCACAGGCTAGAACAACGTCGTTTTGCGTAAAGCGCCTGAGCGTGAGACTGCGTATGCGTGCCGCCAGCTCGTCAAGATGGAACGGCTTGGTGAGGTAGTCGTTGGCGCCCGCATCGAGCCCCGCTACCTTGTCGGAGACCTCGCCACGTGCCGAGAGCACGAGCACCTTGGTCTCGCAATCGGTAATTCTGAGTTGCCTGAGCACGGTCATGCCGTCGACATGGGGGAGATTGAGGTCGAGCACGACAAGATCAAAGGTCTCGACATCGAGCAGATCGAGGGCCTGCTGCCCGTCGTAGCAGCAGTCGACGCTATAGGCCAAGTTGCGCAGGCTGCGTGCGATCGCATCGCACAGCGCCCGCTCGTCCTCGACGACCAAGATGCGCATAACGTTCTCCTTGCATAGTCATTCACGCTTAACACGGATTTTATAGTCGGTATGGTCCAATGGGTCGCGAAACGAAAGGAGTGGTCAGATTGTTCAAAGCGATTAAGCCTGTGGCGCAGGTGGCTTTGCTGATCGTTGGGGTAGCCATGGTGTGCTTTGGCGTTATGCGCGGCGAGGCAGATGCCGTGCTGGCCAAGGCAATCAGGCTGTGCTTGGAGTGTATCGGAATTGGATAAAAGAAAAAACACTGCATCGCATCTTTTGGCGAGATTCCGCGGATTGATTCAGGCGGCGGCGACGCTTGCGACCAATATTCACCTGCCTAACTTTGCCAAGGGGGGCATCTACCAGGGGGCGGGCAAAGCCGTCTGCGTGCCGGGGCTCAACTGCTACTCGTGTCCGGCGGCCTCGGGTGCGTGCCCCATCGGGTCGTTTCAGTCGGTGGTGGGATCGTCTAAGTTTAGCTTCTCGTATTACGTGACCGGAACGCTCATTTTGATCGGCGTGCTGTTGGGGCGTTTTGTATGCGGCTTTTTGTGCCCGTTTGGATGGCTGCAAGAGCTTCTGCATAAGATTCCCAGCAAAAAGCTCTCCACGAAAAAGCTCAAGCCGCTCACGTACATCAAGTATGCCGTGCTGCTGTTTGCCGTGGTGCTGCTGCCCGTCTTGGTGGTTAACGATGTGGGTATGGGCGACCCGTTCTTTTGCAAGTACATCTGCCCGCAGGGTGTGCTCGAGGGCGCGATTCCGCTGTCCATCATGAATACGGGAATCCGCTCCGCGCTGGGAAAGCTCTTTACCTGGAAGCTCGCGATTCTCATTGTGGTTGCAGTGCTGAGCGTGCTGTTCTACCGCCCCTTCTGCAAATGGATTTGCCCCCTCGGTGCGTTTTATGCGCTCATGAACAAGGTGTCGTTGCTGGGGATCCAGGTTGACCAGTGCAAATGCGTCTCGTGCGGCAAGTGCGCCAAGGTGTGTCAAATGGACGTGGACGTTACGCGTACGCCCAACCATGCCGAGTGCATTCGTTGCGGCAAATGCGTGGGCGCGTGCCCCGTCGATGCTATTAGCTTTCGCTATGGGCTGGGTGTGACGGGCGACAAACCCGCGCAGCCCGCGCAAGCCTGCGAAAACAAATAGGTACCTATATAAGTTTCGATATAAACGGAGGAACCATGAAACTGTCAAAAATTGCGGCCTTGTTGATGCTGCCCGTGCTGGCGCTGACTCTCGCGGCGTGCTCTGCCCCCAAGGGCGACGCGAAGGATGCCACGAGCGGCGATGCGCAGATTGCCGAGCTTATAGCGCAAAAGCCGTCGAGCGCCGAGGAGGCGGCCGAGCTGTACCAGCAGCTGCTGCAAAAGGAAAACGAGATCTTCGCGAGCGATAACGCCCTGTGGGAAAAGGTATTCAATGCGGCAAATAAAGACTCGGCAATGATTGAGGACGGTAGCAATTACGGCGACTTTTTGCTTGATACCATCGAGGGCGCCAAGGATCAGTTTACGGCTGACGAGCTCAAGACGCTTAAGGCCGGCGCGCAGCAGGTCAAGGAGATCGAGGATAAGCTCATGGCGCTGGAGAAGGAGTTCCCCGGATGCGGCAGCACGCCCGGCGAGGGGGAGAGCGTCGATGCCTCGACCGCAGGCATGACTAACGGCGAGAGCGGGGAGACGAAGTTCCCCAGCTTTAAGGGCAAGGACTTGGACGGCAACGATGTAAACAGCGACGAGCTGTTCTCCAAGAACAAGGTCACCGTCATGAACTTCTGGTTTACCACCTGCAAGCCGTGCGTGGGAGAGCTGGGCGATCTGGAGAAGCTCAACAAGGAGCTTGCCGAGAAGGGCGGCCAGGTCGTGGGCGTTAATTCCTTTACGCTCGATGGCAACAAAGACGAGGTGGCCGATGCCAAGGACGTGCTTTCCAAGAAGGGCGTGACGTATAAGAACATCTGGTTTAAGTCGGACAGCGAGGCCGGAAAGTTCACCTCCAACCTGTACTCGTTCCCGACCACCTACGTGATCGACCAGAACGGTAACATTGTGGGAGAGCCGATCATGGGCGGCATCAACTCCGCTGAGCAGCGCGAGGCGCTCAACAAACTGATCGATCAGGCACTCGCGAAGAGCGAACAGTAAGTCCGTGGGACAGACAACTGAAGGGGAGTCGCTGGAAACAGCGACTCTTTTTTCTGCTTCGGGGTAGCATCATGGGTATACGTCGAAAGGGCACGCAGCTTTTCGTGCATTGCCTGAGCGGTGCGCGAAGCAACCAAGCTGTGAGTTTTCTTAAGCGTTCTGGGTATGGCAGTGTCAAGAATATCGGCGGCATAAGCGGCTACACGGGCAAGGTGGTGCGTTAGCTATGAAGGTGGTTATCGTTGGAGGCGTCGCGGGCGGAGCATCGGCGGCCGCACGTTTGCGCAGACTCGACGAGCAGGCCCAAATTGTCATCTTTGAGCGCACGGGTTTTGTATCGTATGCCAACTGTGGGCTTCCGTACTACATTGGCGGCGTGATAGAAGAAGAGAGCGCATTGACGCTGCAGTCTCCCAAGGGCTTTTGGGATCGCTTTCGCATTGCGGTCAAGACGAGTCACGAGGTGTTTGCCATCCATCCCGATTCGCATACGGTCGAGGTTCGCAATATGCTGACGGGCGAGGAATTTGTCGAGACGTATGACAAGCTCATCCTGTCGCCGGGTGCAAAGCCGATTCGCCCTGCGTTGCCGGGCATCGACTCGGATAAAATCTTTAGCCTACGCACCGTTGAGGACACGCTGCGTATTCACAGCTATGTTCGAGAGCGGCGACCGAGCAGTGCCGTCGTGATCGGCGGCGGCTTCATTGGCGTCGAGACGGCGGAGAATCTGTGCGAGCTGGGGCTCCAGGTGACCCTTCTGCAGCGTCCCGTCCAGCTTATGAACAACCTGGATTACGACATGGCGACCCTTTTGCATACCGAGGTGCGTGAGCACGGTATCGATCTGCGCCTCAAGGCCGATGTGACAGGTTTTGAGGAAGTTGATGGCCGCGTTGTCACCCATGTTGCGGGCGATGACCCTATCGGAGCCGATATGGTGCTGCTTGCCATTGGCGTGGCACCTGAGAGCCATCTGGCGCAAGAGGCGGGGCTCGAACTGGGCATCAAGGGGGCTATTGTGGTCAACGACCGCATGGAGACCTCTGCTGCCGACGTGTATGCCGTGGGCGATGCCGTGCAGGTCACGCATCAGGTGACCGGCGAGGACGCGGTCATTTCGCTCGCCGGCCCCGCCAACAAGCAGGGGCGTGTCGTCGCCGATGTCATAGCCGGCATGGACAGCTGCTACCTCGGATCGTTGGGCTCATCGGTTATCAAGGTATTCGACTTGACGGCGGCAAGCACGGGACTATCCGAAAAGGCAGCACACGCGGCGGGAATTGACTGCGACAGCGTGGTCCTGTCGCCCGGTTCGCATGCGGGTTATTATCCGGGTGCAACGCCCATGACCATGAAGGTTGTCTTCGAGAAGCAGGGATTGCGCCTGCTGGGTGCGCAAATCGTGGGCATCGATGGTGTGGACAAGCGTATCGACGTTCTGGCGACTGCCATCCAGGCAGGCATGCGCGGCGATAGGCTTAAGGATTTGGACCTAGCATACGCGCCGCCGTATTCATCGGCGAAGGATCCCGTCAATATGGCGGGCTTTATGATCGAGAACCTCAATCGCGGCATACTGGCGCAGTGGCATTGGGAGGATGAGCCCAACTTGCCACGCGATGGCAGCGTGCAGCTGCTCGATGTTCGTACGGAAGGGGAGTATGAGCGCGGGCATATCGATGGTTTCGTAAACATTCCCGTCGATGATCTGCGCAATCGCCTGGGCGAGCTCGACCGGGCCAAGCCGGTCTACGTGATTTGCCAGAGCGGCATTCGCAGCTACATTGCTTGCCGTATTTTGGCGCAGCATGGCTTTGAGTGCTTTAACTTCTCGGGCGGCTATCGCTTCTTTGCAGCCGTGACTGAGGCTCGCCGCGGCAGCGCTAACGTTATGCCGTGCGGGCTCGAAAAGTAGCGCGCATTGGAATGTGACAAAGTGACAGCCTCTTTGTCGCATCGGGGATGTTATATGCGGGATGGTGCGCCATGCGGCGTGCTGTCCCGTTCGTTTTTTGGCGCGGTTCGTTACATTCCTCACTGGTATCGGCCAAAAATGAGGATAGAGTAGGACAAACGCGCCGAACGTGAACGGCGGGGGAGCGGGCGAGCGCGCCCGCGCGAGAGAGGTTGCCGTCCATGCTGGATCTCAGAGTTATTTGCAAAAGGTACGTTACGCAGTCGTTTACGCAGGTAGCGCTCGACAGCGTAAGCCTGTCTTTTCGCGATAACGAGTTTGTAGCCATCCTGGGTCCTTCGGGCTCGGGTAAAACTACGATGCTCAACGTCATTGGTGGACTCGACCATTTCGATTCCGGCGACCTGCTGATCGATGGCATCTCGACCAAGGACTTCAGCGACCGCGATTGGGATGCCTACAGAAACAATCGCATTGGCTTTGTGTTTCAGAGCTACAACCTCATTCCGCATCAGACCATTTTGGAAAACGTGGAATTGGCGCTTACACTCACGGGCGTGGGACATGCCGAGCGCCGCCAGCGTGCGCGTAAGGCGCTCGAGGCGGTTGGTCTGGGCGAGCACGTTGACAAACGCCCGAACCAGCTTTCGGGCGGGCAGATGCAGCGCGTAGCCATTGCCCGCGCCTTGATCAACGACCCCGAAATCGTGCTGGCTGACGAGCCGACCGGCGCCTTGGACTCAACGACATCCGTGCAGGTTATGGATTTGCTCAAGGACGTTGCGCGCGATCGTCTGGTCATCATGGTCACGCACAATCCCGAGTTGGCATACAGGTACGCCACGCGCATCGTCACCCTGGCGGACGGCAAGATCACCGACGATTCAGATCCCTTTGATGCTGCCGAGGCCGCGCGTCGCGAGGCCAAGCCCACGCGCAAAACCTCGATGAGCTTTGTGACGGCGCTGGGGCTTTCTGCCCGAAACCTCATGACCAAGAAGGGCCGTACGGCCATGACTGCCTTTGCAGGTTCGATTGGCATTATTGGCATCGCAGCGATTCTGGCGCTGTCCAACGGCGTAAACGGCTACATCAAAAAGGTCGAGGAGGACACGCTCTCGAGCTACCCGCTCACGATTTCCAAACAAGATTACGACCTGTCATCCATGATGGGCGGGCATGGGGCTACCGATGAGGAGGCGTCCAAGGGCGAGGGCTCGTCCGATGACGCTACCGGTGGCAAAGCTAAGGGAACCGACAAGATCCCTGTGGTCACGGCCGTAAAGGATATGTTCGCAAGCGTTAAATCTAACGATATGACGAGCTTTAAGACATGGCTTGACGACGGTGGCGACGGTATCGACAAAGAGGTCAACGCTATCCAGTACGGCTATGGCGTGACGCCGGTTGTCTATCGTGCGGGCAAGGGCGACGAGAAGCCCGTCCGGCTTGTCCCCAACGCTATGACCGAGGCCATGAGCGGAGGCGCGAGCTCGGCGGCAACGGTGAGCATGGAATCCATGGGAACCTCGGTCTTTAACGAGATGATTGACGACCAGAGTCTGCTCGACAGCCAGTACGATGTCGTTGCCGGCCATTGGCCTACGTCTGCCAACGAGGCCGTGATGGTGCTTTCGAGCCGCGGAACAGTGGGCGACTACACGCTCTACAGTATCGGCGCGCTGGATATCGATGAGCTCAACGACCTGGTTAACAGTGCCATGACGGCCGACGGCAAGGTCAAGACGCCCAAGACCGGCAGCGACTTTACCTACGACGATGCACTGTCCACGACGTTTAAGGTGTTGTCGCCGGCCGATGCCTATCGCAAAAACGAAGAGACCGGCATGTGGACTGACATGTCTGGCGACGCCGACTTTATGAAAGCCAAGGTTGCCGACGGTATTGACGTGCGCATTGTGGGCGTGGTGCGACCCAACGAGACGGCAAACGCGAGCGCATTGTCCCCGGGCATTGTCTATACGCATGCGCTGACTCGCCAGCTTATGGAGCGTGCTGCCGATTCGCAGATTGTGCAGGAGCAGCTTGCCCACCCCGAGACGGATGTCTTTACGGGCAAAACCTTCGACGAGCTGCAGGGCGAAGCCAAGCAGGGCGTGGATTTGGGCAGTATGTTCAGCGTAGACGAGGCGGCACTGAAGAGCGCGTTCTCACTCGATACGTCTGCGCTCTCGGGCGCGGCAGGTGGCATGGACCTTTCTGGTCTCGATTTGTCCGGGTTGGACATTGACCTTTCGGGTGTTGGGCGAGACATCGACTTCGGTGACATCATGGCCAAGGCGCCGGCCCCGGATTTCTCGGGCATCTTTGACGGTCTGGAGCTCACGCCCGAGCAAATGCAGCAGGTGGGAACGCTTGCCAATCAGCTGTTTGAGGGCTTTATGCAGTCCGATCAGTTTAAGGCGCTGTCGCCCGAAGATCTTAAGGATGCGTCAAAGCTTGCTGCCGCATTCTCGGCGTATCTTGAGAATGATGCCGCGGCCCAGCAATACCTGGCTCAGCTCAGGGCACTCGGCGGCGATGCCCTGGCCGAGCGTCTGCAGCAGGTGATGGGCGACTATGTGCAAAAGCAGCTGGCTCCGTATTTGCAGCAGTCTATGGATCAGGTGATGAAGGCGGTCAGCGAGCAGATTGCGACGACGGTATCAACCCAGCTCAAGGCGGGTGCGGCAGGGCTCATGGACCAAATGGCGACGCAGATGTCTTCGAGTTTTGCCAACTTGGCGAGCGCCATGCGCGTGGATGCAAACGCCTTTGCTCGCGCTATCCACTTTAGCATGGACGCTGAGGACCTGAGTTCGCTCATGATGAGCTATGCCAAGGCGTCAAAGCTCACCTACGAAAACAATCTGGCCACGTTGGGCTATGCGGACGAGGCGGACCCCATCTCGGTCAAGATTTTCCCGCGCGACTTTGAGGCCAAGGAGCGCGTGCTCGATCACATCGATGCGTACAACAAGCAGGTCAAAGCCGCCGGCCATGATGAACAGGCGATCTCGTACACCGACTACATGGGTATCATCATGGGTTCGGTGACCGACATCGTGAACACCATCAGCTTGGTGCTCATCGCATTCGTGAGTATCAGTTTGGTGGTGAGCTCCATCATGATCGGCATCATCACCTACATCAGCGTGCTGGAGCGCAAAAAGGAGATTGGCGTCCTGCGCGCGATTGGCGCGTCAAAGCGCAACGTGGCCAACGTATTTAATGCCGAGACCTTTATCGAAGGTCTCATTGCCGGCGTCTTTGCCATTGTCGTCGTGGTGGCTGTGAGCCTTCCGGTTAATGCCTGGGCGCTTGCGGCCAAGCAGGTACCCAATCTGATGAGCCTGCCCGTGCAGGATGCGCTGGTGCTTATTGCAGTTTCGGTGCTGCTGACGGTCGTTGCCGGCCTGCTGCCGGCCCGCAGCGCATCCAAGAAAGACCCTGTGGAAGCCCTACGCTCCGAATAATGTGACAAAGGGACAGTCCCTTTGTCACATTGGGTGGCTAGCTCGTTTTGCCCATCAATGTGATACGGATGCTTGGATGGGTGCACTCGTCAAATTCATCCTCGGGATCCGTGTCAAACGAATAGTACGTTTTGATGGGGTTGTCACTCGTCCTGATGGAGATTCTCTCGTAGAGCGAACCGTTCAAAAAAGCCTGCCTAAACTCTTCGGGGAGCTTTTGCGGTGCTAGGAGCTCGGGACTCACGGTCTTGACGTCTACGGTTTGGACGACAGAGGAAAGTTCGTCCAAGTCGAGCTCGATGCGGGCGAGGTTGTCCTCAAGGCTCGCGTCGGGGTCGACCTCTGCCGCGTAGCTCACTTCCGTGAGTGTCCCCTTGTTGTCAAAATCCAGGTACGTATGGGTCTTTTGGGTATCGGAGTCGCCGTCGTGCAGATAACCGCGGACGTGATAGCCGTAATCTTGGTATCGCTCGTAGGGGTCATCGGCGGACACGTACTCGCATGAGGGCTCTAATGCCTTGCGAGCAATGGCGATCTGCTCAGCCGCGGCCGCGGCGTTCTCCTGCATCTCGATGTTTCCCTGCGCCAGCTGCGGGATATAGGCGCCGCATACGATCGCGAGGGGCAGCGCCACAAGCGCGATGACCCACTTCTTTGCACGGGGGACGGGCACGCCACAGGCCTCTGCCATTGCCTTTGGGTTGGCAAAGCTTTCGGCAAGCACGTCTGCCGCGGTGGCGACGGCGCCTACGGCAGCGGCGACTTCTGCCGCACCGCCCAGGTTGCGTGCGGTCTCATTGTCGCTGTTCTTGAGCAGACGCGCGGCGGCCTGCGTGCCAACAACGCCTGCAATTTGTGCCGAGCGGTCTTTTTCGCTCTGCTCGACGGCGAGCCGGTGCTGCATTTCCCTCCACTGCTTGCCGCGCATGCCAAAGCGCGGCGCGAGCGCGCAATAGCAGAATATAACGAGCTCGATGGCGGTGAGCACCAAGGCGGTCATCATGCCTGTCTCTTGGAAGCCTTCGTGATGGAAGACGATGTCGTCGACCATTTCGAAAGGAATGATTGATAAGGGCAGCACGAATGCCATGGCAAGCGCCGCGCCGGCAACCTTTGGGCAAATGCAGTATCGCTGGATGCGCTTACGTTCTTGTTCGGAGAGTGTTGCCATAGCTGGTCCTTGGTGTCGTGGCGGTCATTACGGCGCGCGGCGCGCGGGATGTATCAGTCTGAGCTAGCGCTGGATAAGAACATAGAGCAAAATACTCAGCGCGATGAGCAAGATACCCGCGATGTTAAACATCAGCGTGGCAAAGTCGCCCACGATAGGGCGCTCGACATAGCTCTTGTCTGGGCTGCTGGGGTTGTAGTGCACAGTCATTTGGCTGCCGAGGGGCCAAAGCTGCTCTGCGAGAGTATCTAGGCGTGCGATGGGTCCTGTCTGTACGTGCAACCAGCCCTTGGCGTCTTCGTACGCCGCGCTTTGCGTGCGGACGGGGAGTCCCGACAAGCTTTTGGTCTTTACGCCGCGGAATTGTTTTCTCACGTGGTACCGCGTGCCGTCGACGGTGTACTCCAAAACGGGATACATTCTGCCTTCGCCCATAAAGCGGTGGTCAATGACCGTTCCCATGATCATAGCGGTGCAGGCCTTGGCTTTCCTGCGGGCGGCGGCTTTCATGAGCGTGCTCATTCCGATAAGCAGGATGCCGATGCCTCCAACCGAGATGAGCGCGAGCAGGGATATCTGCGACGTGGTCACGGCGTTCTCCTTTGGCGCGATACCGTCATATGTGACTCAGTATAGGGAATCCTGCCATCGATGAGTGCATGGTCATGCGGCTAAAGTGTCTTGACGGCTCGATGGGTTCGCCATTTGCGCCTTCTCCGGTCCATACAAAAAGCTGTACGTCAGCATTCAAAGATGTCAAAAAATGTTGACTTTGGATGTTGACGTACATGTTTTGGAGTGGATGAAAGGTTAGGGTGGCGACTTTGGAATAGGGCAGGCGCTCCTATATCCACTCGATGATGCCGCTTTCATCGTGCTCGCCGCGCCGCCGATTTGTCGGCCTTTGTCGCGTTAGGGGTACCTTGCCGCGAACTTCTCGAGGCTGGCGTTGCTTGCGTTGTTGAGAATGCCGCCGTCAACGATCTTTGCGCCCGGAGCGCTTGCCCTAAGGACCGACGCCGTTTTGCCCATTCCGCTTCCGCCCGAGGTGGCAAACAGGACGATCGTCTTGCCTGTCAGGTCGTAAGACTCAAGGAATGTGTTGATAATCGCCGGTGCCACGTACCACCAGATGGGGAAACCCAAAAAGATGGTGTCGTAGCCTTCGATGTGCTCCACTCTAGAGGTTATGGCAGGGCGGCAGGAGGGGTCGGCAGCCTCGAGTGTGCTGCGGCTCTGCTTGTCGCGCCAGTTAAGGTCGGCGCTTGTGTATGGATTGGCGGGCACAATGGCGAACAGGTCACTGTTCGTCACGCGAGCCAAGCGGCTCGCAACGTCCATCGTGGTTCCCGATGCGCTGAAATATGCCACAAGTGCCTTAGTCATTGGAGTTCCTTTCGTTGCTGCGGTTTAGGCTTTATGGTGAGGCAGTATTTGGTGCCATGGTGAGGTGCTATTAAGTGCCGCCTCATGGCCGCGATACCGAGCGGCTTGAACAGCATCCGGTTGAGGCGCTGCGTAGCCGATAAATGAGATAGTCAAGGCATTCGAGCTTCTGCTGCCCTGCGTGTATATCATTGAGCAATTCGCGTCGATACCGTTTTAGTAGACAAATACGCGCGCAGTCGCTGGCGGCCGAGCTGTACAGCTCGATGAGATCTTCGCTGCAGCCGGCGTCGTGTAGGCCGTCGATGATGTTGTCGTCCATGTCGTCACTTTGCGATTTTGACTTTGGTAGTGCCGGCAAGCGGCTTTTCGCCGGGACGGGCCTTGGGACCAACGAGCGCGTGCGGTTGATAGAGCTCTTCGAGGAACTCGATCTCGGCGGGCGAGAGCGTTACGTCGAGCGCGGCCACGGCATCGTCGACGCGCTCGGGCTTGGAGCAGCCCACGATGGGGGCCGCCACACCACGTGCCCAGTGCCATGCCAGCGCAATCCTCGACATCGGCACGTCGTGATCGGCGGCAATCTTGGCCACGCGCTCAATGACGGGCATGTCGATGGCGCGATCATGGTCGTACTTGTTGGCCATGGTCGTGTCGGTGGTGCCGCGTGTGCTCGAGCTTTCCCACGTGGGTCGGCAGAGGTGTCCCGAAGCCATGGGGCTGTATGGCGTAAGGGCCATGTCAAACTGGCGGCACACCGGGATCATCTCGCGCTCGTCCTCTCGGTACAGCAGGTTGTAGTGGCACTGCATGCTCGTAAAGGGCGTCCATCCGTGGTCGCACGCGATAATCTGCAGGTTGTGCAGCTGGTAGGCATACATGGCGCTGGCGCCGAGCGCGCGGACCTTGCCCTCGCGCACCAGATCGTCGAGCGCTTCCATGGTCTCTTCCATGGGGACGTCGTAATCAAAGCGGTGGATGATATACAGGTCCAGGTAATCGGTGCCCAGACGCTTGAGCGAGCCTTCGATCTCGCGCTTGATGGCTTTGGCGGAAAGGCCACCTTCGTTAAAGTACACCTTGCTGGCAAGCACGACGTTCTCGCGAGCGATGCCCAGATCGCGCAGGGCGGTGCCAATATACTCTTCGCTCGTGCCAAAGCTGTAACAGTTTGCGGTATCGATAAAGTTGATTCCGGTGTCGAGCGCGCTTGATGACGGCGCGCGTGTCGTCGGGTCCGATGGTCCATTGGTGAAAGTCGGGGCTGGGCTCGCCAAAGCTCATACCTCCCAGGCAGAGCTTAGAGACTTTGATGCCGGAATGTCCAAGGGTGGTGTACTGCATGATGCTCCTATTTCTGGTTCTCAACGTCGGGGTGCCAGGTGGCATATTGCGCAAGCTTCTCGGGCGTGCGCTCATAGAAGGGTTTCCCGCGATCGAGGGTAGCCATGGCGGTCATGTCGCTGTCCGTGAGCTCGAAGTCGAAGACATCGATGTTGTCGGCGATGTGCGTCGGATTCTTGGAGCCTGGAATGACGATATTTCCCTCTTGGATATGCCAACGCATAATGATTTGAGCAGGCGTTTTGCCATACTTGACAGCGAGGTCGCGCACGACGGGCTCGTTCATGATGCTGCTGTTACCGCGCCCGCCGAGCGGGTACCACGCCTGCAACGCAATGTCGTGCTGGGCGAGCAGCTTCTTCAGTTCGGTCTGCGGGAAATACGGATGGCACTCGACCTGAATAAGGGATGGAACGATCTCGCAATTTGCGAGAAGCTTCTCGATTTCGTTCTCGTCGAAATTGGAGATTCCGATGGAGCGGAGCTTGCCTTCCTTGTACGCGATCTCAAGCTTCTCATAGCCCGCCAAGTAGTCGCCTGCGGGTTGGTGCAGAATCATGAGGTCGATGTAAGGTGTGTTCAGACGCTCGAGCGTTTCGTCAACGGCGGTGTCGCTGTTGTAAAAATAGGGCCAGAGCTTGGTTTCGAGAAACACGTTTTCGCGCGGCAAGTCTGATTCGCGCACGCCACGACCCACTGCTCGCTCATTCACGTATGCATTGGCAGTGTCGATGAGCTCATACCCCATGCCGAGTGCGGAGGTAACCGACGATTGGGCATCGTCGGGTTTAAGCAGATACGTGCCAAGTCCTAGCTGGGGGATTTTGATGCCGTTATTGAGCGTGATGTATTCCATGCGCTTCCTTTCTCGATGGTTCTCTTCTGTAACGATAGTTCCGAGATTTGATAATGTATATTGCCTATAGCAACTAGCTAGATATACGGATTATGTATGTGAAACGAATTGGACCGAATGAAGTTCTCCGTTGTGCACGAAGGAGCAATCATGGAGCTGCGAACGCTGCGTTATTTTCTTGCTGTGGCCCGCGAGGAAAACATGACCGAAGCTGCTAACGTGCTACATGTGACGCAGCCCACGCTCTCGCGCCAGATAGCCGATTTGGAACGCGAGCTGGGCGTGGAGCTGTTCGAGCGCACCAATCGATCGTGTGTACTCACGAGCGATGGCATGCGCTTGCGCCAGCGCGCCGAGGAGATTGTCTTGCTGGTGGAACAGACCGAGCTAGAGTTGGCGGATCGGGAGCTCGGCATTGCAGGCGTTATCCGCATTGGAGCCGGCGAAACCAAATCGATGCGGCTGGTGCTCGATACTTTTGCGGAGCTGCATCGGAGTCATCCCGGAGTGACGATTGAGCTCTATACCGGCAATGCCGATGCGGTGGAGGAGCGCTTGGAGCGTGGCTTGCTCGACTTTGCCCTGCTGTTGGAGCCCGTTAACGTCGAGAAATACGAGTGGATCCGTATGCCTGAGGCTGACCGGGCCGGCGCCGTTGTCGCCGCGAGCGGTCCATGGGGTGGCCTGGACGTGTTAACGCCTGCGGACGTGGCGAAGATGCCGCTGCTGGTGAGTTCGCGTACCTCGAATCGAGCGTTCGATCTCGAAGTGTGGTCGGGCGGCGTCTTCAGCTTCGATGACCTCAACGTCGTGGGGCATTTCGATCTAATCGGCAACGCGTCGCACCTGGTGCGTTCGGGCACCGCATGTGCGGTTGGTATTGGAAGCTTGTTGCAGATAGATGAAAGCAGCGACCTGCGTTTTATCCCGTTTGAGCCGCCGCTCACCATTGCATCGTATCTGGTGTGGAAAAAATATCGCCTGCGTTCTCGCGCCTGCGAAGAGTTTCTGAACCGTTTGAATAGGATGTGACAAGGGGGCAGTCCCTTTGCCGCATTGATCTGAGAGTGGATGTTGATGTATTTATCGCTGGCCCCTATGGAGGGGATTACCGGGCATGTGTTCCGTCGCGTGCATGCGGAGTGTTTCGGCGCACTCGATTGTTATTACACGCCGTTTTTGCCGCCGCCGCGCGTGGGCAACCGCTTTGGCGGTAAGGCGTTTAAAGAGGTCGATCCCGCCAATAACCAGGGGCTTAACGTGGTGCCTCAGCTGATGTCCAAGAATGCGGATGAGTTTGTGTGGGCGGCGCAGGTGCTCGCCGACATGGGTTATCACGAGGTCAATCTCAACCTTGGCTGCCCCTCGGGCACGGTTGTAGCCAAGGGGAAGGGTTCGGGTTTCTTGCGCAATCTCGACGAGCTCGAGGTGTTCTTGAGCGACGTGTGCGAACGCTCGCCGTTGCCGGTGTCGGTCAAGACCAGGCTGGGGCTGGAGAGTGACGACGAATACGAGCGCGTGCTCAATCTGTATTGCCGCATGCCGTTGGCAGAACTAATCGTGCATCCGCGCGTACAAAAGGACCGCTATACGGGCTCGCCGCGCAAAGAGTTTTATGGCGAGACGCTGGAGCGGGCGCCGTTTCCCGTGGCCTATAACGGTGACATTTTTGATCTTGAGGGCATGGACGCGCTGGTGGAGGCCTATCCCGGAACGCGCCACATAATGTTGGGGCGCGGCCTCCTCGCGAACCCCGCGCTGGCTCGCATGGTCAAGGGCGGCCCTGCTGCAACGGCTGCTGAGCTGCAGCGTTTCCACGACACGATGTTTGCGGCATATGCGGAAGAGATTGGCGGCAATGCGGTCTTTCGCATGAAGGAGTGGTGGTTCTACGCCAAGTGCGCCTTCGCCGATCCTGTTACCGTTCACAAGATCGTACGCAAGACCAAAAAGGTCGACGAATATCGCGCCGCCGTCGAGCGCGTCTTTCGCGAGCAGCCACTTGCACCCATAGCCCGCTTCCACGGCTAGCTAGTCATTGGGGACGTTCTTTAACGACTACTCATTTAAGTGCGTCCCCAACGACTATGTTGCAAAAGCTGTACGTCAGCACCCAAAGATGTCGAAAAATGTCGGCTTTGGATGCTGACATACACGTTTGGGTTCGGCGGGGGACTAGGCAATCCTTGCGTCAAGGGTAATGAGCTCCCTGAGCCGCTCTGTGCGTGTCTGCCCATGACGCTTTGCCTTTGCGTCAAACGCCTCAAGAACCGATTCACCCACACGTGCCGATAAAACAACGCTTGGCTCATCAGAGATCGACGGCCTTCCCAGCTTGATGGTGCGACCCTTCGGCCACTCATCTTTTTCGTATGCCTCCGCGGCTTTCTCCAACTCTCCGGGTGCAAACCCCATCATCTTTTCGAGCTGCTTAGCATCCATAGCGCCTCCTATCGATCGACATAATGTCGAGCGCTGGTTCTCGGAATCTCTTTTTGTATACAGTTTTGTAGACAAAAATACAAGCAGCTTATCAAGCTAATTAGCGTGTTTTGACTAGTTTTTTCGATAGGAAATGGGCATCGATGGTTTCGATATTTCTTCACTTTCCAAGTTGGAACATGAGCGCTCATTGAACCTGCAGAGGGGGCACTTTAACAAACTATCGAGGTTCTGGCCAGGAGCTTTCACCGGTCTTCGGTGGTGAGAACAGCTCAATTCGCGACACAGTGTGTCGCGAATTGGAGTAGTCGCTGAGTGTTCTTTAACAACTAGTCATTCAAGAAGAGAGCGTCTAAGTGCCGGAATTGCTATTTTGAGTCGTCCCTAACGACTATTCTGGAGGGCAGTGTGCAAAAAAGGGTAAATATGAGTACTGTTGCCATTGTGGTTGCATTTATCTTCTTCAAAAATAAGGTCCCTGATGAGATTTAATACCATTAGGCTTCTCTTTTATTGAACATATGGGGAGAAATAACGCCATCTGCGGACGCTTGGGGCGTTGAATGATCCCTGAAATGATTAAAATCGCTGTTACTAAACAAGTAGCAGTACTCATATTTGCCATTTTTTGAACACGGTCCTCTAAGGAGCCCTTTCCAGAGACGTCGGATGGCTTCAAACAGCCATAATCCAAAGGCCGTCTCAAGCAACTAGTCATTTAAGAACGTCCCCAACGACCGCCCACAAAAAGCTGTACGCCAGCATTCAAAGGTGTCGAAAAAAGTCGACTTTGGATGCTGGCGTATATGTTTGGGTTCGGCGGGGGACTAGTTATTGGGGACGTTCTTTAACGACTACTCATTTAAGTGCGTCCCCAATGAGTGGAACTACTCATTTAAGTGCGTCCCCAATGAGTACTAGATCAGGTTCTCCTGTACCCAGGAGATGATGTCGCTCGATTCGTAGAGTGGCTTGCCGTCGATGAACAGGCAGGGAACCTGGCGTTTTCCGCCGACGGCGATGAGCGTCTGCTCGGCATCGGGGTCGGTCGAGATATTGCGCTCGGGAATGGTCACGCCGTTATCGGCCAAAAAGTGCTTGACCCTTATGCAATACGGGCAGCCGGTCATAACGTACAGTGCGAGCTCGTGATCAGTAGCCATGGGTCTCCAATCGGTTGAGGTTTCGATTGAAATACCCAAAGCCGCTGCGGTCTATGCGTGAGCCGACGACGACTCGATTGCCTGGACCAGAAAAGCCGTGGCTCCGGTGCCGCAGGGCTTGTCATAGTAGTCGATAAAGCGCTGATCGGCAAGATAGCCGTGGGCGAGGCCTAGGTATGCTTCGTCTTGAGGTTCGTGCCCCCAGTTAAGGCCAATCCATCGACGGTGCATTGCGACAAGCTTGCGGGCTTCGTTGCTCTTTGGGTCGCCGTCGCCCATGGCAATCGAGAGTTGACCCAGAATAGCGCGTTCAAGTTCCTTCATGTCGTTCCATGTCTGAGGATCCATGTCCAGTAACGTTTCGTTTGCTGCATCGATAGCCTCATCGCCATAGCGCGCCCGCGCCTCGGCACCGTAGCGCTCCTCGTTTTCCTGCACGGTACGCCAGCGCTCCAGTTGTGGCAGGACAGCGCCCATAAGCGAGACGGCTTCGTCGAGCGACATGCCGGTGTTTTGTGCCAGGCGCGGGGCACAATCCTCAATCATGGCCTCCATCGTGGTCTCGTAGGTGTACTTGCCGTGGTCGTAGCACCACTTGCAGTAATGGTCGGTCGTGGCGCCGTGGGCATCGGTACCGCAATCGTCGGGCGTGAGTATCATGCCGCAGCTCTGGCAATAGTGCTCGGGCATTTCGAGCAGATGAGACAGTGGCTCGCCGGTCACGGCGGCAATGAGCTTCATCATGTCGATGCCCGGGGTGACCTCGCCGCGCTCCCAACGGCTGACGGCTTGGCGTGTGACGAAGAGCTTGGCGGCGAGCTGCTCCTGAGTAAGGTGATGGGCACGACGGACGGCGATGAGCTTTTCTGCAAAGGCCATAACGGCTCCTTTCTGCTGGTTGATGGCTTAAGCATAAGCGGCGGCGGGCGCCCTTCCAAGCAACCGTTGGTTGCACGACGGGGGACCGCGGCGAAGAATTGCGCGTAACGTCCCACACCTCCATGCCGTACAATGACCGACATGGAACCTATCGCACACATACATACCGACCTGCCGCAGAAGTTCGGCATCCCGCGCAACAGCTTTTTGGCGCCTCACCTGCAGGGACGCATCGTTTTTGAGCCGGAATTTGCCTCCAACGCAGCGGTTGAGGGTCTGGACTCCTTCTCTCACCTATGGCTGCTCTGGCGCTTCGAAAACGGCACGCCCGGCGGCACGGCTAAGGATATTGCCGCCGATGCCAAAACGCAGGACAGGTCCGGCACCAACGCAAAATGGTCGAAAACCGTGCGTCCGCCGCGTCTGGGCGGAGCCGAGCGCGTGGGCGTGTTTGCCACGCGCAGTCCGTTTCGCCCTAATCCCATCGGGCTCACCTGTGTCAAGCTCGATCGTGTCGAGCTCACTGACGATGGTCCCATCATTCATGTGCTGGGGGCCGATCTGCGTGACGGCACGCCCATCTACGATGTCAAGCCCTACATTCCGTTTGCGGACTGTCACCCGGATGCGACCGGCGGCTGGATTGAGGATGCGCCGTGGCAAGAGCTCGACGTCGAGTTTCCGCAAGCGCTGCAGGATATGGTCCCGCCCGCAAAGATTTCTGGCTTGGTTGAGGTTCTTCACCAGGATCCGCGCCGCGCGGGCAGCAAGCACGAGCCAAACCGCATTTACCATTTGGCTTACGCTGGGCTCGACATATCGTTTACGGTCGACGGAACCAGGTTGACGATAACCGCCATCACCGACGCGCAAGACTAACCAGCCATTCGTCCGCACCCGTCAAATTAAGCGCCAAGCCCCATGCCAAAACCGCCCACGCTGGTGGACAATAACGCCTACCAAAACAATCCGCTTTGCACGGGAGCTCAGCATGAAATACGACTTTACCTCGCTTATCGACCGCCACGGAATGGACTCCATCGCCGTTGACTCCTGGGGTGAGATTCCCGGTATGGCTCCGAACGCACCCGACGAGGGCTTCGACCGCATCCCCATGTGGGTAGCGGACATGAACTTTGCCACGGTGCCCACGGTTCAGGAGCACATCATTCAGCGCGCCCAGCATCCCATGTTTGGCTATTTCGATCCGCGCGACGAGTACTTTGACCGCATCATCGAATGGCAGAGCCGTCGCAACGGCGTTGAGGGCTTGGCGCCGGAGCATATCGGCTACGAAAACGGTGTGCTGGGCGGTGTCGTGTCGACGCTGCGCGCGTACGTCCAGCCGGGCGATGCGGTGCTGGTCCACAGCCCCACCTACATCGGCTTTACCAAGTCTATCGAAGCCGCGGGCTATCGCATTGTCCACAGCCCGCTTAAGCTCGACGACCAAGGCGTGTGGCGTATGGACTTTGAGGACATGGAGCAAAAGCTCGCCCAAAACCACATCCATGCCGCGGTGTTCTGCTCGCCGCACAATCCCTGCGGCCGCGTATGGGAGCGCGACGAGATCGAACGTGCCATGGACATCTATCGCCAGCACGATTGCGTGGTGATCTCGGATGAGATTTGGTCCGATATCATCCTGCCGGGTCACAGGCATATCCCGACGCAGTCGGTGAGCGAGGATGCCCGCATGCGCACGGTTGCCCTCTACGCGCCCAGCAAGACGTTTAACCTGGCGGGCCTGGTCGGCAGCTACCACATCATCTATAACGAGACGTTGCGCGACCGCGTGTGCGCTGTGTCCAACAAGACCCACTACAACGAGATGAATGTCCTCTCCATGCATGCGCTTATCGGTGCCTACCAGCCGCAAGGCTACGAGTGGGTTGATGAGCTCAACCAGGTGCTTGCCGGTAATATCGAGTACTTCTGCGATTACGTGGACGAGCATTTTGAGGGCGTGTCCTATTCGCGTCCACAGGGCACCTACATGGTGTTTCTAGACTGTACCGAGTGGTGCCGCGAGCATGGCTGCGATATTCAGTGGCTGCTCGACGAGGGGGCGCGTGTGGGCGTGGGCTATCAGGACGGCCGTCCATTCCATGGACCTTGCCACATTCGCGTGAATCTGGCGCTGCCGCTTTCGCGTATAAGGGAGGCGTGCGACCGCTTGGACCGCTACGTTTTTAACGCACGGTAAGTGAGCGCTGCATGCGGGGCTGTCTGCCAGATTGGCTGGAAGGCCCCGTATGGTAAAGCATCTGTAACCATTGAGCGCAAGCGCGGTTTTGTCTGCTATTATTCAGCTCTTGAGTCTGTAAACAGGATCGTCTGGAGCTCGATGAAAAGACCTCGTCGCTCGGCCGCCATATCGTTGTTTGTTGCGCTTGCAGTGGTGGGCGCCTTTGTCGTGGCGATAGCTGGCTGTTCCGGGTTGAATGATGGGGCCGCGGCGTCTGCATCAGAAGGCGCAGCCGCCTCGCAGGTCAAAGACGACAACCTTAAGACGCTCAACGTTGGCAGCGACCTCTATCCACCGTTTGTGTATAGCAACGAGTACGGCGATATCGTTGGCCTGGATGTCGATATTTTGACCGAGGCTTTGGGCCGCATTGGCTACAAGCCAAAGTACCAGCTGATCGACTGGGAAAAGAAGAAAGAGCTGCTGGCGAGCGGCGAGCTCGATTGCGTTATGGGCAGCTTTAGTATGACGGGCCGCGAAGGCGAGTATCGCTGGGCGGGGCCGTACCTTGCGAGCCGACAGGTGGTTGCTGTCGATCCCGAAAGCGATATCTACACGCTTGCCGATCTTGAGGGTAGGGTCGTGGCGGTCCAGTCCACCACCAAGCCCGAATCGATTCTGCTCAATCACACCAATGAAAACGTTCCGCAGATTAAGGAGCTCTACAGCTTTTCGGACCGCTCGTACCTGAACCCGGCGCTTGTCGAGGGCCTAGTCGACGCCATCGCCGCGCATGAGTCCTCGCTGCTCACCTACGAAAAAGACTATGGCGTGACGTATCGCATTTTGTCTGAGCCGCTGCTAGAGGTTGGTTTGGGCACCGCTTTCGATATCAACGACACACGCGGCATCGACGTTAAGCTCACCCATGCCTACCAAGAAATGCTTGCCGATGGCACCATGGAGCGCCTGGTGTCAAAGTATTTTGATGACCCTTCGCCCTTTTTGAATGTGGAGGGCCTGTCATGATTGATGCGTCCGACCACACCGCTCAGGAGCGGGGCGATCGTTCGGCACGGGAATGGCTCATCGTCGTCCTGTTGGGGATAGCGCTCTCGATTGTTGCCGGCGTGACGAGCTACGCCTACACGACAGCTCAGGCCGAGCAGCGCTTTGCCGACGTTGTCGATTACGTGGCGACACAGAGCCTTTCCTACGATGCGTTCAACAGCGCCTATGCGACCAAAAACCTGATTCGCGTTATGGAGATCGCCGGAGAGGCGGCGCGCGATATGGAACGCGACGGCTCGGCGGATAACGCTACGTTGGAGCAATATGCTGATCAGTTTAATGTGACAGCGCTGATCGTGACGGACGCATCGGGCAACTTGGTGTCCGAGTCCTCGACGGATAACGTGAGCTACGAGTCGCTCGCTGCGAATCTCAAAGAGGCGCCTGTGCTGGAGGTGGCAGCCCATCCGCTTAAGTCCTATACCGCTCGCATTACGCTTGCGGACGATTCGGTCGCAGACATTGGCTGCGTGGCCCGGCCGGACGGTGAGGGCATCGTTGTCGCGGTGAGGCACCAGAGCGCCAAGGCGGTCGCGAGCAATACGCTCAAGTTGCAGAGCTTGCTCGATGGTTATGAGACCATCGATAGCGGCAATATCGTGATCGAAAACGACGGTAAGGTCGTTGCGACCAACGCTGTTGAGCCCGCCGTGTCGGGCGTGTTCGATTTGCCTGCGACGGATGCCATCGTTGTCAACGGCATTAAGGAGCGTTGCCTGGCTGGTAAGGTCAGATTGGTTAACGACAGCGGTGAGTGGTATCTGGGCACATTTGGTAAAGCGCGCGATTTTTACGTGTACACCTATGCTCCCGCGCAGCGTTACTTTGAGGTTGTTGCCGCTGTTGTTGCCAGTGTGTTGGCACTCTACGGCGGTGTTATAGCCACTGTTGTGTTGGTGCGCCGCCGCGCCGAGAGCCAACGCTTTGCCGACCTGTTGCTGCAGGAGCGCGACTATGGCGACAAGCTGGCAAAAGCGGCGCGCGAAGCTTCGTCTGCCAACTCTGCAAAGACGGAGTTCCTGCGTCGCATGAGTCACGACCTGCGCACGCCCATCAACGGCATTCGCGGTATGGTCGAGGTGGGCAATGCCAACGCGGACGACTTACAAAAGCAGACTGAGTGCCGCTCAAAGATCTGGACGGCGTCGGGACTGCTGCTCGACCTTGCGAACGAGGCACTCGATATGAGTCGCCTGGAGAGCGGGCAGATCAGCCTGGACCTCGTGCCCACAAATTTGGTGGCCCTCAACTATGAAGTGCGCGATATTCTGGAGCGCCAGGCTGAGGAGCGTCTGGTGACAATTATCTGCGACCAACAGGCTCTTGATCATCCCTATGTTCGAGCGAGCGTGACGCACCTTAAGCGCTTGTTGGCCAATATTGCCGGCAACGCCGTCAAGTACAACCGTCGGGGCGGCTATGTTCGCCTGACGTGTCGCGAGGTGGAGCCGGCGGATGGTATCTCCGTCTATGAATACACGATCGCCGATAACGGCATTGGCATGAGCGAGGAGTTCCAGCAGCACATCTACGAGCCGTTTACCCGCGAGAAACAACAGGTGGAAGGCGCTTTATCGGGAACTGGCCTGGGTGTGTCTATTGCCAAGCAGCTGGTTGAGCTTATGGGCGGAACCATAAGCTTTACGAGCGCCTTGGGGCAGGGGACGACGTTTACCATTTGCCTGCCGTTTGAGAAGTGCAAGAGTTCCGAGATTCCCCAGGCAGTTCGCGTGGATGCAGGCGACAGTGACGTGCTCCAGGGCCTGCGCGTTTTGCTCGTAGAGGATAACGACCTGAATGCCGAGATCGCACAGTTTACGCTCGACCGCGCCGGTGCCGTCGTGACACATGTTAAAGATGGCGAGTCTGCCGTCGAGACGTTTGCCGCGAGCGCGCCGCACGAGTACGACGTGGTATTGATGGACATCATGATGCCCGGCATCGATGGCCTTGAGGCCACGCGTCAGATTCGAGCGCTCGATCGCGAGGACGCCGCGACCACGCCGATTATCGCCGTGAGCGCCAATGCCTTTGCCGACGACCGTAGGCTTTCGCGCGAGGCGGGCATGAACGCGCATCTGAGCAAACCCGTGAGTTCTCAGGATCTCGTTGAGGCGCTTGCGCACATAGCCGCCGACGCTTCATAAACAAATAGCTCGGTTCCAATACTGGTTGGAACCGAGCCATTTTGCTATTTGCAGGACCTGTTTTTTTGGGCTTACTTTTCATGGATCTGCTTGCCGCAAAGATGCTCAATCGAAATCTCGTAGAGTTGGACGCCCTTGATGTCTTTGGCGATTTCCTCCTCGACTTCTTCGGCAGAAGGGTAGTACTTAAGCGCTAACTGGCGGACTTTGTCCTCGATAAACGAAGGCGTCTCGTCTACCAGGCGGCAACGGCCAAAGACCACGGTGCTCATAACGTAGGGAGCCCAGTCGTCGTCCTTGTACCACTCGTTGCCGTACACGGTAAAGCAGACTTTATCGTCACACTTGAGCGAATCGACCTTGTGGCCAGCCTTGGCGCCATGGAAATAAATCTTGTCGTGTTTGGGGTCAAAGAAGTAGTTGACGGGAATGGCGTATGGGTAGCCATCATCGCCGTTAACGGCAAAGACGCCGCGCTTACAGGTGGCCAGCAGCTCGCGCGCCTCCTCGTCGGTGATGGCACGTTTCTTTCGGCGCAAGGGTCTAAACATCGTCGGCTTCCTTTCTAACTGTGCATGACAGTTGGGCACAAACTATAGCGAAACAGTTCCGTTTTGCTTGATGCGGGCGAGCATGCTTTTGAGCTTGTTAAAGTCGAGCGGTTTGGGCAGATGGGCGTTCATGCCGGCGTCACGTGCCGCTTGTGCGTCCTCGACAAAGGCGTTGGCGGTGAGCGCGATGATGGGGATGTCGGCTGCATCGGCCTTCTCGCTCAGGCGAATCGCGCGGGTTGCCTCGTAGCCATCCATGCCCGGCATCATAATGTCCATCAGGATCGCATCGAAGCTGCCGGCGGGACGACTAGTGTATAGTTCGACCGCTTCTTTGCCGTCGGCGGCGCGAGTTACGACGATGCCTTCGCTTTCGAGCAGGGCCTGGGCAATTTCGGCATTGAGCTCGTTGTCTTCGGCCAAAAGAACGTTCATGCCGGCAAGCGAGCAGCTGATAGCCTGCTCGTCCGCACCTTCTCTTGCCTGAGGGTTCTTGTCGATATCGAGCGGAATCTGGACGTTGAACGTACTTCCCATGCCGACCTCGCTCGAAATCTCAATCGTGCCGCCCATCATGTCTATGAGCGATTTGACGATCGGCATGCCCATGCCAGTTCCCTGAAATTTACTGCGGGCATCGTTGCCCTCTTGGGCAAACGGTTCGTAGATGTGCTTTAGAAACTCGGGCGACATGCCGATGCCGGTATCCGAGACGCTAAAGCAAAACACGGCGTGCTCATTGTCGAGCGGTTTGATGGTCGACGAGAAGGTGACGGTGCCACCGCGTTTGTTGTACTTGATGCTGTTGTCGAGCAGGTTGACGAGGATTTGCCGAATATGGGTGGGGCTGCCGATCATGTATTGGTCGACAACGTAGGGTTCGCTGGTGTCGAGCATTGTTATGCCACGGTCCGATGCGCGAAGCTTGCATAGTACGAGCGCATCGTCGCACAGTCCTTTAAGATTGAACGATTCGTGATCGAGCGTTACTTTGCGTTCCTCGATCCGGCCCATCTCGAGGATGTCATTAATGAGCGACAGCAGGTGGTTGGCGGCAACACGCGCTTTGGTGCGGCTTTCGCGGGCGACTTGCATGTCGCCTTCTTTCAATTCCTCAATTTCGATAAGGCCCAGGATGCCGTTGAGCGGCGTGCGGATGTCGTGGCTCATGCGCGTGAGAAAAGCGGTTTTGGCGGCGTTGGCGGCGTCGGCTTTCTGCCGTGCTTCCTGTGCGCGTTGAAGCGACCAGACAAGGATGGCGATGCCGGTGAGCAACATGCAGATGATAACGGTCGCAATGGCGGTGCGGTTGCGGTAGACAAACTGGAACGTGTCCGATTCTTGCACCGAGTACGATGCGGAGGAATAGCTGCTCGCAGAGAGCGATTCGCCTGCATTGATGATGCCCTTATTGATGATTCCCAACAGCTCGGGTTTGCCGCGCGGAATCATGCACGATAGTTCTGCCGTGTTGGTGAGTTCCTGTGTTTCAAAATCCTCGATGTCGTAGGTGTCGCGGATGGTTTCCAGGCGCGTGCTGGGGACAACGATGCAATGTGCCTTTCCCACACGGAGAGCATTGAGCGCTTCGTCTTTATTCGGATATTCGGTTACCGCTGCGTCGGGGAAGAGGCTTTCGAGCTCAAACCGGTTGATGATCGCGTTCTCTGTGCAAGCGATGTCCTTTAGGTCGCTGTCTAGGTCGTTACTGACGTGAATAGCGGTTAGGGAAACCGTTCCCATCGAGTTTGACTGGGCGACCCCCTTCTGTTCGGCAAGCCAGTAGTCGCGAAAGAATGGCAGAGCGACATCGATGGTTCCGTCGGAAAGGGCTTCAACCATCTTCTCGTTGCTGGAGAATGCGACGGTTTCAACCGTAATGCCAAACTTGTCATGCAGCGTCGTTGCAAGCGAGGTGAGCGATCCCTCCATCTCGCCATCGTCATTTTGCGTGCAGTAGGGAAGCTGGTTGACAAGATAGCCGAGCGTGACGGTGTTGCCGTTTGCTTTGAGCCAGGAGACCTCGGGGCCGGTGAGTGATGACGAGCCGCTGTTTTGGGCCGAGTAACTCGATTTGACTTCGTCGTTATAGCGCGGGTTGACGCGGGCGATGGCCGTCATGGCGGCGTTGATGTCGTTCATCAAATCGGGGCGGCTTTTGGGAACGGCAAAATAGTAGTCGCTCGAGCCTACGTAGAACATGGGCGACGCATCGGGCGACGAGATGGTGTCGTTCATGATGATGGCGTCGACCTCGCCGTCTGAAAGCGCTTCAAAGAGGGCACCGCCGGTGTCGATTTCTTTATAGGTGCAGGTGATGCCTTGGTCGGCGAGCCACTGCTGGCCGACGATGGTTTGCATAACGCCAGCGTTGCAGCCGATGGTAAGGCCTTGGAGCGCTTGAGGGTCGCCCTTGGCCAGATCGTCGCGGTCGGGCTTGGCGTAGATGTAGTAGCGCTCGGTGCCCTCGGGGTTCGAGGAAAAGAGCAGCGTCTGCTCGCGTTCTTCCGAATACGAGATGTTGGTCATGAGGTCGATCTCGCCTGCCTCGAGCATGTTCATAAGCTCGGTGAAGGTGCCGCTGACGTATTCGTATTGCCAACCCTTTGTGTAGTACGAGAGGGTCTGGAGGTATTCGTAGCCCCATCCCGAGAGGCGCTCGCCCGGCGTGCCTTCCTGGAAGCCTGCATTGTTGACGAGCCAGCCAACGCGGACTTTCTTGACCTGCTGGTCTGAGTCAGCGGCAAAGGCAGGTGCGGGCAGGACGGCGCTCAGTACGGTGAGCGCGGCAAGCGCGACGGCCAGGGTGCGATATAGAGCTAAGCGGAGGACGGCGGAAGGTTTCACATGCAATCCTATCGAGTCGAGATAATACCGCATAAGGATACCAGCTCAGCTTGCCTAACATCCGGCAGATGGGTAGTCATTGGGGACGCTCTTAAACCGCTCTTAAACGACTAGTCGCTGGGGACACTCTTTGCCGGAGTTGGCACTTAGGGACGTTCCCAATCTGTTCGACGCAAAAGGAACGTCCCCAAGTGCCGGATGTGCGACAATACCGAGCAACGTGATGGGGCGTCTGGAAAAGGGGTCGCGATGAATAAGTTAAGGACGCTTGCTGACGTGTTGCGCCAGGCTGGCTTTGCGCGCATCACGGGCCTGTTTCTCGTCTTCTATCTGCTGTGCTCGACGGCCGTCTGGCTGTCCGAGCCCACGACCCTTACGTTTGGCGATGGCCTGTGGTTTAGCTTTGAGACGGTCTCGACGATCGGCTTTGGTGATATCCCGGCCGAGACGCCGGTTGCCCGCGCTATCACCGTCGTCCTGAGCGTCATCAGCATCTTCTACATCGCCATGCTCACAGGCGTGGCGGTGAACTACTGCAATACGCTCATTAAACTGCGCCAAAAGGACACCATGGCGCGCTTCATGGACGATCTCGAGCACCTGGAAGAGCTCGACCGCGATGAGCTCGCCGACCTGTCGCGCCGCGTGCGCGAGTATCGCCGACGCCAACACTAGGGCGGGCGCCGCGCGTCACGATGAGGGGGACTGAATATGAATATCACCGTGTATCTGGGCGCCAGCGTCGGTAACGACCCGGCGTTTTTGCCTGCGGTGCGGCAGCTCGGCACATGGATTGGCTCCAACGGCCACGCGCTGGTATACGGCGGGTCCAAGTCGGGGCTGATGGGTGCGCTTGCCGATAGCGTGCTTGATGCTGGCGGGCATGTGACGGGCGTTGAGCCGAGCTTTTTTATCGAGGCAGAGTTTCAGCACGACGGTATCGATGACCTTATCGTGACGAGCGACATGGCCGAGCGCAAGGCCAAGATGATCGAGCTCGGCGATGCGTTTATCGCCTTTCCGGGCGGCACGGGCACACTCGAGGAGATCGCCGAGGTCATGTCGGCTGTATCGTTGGGGCATCTGAGCACGCCGTGCATTCTGTACAACCTGAACGGTTACTACAACGACCTCAAGGCGCTGCTCGAGCACATGATTGATAAGGGGCTTTCGAGCCCGAGGCGCCAGCAAGGCATTTACTTTGCCGAGGACCTGCACGAGATCGCATCGATTATCGGCAGCTAAGCCGTAGGCCTATCGCACGTGCGGCGCCCAATGGCGCCGTTCGCGGCGTGGATGGTCGGCACGTCCGCGCTGTGCCCGTCTTACAATAAAACGTATCCTTGTCGATTTTGACCACGGGAGGCCCCGATGGATAACCTTGCAAAACCCAAAAATCGTGCGTTGTTTTTAGTGAGCGTTGCCGTGACCGGTGCGTTTGCAGGCGCCGCGGTCTGGCTGTTCTTTTTTGCGATGGAGCACGGTATCGACTATCTATGGACCGAGATCCCGCATATGCTGGGCGTCGCTTCGCCCGAGCTCGCAAACGGCCCGTTTGGCTTTCTGCCGTACCCGTTTTTCGCCTGCCTCCTGGGCGGCCTGCTGATCGGTCTGTACGAAAAGCTTACGAGCACCAAGACCGATGACCTCAACCAGGTGATGGCTAAGGTTAAGCAAGACGGGTGCTACCCGTACGACAACCTGGGCAAGCTTTCGCTCGCGGCATTGCTGCCGCTGCTGTTTGGCGGAAGTATTGGACCGGAGGCCGGCCTGACCGGCGTTATCGCGGGCCTGTGCAGCTGGGTCGGCGACCGCATGCGCCGCTTTGGCGCCGAGTTTAGGCAGCTCACGCTGCTGGGTACCCAGGCTGCCCTGACAGCGCTCTTCACCGCGCCCGTGTTTGGCTTTGTGGCGCCGCTCGCCGGTAGCGCCGACGGCCAGGGCGCTAATGACGATGAGTCCGCGTCCGATGAGATCACGATCAAGCTGCCCAAGGCGCAAAAGACGGTGGTCTACGGCATTGCGATTGCCGGCGGCCTGGGCACCTACCTGCTGCTTGGCCAGCTTGTGGGCGGCGGCATGGGTATGCCCAGGTTCGAGGCCGCCGTGGTGGGCAACCTGGAGCTTACCTGGCTCATTCCTCTGTCGCTGATTGGAACAATCTGCGGCTGGCTGTACTTTGTTTCTGAGCATGCAAGCGAGGCACTGTCCCATGCCATAGGGGAGCGCCCTGTCGTCAAGGCCATGCTAGCCGGTCTGGCGCTCGCCATCTGTGGCACGGTCCTGCCCTACACCATGTTTGCCGGCGAGACCCAAGCCGACGTGCTCATGGAGACCTATCTGACCATTCCCGCCGGCGTGCTTATCGCGACCGGTCTGGTCAAGGCCATGCTGACGCCCGCCCTCATCAACCTGGGCTGGCGCGGCGGTCACTTCTTCCCGGTTATCTTTTCGGGCGTGAGCCTGGGCTACGGCTTCGCTATCCTTACCGGCGCCGATCCGGTCTTTTGCGTCGCCGTCTGCACCGCCTCGACGATGGGCGCCGTTATGCGTCAGTCCGTCATGGTCGTGGGCCTGCTGCTTATGTGCTTCCCGCTCAAGGGTATCGTCTGCATGATCATCGCCGCCGTCATTGCGGCAGGCATTCCGCTGCCCAAGCTGCTACGCAAGTAGCGCGGTAGCGTACGGTCAATACGGGTATCTCGAGTCCGGTGTGAGGGTTTTCAAGTTGAGCTTGTGCTCCTGACGGATCGTTATTTCCAAAATGCTGCTGTAACCCACGACACAGGTTGAGTGCCTCCCCAAAATAGACCACGCCGATCTGTGGCGCATGCCCGATGATACCGCGCTTGCCTACAGGTCGCGTGCTCGATAGACCTTGGTGCTGATGGCGCAGCTCAGCGCAAAGAGCACGAGGGCCAGTGCGGCAATTCCTGCGCATAGGCAGCCGAGGACGGCGGGATCGGGATTTGCCCCGGCAATCGACATGAGCCAGTTGCTGATGGGGTTGGAGGAGCTCAGCGTGGCCATGGCAAGGCATCCGAGCAAGGCAAACAGACCAACGGACAGGCGCAGCGCCTCCATGTGTCCAAATCGAAAGAACAACGGTTGCGCCAAAAACACCATCATGAGGGAGATGAGCATCGAGGCTGCCGAGGGCAATTGCGATCTCAAAGACGGCCTGTCCCGTCGGGGGGATACCTGCATTATTGAAGAGTGGGATGGTGACGATGTTCAACAGTGCAGCCGCACATGCCATGATGGCCGAGGAGGCAACGATACACAGGTAACGTGCGCAGATGATGTCTTTGCGCGAGATGGGCAGCGTTGCCCGATAGCGCTCCCATCCATTTTGATTGTCGAAGCCGGCCAGCGAATTCATGACCGTGATGGGCGACATGGCGCTGACCGCGCAGGCGCCGGCGCTCATGCCGGAATCGCCATCCGATGCGTTGGCGAGGGTCAACACGACGAAGATGAACAGGCCGACGCCCGCAATGCTCGGGATGAGCGTGCGAACGATGGCGAGCTCGGACATAAAGGCGCGTTTCATTTCGAAGCCCCTTTCAGCATGAGGCGCAGATAGTCATCAATGGTTGCCCGATCGCAGGGAATCTCGGGAAAGGCCTCGAGCGTATCGCGACGGTTGGGCACGAGCACGTCCACGCTGTAGGCGTGGTGGGCGGCGCGGGCGCCTTCGACGCAAGCCGTAAGCTCGGCGGCCTGTGCTTGGGTACAGTGGGCGATGCCGGCGCGGTCGGTAATGTCCTCGCGCGGCAGGTCAAACACAATCGAGCCGTTATCGATACAGATGACGCGGTCGGCAGTGCGATCGAGGTCGGACGTAATGTGGCTCGAGAGCAGCACGCTGCGCTGGCCGTCAGCGACAAAGGCAAGCAGCTCATCAAGCAGTTCCTCGCGTGCCATGGGATCGAGGCCCGCGGTGGCTTCGTCCAAAACGAGCAGCTTGGCATTGTGGCTGAGCGCACAGGCAAGCTGCAGTTTCATGCCCATGCCGCGGGAGAGGTCCTTGACCTTTGTCCTGGGATCGAGGCCAAATCGGTTGATGAGTCCGGCGAACGTTTCGCGACTCCATGTGGGGTACGCCGGGCCTACGAGCGTCTCGACCTGGCCCACCTTGAGCGTGGAGGGGAAGGGGCACGTGTCCAGGACAAGACCGACGCGGGAGTGCAAGCAGCGCTGCGCTTCATCGGGCGCGTCGGCGCCACAGCGCTGCCCAAACAGGTGCACCTCGCCGACATCGAGTTTGATAAGCCCAAGCGCGGCGCGAATAGTCGTCGTCTTGCCGGCACCGTTTACGCCCACAAAGCCGACAATCTGACCGGGCTCCACGGCAAGCGTGACGTCGCGCAGCGAGAAACGGTCGCTCACGCGGCGCGATGCACCTTTGATTTCTAGCAAGTTTTGCATGGTATAGCCTTTCTTGCAGATGGCTACTGCATGGTTTCGGGGGCTACGAGGTCGAGCATCTCGTGCAGCTTGTCGCGCGTGACGCCCAAGGCTTCGGCTTGGCTCGCCGCTTTCGCAAGTAGCTCTTCGATATGGCAGAGCTGGTTTTCGCGCAAGAGTTCTTGGTTGCCCTCGGCGACAAAACAGCCCTTGCCCTGCACGGTGCAGATAAAGCCGAGTTGCTCCAGGTCGGCGTAGGCGCGCTTGGTGGTGATGACGCTCACGCCAAGATCGCTCGCGAGCGCACGGATGCTGGGGAGTTTGGCTCCCGCAGCGAGCGTGTCCGAAAGGATCTGAGCTTTGACCTGCGAGGATATCTGTTCGTAGATGGGCTTGTCGCTCGAATTGGATAGGACGATGTCCACAGCGGCTCCTTAGCTGACGGGCTACACGTGTATATAACCGGTAAGCACAGTATATATACACTATGCACAGTTATGCAAGAGCTAAATGTGGAATAGTCCGCCAGTGCCGGGCTTGCTCCAAAACAATCTCAATCTGTAACACCTGGGTCCGTTTTGGGTCGCCTGATGTTACAGATCGAGATCTTATTTGCCCGCCTGCCTATTTGTCTCAATCTGTAACAGTAAGAGTCGATTTGCGCGGCTAGATGTTACAGAACGAGACATTGGCGGCTCGCCTTCCCGTTTATCTCGATTTGTAACAGTTAGACCTGATTTAGGCGGCTAGATGTTACAGATTGAGATTGTGGCGGCGGGCCTGTCCGTTTGTCTCAATCTGTAACAGGTGGAGGCTCGAAACCCGTCTTACCGTTACAGATTGAGACAATCTGCCGTAGAACGCCGCCGGCAACCATCTGCCTAGACCTCAGCTGATGAATTTGTCCTGATAGGTGCCCTATGGCGGGATTTCGCGGCTACAATAGTGCGGTTACAACGACGTAATGCACTCAATGCAAGAAAGGATCCGCATGGCAAGCCTGTCGGATGAAATCTCGTCGCGCCGCACATTCGCGATCATCAGCCACCCGGACGCCGGTAAGACCACGCTTACCGAGAAGCTGCTGCTCTATACCGGCAGCATCCAGACTGCCGGCTCGGTCAAGGGCAAGAGCTCGGCCAAGCATGCCGTCTCGGACTGGATGGACATCGAGAAGGAGCGTGGTATCTCCGTTACCTCCTCGGTGCTGCAGTTCACCTATAATGGCGCCTGCGTCAACATCCTCGATACCCCCGGCCACCAGGACTTCTCGGAGGATACCTACCGTACCCTTATGGCCGCCGACGCCGCGGTCATGGTCATCGACGGCGCCAAGGGCGTCGAGGCCCAGACCAAAAAGCTCTTTAAGGTCTGTACGCTGCGCCATATTCCCATCTTTACCTTTGTGAACAAGCTCGACCACGAGGCTCGCGATCCGTTTGAGCTCATGGAAGAGATCGAGAACGTCCTGGGTATCAATACGTATCCCATGAACTGGCCAATCGGCAGCGGTCGCAACTTCCGCGGTGTGTTCGACCGTCAGACCCGTCGCGTCATTGCCTTTGAGGGCGACGGTCATGCCAACGCCACCAAGAAGGTCGCCGAGGTCGAGGCCGAGCTGGGCGATCCGGCCATGGACGAGCTTATTGGCGAGGAGAACCACAAGAACCTGATGGACGACATCGAGCTGCTCGATGGCGCCGGCGACGAGCTCGACCTGGATGCCGTGGCCTGCGGCAAGCTGAGCCCGGCGTTCTTTGGCTCGGCGCTCACCAACTTTGGCGTGGAGCCCTTCCTTAAAGAGTTCCTGCGTCTGGCCCCGACGCCGCGCGCCTATACCGATACGCTCACCAGCGAGCCGGTCGCGCCCGCCGAGAACGACTTTAGCGGCTTCGTGTTTAAGATCCAGGCCAACATGGACAAGAACCACCGCGACCGCATTGCCTTTGTGCGCATTTGCTCGGGCAAGTTCGAGCGCGGCATGGACGCCTTCCACGTGCAGGGCAACCGCAAGCTTAAGCTTGCTACGGGCACGTCGATGATGGCCGATGACCGCGCCATCGTGGACGAGGCGTACGCGGGCGATATCGTGGGCCTGTTTGATCCGGGTATCTTTAGCATCGGCGACACCGTGTGCTCCGGTAAGCGCCACGTGCATTATCCGCAGATCCCGACGTTCGCCCCCGAGATGTTCGCCCGCATCACGCAGGTCGACACGCTCAAGCGCAAGCAGTTCGTGAAGGGCATGGAGGAGCTGGCCCAGGAGGGCGCCATCCAGATCTTCCGTGAGCTGGGTGCCGGCATGGAGAGCGTCATCGTAGGCGTGGTCGGCGTGCTGCAGTTTGAGGTGCTCGAGCGCCGCCTTAAGGCCGAGTACCGTGTTGAGGTTCGTCGCCAGCCGCTGCCCTATACGGACATCCGCTGGATCCAAAACGACCCCGACACCATCGACATCCCGGGTCTTTCGCTCACGCGCGATACCCTGCGCGTCGAGGACATGCGCGGCGGTAAGCTGCTGCTGTTCACGAGCCCGTGGAACGTGGACTGGGCAACCGACCACAACCCCGACCTTATCCTGTCGGAGTTTGGCAACGTAGCGTTTTAGCGCATCGGCGCGGTGGACCTGCGGGGCTGCCGCGCCGGTTGCTTGCCTGATGCCGTGTGAGCGGCTATGATACCCACCGTCGTCTCAAGACCGGGGCGTCCGAGCAGTTCGGGTCCGATATCCTGCTCGTTAAACCTAAAACCAAAGGAGTACACAATGATCAAGAAGGTCATGGAGGACTATAAGGTCCTGTTGCGGAGCATTCCCGCGGCAACGGTTTCGCTGTTTTTCGTGAGCGTCATCATGATGAACTTGCTGGCCAACAAAGAGCTCCTCAGCCTACCGTATCTGGCGCTCGATTGCGGCTTTGTGGTGAGCTGGGTTTCGTTTTTGTGCCAGGACATGATCTGCAAGCGCTTTGGCGCCAAGGCATCCATCAAAATCTCTATCCTCGCGCTGCTGGTCAACCTGGCCGTGAGCCTGTGCTTTTGGGCATGCTCGCTCACGCCTGGCATGTGGGGCGCCTACTACGACACCGGCATGATCGAGGTCAACACTGCCCTTAACGCCACCATCGGTGGCACCTGGTACGTGGTGCTGGGCTCTTCGCTGGCAATGCTCGTTTCTGCCGTGGTTAACTCCACGCTCAACCAGTCGCTCGGCCGTATGCTCAAAAAGAATAACTTTGCGAGCTTCGCCTTCCGCTCCTATGTGTCCACGGGTGTTGGCCAGTTTATCGACAACCTGGTCTTTGCCATTGTGGTGAGCCACACGTTCTTTGGCTGGACCTGGGTGCAGGTTCTTATGTGCTCGCTGACGGGTGCCGTCGCCGAGCTGCTGTGCGAGGTCTTCCTGAGCCCCGTGGGCTACAAGGTCGTGCGCGGCTGGGAGCGCGAGAATGTGGGTGCTGAGTACCTTGAGCGCCACGCAACCGCCTAAGGAGCAGATATGCGGGTTTTGATCACGGGCGCTTCGGGCGGCATCGGGGCCGCGTGCGTGCGGCGCTTTTTGGACGAGGGCCACGAGGTCGTGGGCTTTGATCTGCTGCCGGCGGCGATCGAGCACGAGCGCTATCGCCATCTGATCGTCGATGTCCGCGAGCCGGATTCGTTTCCAGACGAGCTTGAACCCCAGGTGATCGTGAACGTTGCCGGTACGCAGGATTCGGCCGACGATATTGCCGCCAACCTGTGCGGCACCATCAACGTGACCGAGCGCTATGCCTTTGTGGGGGAGGGGCTTGCCGCCAAGCCGGCGCCGGCCATTACATCCGTGGTCAATGTGGGGTCGGCGAGCGGGCATACGGGATCGGAGTTTCCCGCCTATGCCGCCAGCAAGGGCGGCGTTATCGCCTACACCAAGAACCTTGCAAACCGCCTGGCGCCGCAGGCCATCGCCAACAGCGTGGACCCGGGCGGCGTTATCACGCCGCTCAACCGTTGCGTGATGGAAGACGAGCGCCTGTGGAACCAGATCATGGAGCTCACGCCGCTTAAGCGCTGGGCCACCGCCCAAGAGATCGCCGAGTGGATCTACTTTGTGGGCGTGACCAACCGGTTTATGACCGGGCAGAGCCTGCTGATCGATGGCGGAGAGGCCGGCCGCACCCAATTTATCTGGCCTGAATAACAAAATGCGCCCGATGGCAAGATTGCCTCGGGCGCGTTTTGCATCATTAATTGCTAACTTTAGCTGGGTATTATCTCTGTAAAGTGCCTTTGAGCTGGTAGACTAAACCCCGAAATATAAAAGGGGGCATATTGGGGCTGTTCGGTTCACACGAGAAGCGCGACGCGGACCGAGCGCGTCGACTGTTTGAAGAGGCGCTTGCGCAGCAAGGGCCCAACGTTGCGCTGGTCTTGCGCGCCAGCGACTGTCTTCCGCTCTATATCACCCCAAATTTTGAACGCATCTTTGGTGTATCGCCCGATCGTATTAGCGACGACATCGAGACGCTGTACCGCTTTATTCCCGATAGCGACCGTGTTCGCATACAGCGACAGGTGAGGGATTGGGACCACGCGACTCCGCTGAATCTCCTGTGCTCCTACCATGCGCCCCATGGAGAAAAATCGCAGCTCAGCATTAGGTTTACGATTGCGCTCATTCAAGACGGCACGCAGTACCTGGTTTCTGCAGTCGATGTGACGACCGAAAACGAGCGTATCGCCAAAGCGGAGTCCGAGCGCGATCGCGCCGTCGAGACCGCCAACGCGCGTACAGACTATATGAACCAGATGAGCCACGAGATCCGCACGCCGCTCAATGGCATCGAGGGCATGATTTCACTTGCCCGCGAGCATCATGCGGATGAGTCTCGCCTGATGGATGACTTGTCTCGTGCCTCGCAGCTTTCGGCCTACCTGCTTTCGCTTATCAACGACATGCTCGACATGAGCCGCCTCAACAGCGGGCGCGTGCGCCTTGACGATGCGCCGTTTGATATGCGTCTGTTTGCCGACGAGATCGAGCGCATGTTTAGCTCGCAGGCAGCCGACAAAGGGCTTACGTACTCGGTCAATCTGGAGGACTGCGAAAACGTTTTTGTCGTGGGCGACCGCATGCGCCTGTCGCAGATCGTCATCAACTTTATCTCCAACGCGGTCAAGTTTACCGAGCAGGGCGGCAGTGTTACCGTAACCCTGCGCGAGATGTACCGGGCAGACGGCGGCGTGAGCTATATGCTGCGCGTGCGCGACACAGGCAAGGGTATGGATCCGCGCTACGTCAGCAAAATCTTTAAACCGTTTGAGCAGGAAGACCGCACTATCGCTCGCCGCTACGGCGGAACGGGTCTGGGCATGGCCATTACGAGCGCGCTCGTCGACCTGATGGACGGCGAGATCGTCGTCGATACCGAGCCCGGTCGCGGCTCAACGTTTTCGGCCTACATTCCGCTGCGACTGGCCACGTCGGAGCAGATCGAGGACCTTAAACGTAAGGAGCAGACGCTCGAGACGGCTCCCGATTCCCTTGGTTCGTCGTTTACCTACCAGTTTGAGGGCAAGCGATTCCTGTTGGCCGAGGATAACGAAATCAATGCCATGATCGTGATTGAGCTGCTGGCAAGACGAGGCGCGGCGGTCGAGCGTGCCGAGAACGGCCAAGCGGTCGTTGAGCGATTCCGGAGCATGCCCGCGGGTACGTACGATGCGATCCTTATGGATATTCAGATGCCCGTGCTTAACGGCTGGGAAGCGGCAGAGCGGATTCGAGGGCTTAATCGTGATGACGCCGCCGCCATTCCCATCATTGCGCTTTCCGCCAATGACTACACCGAGGACGTTGAGCGCTCGCGCAGCGTGGGCATGAACGGACATGTGGGCAAGCCCATTGATCTGAACGTTTTGAAAGCACAGCTGGCGGCCGCGACGGCCGAGGCAGCTTACCGAGGAAATGAGTAACCGTGATCGTCGAACAGTCAAGCAGCATCATCAACGAAGTGAGCCGCGCCCTGCTGGGCAAGCACGATGTGATTGAGAAGGCCCTCATGGCTATCTACGCTGGCGGTCATATCCTGTTAGAGGATGTGCCCGGTACCGGCAAGACGACGCTGGCCCTGGCGCTTTCGCGCGCGCTGGGTCTGGACTTTAAGCGTGTGCAATTTACGCCCGATACGCTGCCCTCGGACATTACGGGCTTTACGATGTTCGACCGCGACTCCGGTACGTTTCGCTTTGTGTGGGGCGCCGTCAACTGCAACATGCTGCTGGGCGACGAGATTAACCGTACCAGCGCTAAGACGCAGTCGGCCCTGCTCGAGGTTATGGAAGAGCGCGCGGTGACTATCGACGGGCAGACGCATCAGGTCCCGCGTCCCTTTGTGTGTATCGCAACCGAGAACCCGGTGGGCTCGGCGGGCACGCAACCGCTGCCCGATAGCCAGCTCGATCGCTTTATGGTTCGTCTATCCGTTGGCTATCCGTCGCGCCAGGACCAGATCGATATCCTCAAGGCCCGTCGCTATGTCAACCCGCTCGACGACATTAAGCCCATGGTTGCCTGCGATGATCTGCTCGATATCCAAAACTACCTGGGCAATGTACAGGTTGCCGACACGGTGCTGGATTATATCGTCCGCCTGTGCGAGGAGACCCGTAATGACAGCCTCGTTGAGCTGGGTGTGAGCCCCCGCGGCATTATCGCGCTCACCCGCATGGCGCGCGCCTGCGCTTTGATTCGCGAGCGCGATTATGTGGTGCCCGAGGATGTGCGTGAGGTGTTTAAGGCTGTTTGCGCCCACCGTCTCGTTTTACGCCCCCAGGCGCGTATTGAATCGATTGGCGCTGCCGACGTCCTCGACCGCATCCTCGCCGCCGTTCCCGCCCCGTCTATGGGTCAGGTTCGCGGCCGCTCGTAGCGGATCGTTTACCTTTTGCGTCCTACGTTACGCCCATGATTGCCAACAAGATTACCTATATCGTGTCCGTCGCGCTCCTGCTCGCCACGTTTGTGTTTACCGCCAATGCGGTCGCGCTCGCTGCTGCCGCGGCGTTGATCGCCATGCCCGTGATTACGGTGGCGGCGTGCCGTTCGAGCGTTGCCCTGCTCAAGCTTAGCTTTGAGCTTCCCCGGTCGTGTGTTGTAAACGCGCCTCTTGTATTGCGCATCACACTGGATCGCCCGCTTATGTTTCGCGGTCGTATGGAGCTGTCGTTTTCGGTTTATAACCAGCTGACGGGAGCGCGGACAGTCTATCCCGTAAGTCTTGCCCCCGCGACGGGCAGGCCCGCTTTGTTTGAGCTGGAGCTCGATTCGACCGTCTGCGGTGCGCACACGATTACCCTTGACACCGCGCGCCTGGTCGACGAGATGGGCTTTACGTCGCTTGCTCTCGAGAATGCAGACTTTCATGGGTTGTTTACGGTCTATCCCGAGGTGCTCGACATCCAGGTTGTTCCTAACCAAAGTGCTTCTGCCGGTCTTGAGGGCACGAGCTACGATCCCCATCGAAGCGGCCAAGATGCCTCCGAGGTCTTTGACATAAGGCCCTATCACGAGGGTGATGCCGTTAAGTCGATTCACTGGAAGCTGTCGACGCGTTTTGACGACATGCTGGTGCGCGAGGCTTCGCGCCCACAAGACCACGCTATTGCCATCTTGTTTGGTGCGTTTGCGTGCGACTTTGAGCACGCAAGCCACGCTGAGGTTCTTTCTGCGGTGCTGGGTTTTACCGCATCGATATCGCTGGCGCTTATACGTCAGGGATACCATCATGTGGTCGTGGCTGCCCCCGAAGGCTCTTTGGCTGTCTATCCCGTTGATGACCGACGTGGGTTCAATAGGATGCTTGATGCTTTGACGGCAACGCCGCTTGGCCCTGCCTATCCAACATCGCACGAGCACTATGCCAAGCTCGTGGCAGCAAAGGGCATTGGCAAAACGGTGCTGGTAACGGTGGGCGTCGATGAACAGGCCTATATCGAGATAGGCCGTCTGACCGATCTATCGGTACTCCATGTGTCGGATTCGGTCGAGTCGTATAGCATCGAGCACGGAGCCAACTACATCATCACGCATTGCCCGGTATCGAGTGATTCGGCCCGTGTCAAGAGTCTGGAGCTCTAAGATGAACTTTGTGACTCTTACCTCGACGGAGCGCATCGCTTCGAATGGTCGCGTTGTTGCTATGTTCCTGTCGGTGGCTCCCGCGGTTTTATTGTCTGCGGGCTTCTGCTGCACAATTGCTCGGTGCCTGAGTGCAACGTACATGGGGATAATGCTGGCCGTTGCCGTTGGCGTGGCCGTTGCGCTGGGCGCTTTGGGCGTTTTGATGGCTTCGAAAAAGGCTCCCCTCTGGATTGCCTTGGCTGCGGCGTCCGTAGCGCTTTTATGCGCGCTCTTGATTCCTTCGGCACGCTGGGGCTTCTATGCGTGCGTCAATACCGTTATCGCTCGCGTCAACTCGATCTGTGAACTGTATATTCCATTGGTGGCAGACGCCGGTCTGCTGTGTGAAGCCGTGTCGCTGGCGGTGCTCGCCGGCATGTTTGCCGGCTCACTCGCCTGGCTTTTTGCCAACTTGAGCGTTTCGTGGCCCACGCTCTTAATCATCGTTATCTGCGGCTCGGCTTCCATGGCGCTGCAGCTTGGTGATTCTGCGATGTCTATGACGCTGGGCGTTGCGGGCTGGCTTGTCCAGTGCCGTGCTGACGAGTTGCGGGGCTCTACGGTAGGTTTGCCCCAGGTTCTATTTGGTCTTGGCGGCCTGTGCGTTGCATGCGGCGTTCTCTTTGCACTGACCGTTGCCCTTGTACAACCTCTTCCCGCGTTGTCCGCCCTGTCGGCGTCTGCCGTCAGAGCAGTCCAGGGCGTTCGATTTGGGGACGATTCGCTGCCCGAGGGCGACCTTTCGCAAGCGGCGGACATGAACGAAGGCGAGTCCACGACGCTGTCGCTTGCCGCCAGCAAGACGCTCGGCGACGACCTGCTCATGAAGGGTTTTGTGGGCACGACGTTTGATGGCATGTCTTGGGGGCGCGGCGACTGGATGTCCTACGAGGGCGAATGGTCCGGCATGCGTGAATGGCTGCGTCAGAACGGTTTGACGGTAGCCGAGCAACGCGCCGCGTTTGATACCGAGACCGAGCGTGAGGGCGGCGAGCCTGTCGAGGCGGTTGAGATTTCAGTCAATGCCTCGGGCGCCAACCGCAGATACACCTATGCTCCCTATACGCTGCGCTCGCTGAGCGGTGCCGACGCAATGTTGACGGGCTCGACGATGCTAAGCATGGACCTTTTGCCGTCCAAAACATACAGTGTGACCGTCGATAACGTGCCATCAGATGACGTCATTGCAGATTCGAGCTGGCTGGCGTCCTCCAAGAGCGACTATGCAAAAAGCGAGCGGGTATACGCCGCTTTCGTTCGCGATAAGTACCTGGACGTTCCCGAAGAGGAGCGGGATGCCGTTAATACATACCTGTTCTCGAGCGACAGCTGGGATGCTGGGGCGAATGTTTCGGATACAGCCGTGATCAGTCGCGTGCGCACGATGTTGGCTTCGCTTGCGGGGCAGACGGATAACCCGCCAACCTATACGGGGGCGACGTCGTTTGTCGCGTGGTTCTTGGGCACGGCGCACGAGGGCAACTCTGCCTACTTTGCCACGGCGGCGACGCTCGCGTTTCGATCTCAGGGAATTCCCGCGCGCTATGTCGAGGGCTATCGGGCAGCAGATGATCAGCTGGCCGCTGCTGTTGGGGCAGGCGTGGCGCTCAACTTGACGGCTGCCGATGCGCACGCGTGGACCGAGATCTACCTTGACGGTCAGGGATGGACGCCCGTGGAGGTCACCCCTGGATACTATAGCCAGACGCTCGATGCCGATAAGATTATCGATGTGGGCGAGGCATGGAGCAACGGCGCCAACGATAAGACGCTCGATGCGGGCTCGGTTGCAGGACAGGCCGAGGATAAGCATCGCGAGGATGTGCCGGTAATGTATAACATCCCCGTTGTGGCCAAAGTTGGGGTCAGTTTGATCGGCACGGCGATCGCCGCCCTGCTCGCTCTGTTTGTTCGCAGGTTTGTCTTGCGCGCTCGGCGCACGCGGGCTATCGAGAGCGATGAGCAGGATATATGCGTGCCGGCGCTCTACGGCTATCTTGCCCTTGTGATGAACCAAAGCGGTCTCGACGCCTTTGACGAGACCAAGCCGCTCGATTGCCTGGACACCTTTGCCGCGGTGTTCCCCCAGATCGACCCGTGGGAATACCGCCGAGCGATTCAACTCCATCAAGCCTATGCGTTTGGTGGGCGCCAGCTTAAGCCAAACGAGTTGCGCACGCTCCGTCGTTTTACCGAACGCCTGCATCGGAGCATGCCGGTTCCGCAAACTGTTATTGAACGCTTCCGCCGCTACATGCTGCACGCGTTGTAGAGGGAGTAGGTCTACGTGTTTTCTAAATATCCTCAACATATGGCTTCGCACAAGAACGCGGCGTCGGCCAAATTAAAAGGCCCGCGGAATGCGTCCGCGCGCGTTCAGCATGCCGCTAAAAATATGTATCGCGCCAAGCCTTTGGCTGCAACGCGCGTTGTGGCAGCGGCGGTTTCGGTTGCTGCGGTCGGCGTATTTGGCGCGGTCGCCTTTGAGTTGGCTCAGAGTAATCTGAGCTTCGATCCTTCGGGGTATATCGCTGCATACAGTCACGGTGACGCGGAGTCCGGCGAGGCGTATCGGATCAGTCCGCTCTCGACGGATGCCGAGGCAAATCGTCATGACGAGGATAGCGACAGCCGGGACACGAGCGCACGTGAGCAGCAGGCGCGGCTCGATAATGCGCAGGGACAGGTAAATCTGACGGGGCAAAGCGGCACGACCGCCTACAACGTTACCGGCAGCGCCGATGGAACGGGCGTAGGAGTTGCGGGTGGTTCGGGCAGCGGCGCGGGCGGCGCTGGCGGCTCGGGCGCGGGACAGAACGTCCCCGTCATTAATGGGGGTGGAGCGTCTGGCGGCAATGCCGGCGGCGGTGCGGGTGGAAACGGTTCGGGCGGTAACGGCGGTAGTGGCGGCTCGGCCACCTCGACGGCCAATTCCTACAAGTATCTTCTTGCGGACCCCGCGCCCCAAAAGGGTGCCCCCATGGGAGACACAACGTTCTTTACGCAGTTTAACGGTGCAAATGGATTGATCGATCCCCATGAGGTGCAGATTTCACCCATGGAGGATGCAATCTACGATGGGCAGATGCTCGACGCCTGGACGCTGTTCTGCGCCATGGATGTCCACTGGAGTGACGACAAAGGCCTCTACTATCTTGCCTGCACCAAGGACGAGTTCGCCTCGTTTCCGTATCTCCGCATCGACTCGTGGACCAATGCCGCGGGCGAGCAGAATCCGGCGCTGTGCTCGAGCCAGCCGCTCACGGTAAGCGTCTCGCTGCGCTTGTCGCAGGATACGGCGTGGACGACGCGTAACGTTACCATCCAACCGGCGCGGTCGCGCCTGTTTGTGGTCGGCCAGCCCGATTCGATGGGCCAGCGAAGCGTGATTTGGAGCACGCTGAGCTCCAAGGAGAACCTGCTGGGTGTCAACACACAAGAAGCCTTTATGAAGCAGGCGGGCCATGTCGATTCGGGGGGCTACCTCAATGCCTTGTTGCTGGGGTGGCGCGAGAACGAGGCGGCCGTCCCGTATTTCTACACGCTGACACCCGGTCGCCATGTGGTGGTTCCCGGCGACATCGTGTCCATCGACCCCGCCTACAAGGTGCGTTTTCAGGGTTATGCTCTCGACGAGGACTATCGCTTTGACGACGACCCTACCAGCCTCAATAACTCACGCCTGCAGACGCTTGTCGATGTGGATGAGTCGGTCGTGTCGGTCGATGGCGGGGGCGAGACGCTCAGCGTTCCGCAGGGTGTGCAGGCGGTCGACGCCTATACCGACAGTCGTCAGCGTGAAGTCTTTACGTGGCAGATCAACAATCTAGAGCTACCGTCCTCGGTGTACTACGTCAACGTCAATGCGGGCTTTCAAGTGCTCGATGTCTACCGCGTCGCGTCGGATAACCCCGTCTATGCCGCAACGGATGAGGGTATCTTGACCTCTCGCGATGGCAAGGAGTATCTGGGCGTTCCCTACCATACGCGCGAGCTCGATGTTCCCGCCGATATTGCCCATGTCGTCATTCCCGATCGCAATAAGCTCGATCGTATTGTTCTGCACGCGTCCAAAGAGGGCGAGTTGCCCCAGATTGACGTGAGCAATCTGCAGGACTGCACCCTGGTCGTCGACGATGCCGCGCTGCTCGATTTTATTACCGAGCACGCGGACGAACTAGAGAATGCCTACGGCGTATACGTGTCGCCCGCGACCAACCCCAGTGTCCAGCTCACGTACTCACAGGGGCTGGTGTACAACATTAATTCGCAGCTCGAAAGCGACCTGTGCTATGTGCTCGATACGGGTTCCAATATTGCCCTGGTGCAGATTTCCAACACCATCAAGAAGGGTGCCTTTGCGGGCAACACTTCGGTGGACACGCTGGTACTCATGCCGTGGTTTGACGATAAGGTGACGCTCGAGGACGGCAGTCTTGAGGGCGGTTCCGTGCGGACCATCGTGTGCGCAACCGATGAGCAGGTCGCGTATGTCGAACAGCGCAAGGCTGCCGCCGGTGCACCCGATGCGCGCGTGATTAAGATGAGCCTGTCTCAAGACGGATACTTGTATTACGCCAACGCCGACAAGACGATTTTGCTGTCCGCTGCAGGCGATGAGGATGGCAACCTGTCCGCGACCTTTGACGGCACCTTGCTTGCGGATGGCGGCAAGCAGCTCCAAGTAGATTCCATCGCACCGTATGCTTTCTCGGGCGATGCGGAGCTCAGGTTTGTCAATCTGGGCGAGAAGACGAGTGCCATCGGCCGTAACGCGTTTGAGAACTGCCAAAACCTTCAAGGTGTGTTTATCGGCACGCCCGATAGCATTGAGGTGGGTGCCGATGTCTTTAAGGGCTGCACGGGCCTGGGCTTTGTGGCGTCGCGTGCTAAAAAGGCTGTCTTTGCCACGACCGAGAATCCCAATCCGGCCGGCTGCACCTGGTATGCGCCCGATGGCGAGCTGCAGGGCTACGACAGCCGCTTTGTCACTGTCGACGGCATTTACGATTTTGCTTGCGATGCCCAAAGCGACGACGCGCCCCTTCTCTACGGCTATTACGATGGCGACGAGGAAGGCAAGCCAAGCATCCTGCTCGGTGCGCCCTCGATGCTCAACGGTACGATTGAGCTGCTGCCGAGTACGATTGAGATCTTTGGCGGCTATTCCTTGTCTGGCGCCAAGGACCTGCCTGGTGCCTTTGAGGGGACCGGAGGCGCGTGGGATGTCGATTGGGCTTCGGCTCCCAATCTGGCATATATCGATCGCTATGCCTTCAGGAATTCCGGCATCGCCGGCGACCTGAACATCGATCTTCCCGATAACGATATCTACGTCGGCGTGTCGGCGTTCGAAGGCTGTACGAATCTTGTCTCGGCGTCTGTGCACGCGGCAACGATCGAAATCAGCGACCAGGCATTCATGGACTGCCCGAGGCTCGCGAGTGCATCGTTTGTGGCGGATACCAATGGCGACTACGACGCAGCTACGGGTGCGGGCTCTCGAAACTACCTGGCGTCATCGGTGTTTGGCAATGATGCCGCCTTTACGAACTTGACCGTCGGTACCGGTATCGCGACGCTGGGTTATCCATCGCCGGGTGTGGGTTTCTTCTTGGACGGCGCAACCGATGCCCAAGAAGAGGCCAGCCGCATTCACCTGTCGTTGCCCAGCGGCATGGAGCAGGACTACCTCAATGCATGGGTCTACGGACTCATTGGCTACGACGACTACGACACGTATTATGGCGTTGTGGAATTTGGCATGCTTTCCGATTGGTTCATGGGGGAGGGTCCGGAGCCGACGGCCGATGCGGTTAGGGCGCAGATGGCTCAGAACCTATTGGAGCCCGAGAATCGCCTGCGAACCATGATGGGGCTGCCGTTGGTCGAGGCTTCTACGGTTATCCAGGCGGACGGCGATGCGTTCGAGAGCGATGAATGGAAGATCGAGGACAGCGGTGACGGTACCGCCACGCTGGTCTCGGCGCCGTCCGATATCGAGCGTGCCGATTTAGCGAGTGTGTTGACGGGACCGACCGTAATCGACTCGAATGCCTTCTCGCACTGCTCGAACCTCATCGAGATTGGGCTGTGCGATAAGGTGGTCGGCATCCAGAGCGGTGCGTTTGCGGGCTGCAGCGGCGTGACGGTGACGCTGCCTACTGGCTGTCTGCTGCCGGAGTTGCTGGGCGGGATGGAGAGCATGCCGTTCTCGTTTGGCGGCAACGTGGCGCTCAATATTGCCGAGGCCGATCGCGAGCCGCTGCTCAAGACGTGGTCTCGTCAGATGGTGGGGGTTGCCACAGACGACGAGGAGGCCGACTACGTTGAGAGCAAGTGGTTCGGCAACGTCAACATGGATACGTTTGAGTCGCCGACGTTCGATGTGCTCAATAAGGCCGTAAATGAGCCCATCATGGAGTGCGAGAATCGCTTGCGCTCGCTGATGGGCATGGAGGCCATAAGCGATATCGGCGAGCTCGGCGACCCCATTGATATCAATAAGTATCCGCAATATTGGATCGCCGGCTAGGCAGGTTATGAAGCGAGGCAGCCCCAGTCGATGGGGCTGCTGCCGTTTTGCTCGAGCAATTCATTGGCTGCCGAGAAGGGACGCGACCCCATAAAAGCGGGGAGTTCTGCCGTGGCACGGTTGGCCGAAAGCGGCGAGGGGTGCGTGGAGGCAAGGCAGAACTTGCCGCTTGCCTTGCCCGCGCCGGTCGCGGCGAGCTTGCCCTCAACCATCTGCTGGGCAAAGCGGCCCCATGCCAAAAAGACTACCGGCTGGGGCAGCTGACAGCAGCGTTCGATAACGTAGTCGGTGAGCGCGCTCCAGCCCAGCTTGGCGTGCGAGTTCGCGGCATGCTCGCGCACGGTGAGCGTAGTGTTGAGGAGCAATACGCCCTGCTGTGCCCATGGCGTTAGATCTCCCGTGGCGGGAACGGGGCAGCCCAGGTCGGCATTGAGCTCCTTATAGATGTTGCGCAGGCTCGGCGGCAGCTTGGTTTGCGTCGCGGGGACCGAGAACGAAAGCCCCATGGCCTGGTTGGGTCCGTGATAGGGGTCTTGACCCAAGATGACAACTCTGGCTTGGTCTGCCGGCGTGTAGACGAGGGCATTGAGGATGTCGTCTTGTGCCGGGTAGATGGTTTGCTCGGCACGCAAAAGGGCGATGCGCTCGAGCAGCTGGTTCGTAGTGTCACGTACCGGCTGCGGCGCATCGCCCAACCAAGTTGCTATGTTGCGGTTGCGGGTCGCGGTGTCCATGGGGCTCCTTTATGGCAGATGCTCTGTTGGCATCTATTGTAAAGGCACACCGGAAACCTTTATGCCGCGGCTGCATAAGGAGTGGGGACTACGAGACGCGCTCGGGCGCTCCTGCCATACGGGCCTGTCCATGTTCACGGAGGCGCGGAAGCTCGACGGTTGCCACCATGACGCCGGTGAGGATGAGGGCGGCGCCAAAGAAGGCGATGGGGCTCAGGACCTCGCCGACCAGGAAGAACGAGAAGACGGCAGAGCAGACCGGTTCGAGTGAGAAAGCGAAGCCGGTGGTCTCGGCGGGCACGTGGGGCTGCACGAGCGTCTGGGTGATAAAGCCATAGGCAGAGCAGATGAGTGCGAGGGCAACGACGACTACGACCTCGCCCGGCGTGCCGGGAAGCGTGAAACCGCCAAAGACGAATGCGGCGATGCCCGAGAACAGGCCGCCAAAGCCCAGCTGCCAAACGCCCAGAGCCAGCGGGTCGACATCTTCGACAAAGCGCTTCGCCACAATGATGTGGCCGGCATAGACAAAGGCCGAGAGCAACATGATGAGTGCGCCCGGGTTCAGGCTGGTGAAGTCGGCGCCCGAGAGCAGCAGCATGCCACAGGTGACGATGGCGGTGCCGACGAGAACTTTGCGCTCGGGGGCGCGGCGCAGCAGGGCGGCGTTGGCAAACGGCACGATTACGACCGTCAGGCTCTGCAAAAAGCCGGCGGTTGAGGCGGAGGTGAGGCTGGAACCCAGGCACATACAGGTGAGCTCGGTTGCCATGATGGCGCCGATGATGGCGGAGCGAACCATCACGTCACGGTTGATACGCAGCGCGTGCTTGTGGAAGAGCAGCAGACAGGCCACAAAGGCGATGATGCAGCGCAGCGCAACGATGCTCGTGGCGTTCATGCTATCCATGCCGATCTTCATGAGGGGGTACGAAAAGCCCCATGCGACGGGAACGGAAAATGAGAGCGCGATTGCTTTTTTGCGATCCATGGGACTCCTTTTGTTACAGAACGGTTTCGCAAAAAGGATTCTGCTCCCAGATGTGGATGTAGTAAAGCGAATGTATCTTCAGTATGATTAAGAAATACTAATGTTGCTAGAAAAAGCGCTGGCAAAACGTTTTACGGCTGCATTGATGTGGAGGCACGATGGCATCGCGGTATCAGATTGTTTGTATGGTGGTCGATCGCGGCAGTCTTAAGGGTGCAGCCGATGAGCTGGGCTATACACAAAGCGCGGTGAGCCAGGCCGTCAAGGCGCTCGAGCGCGAGCTGGGTACCACGATTATCGAGCGCGGTAAGCAGGGCGTTTCGCTTACGCGCGACGGCAAGCAGTACCTGCCGTATCTGCGCCAGATTGTAACTGCCGAGGCCGAGCTTGAGGGCAAGCGTCAGGAGTTGCTGGGACTCTCCTCGACTGATATTCGAATCGCGACGTTTACTAACGTGAGCCGCACCGTATTGCCGCGCGTGATTCGCGACTTTGGGGCTCTGCATCCGGGCGTGCACTTTACCCTCAAGCAGGGCGATTACACGCGCAACGCCCAGTGGGTGCACGATGGCGTGGTTGACTTTTGCTTTACGGCGCGCGGATTTACCGCCGGGCTCGAGAAGCGCGTGGTCTATCACGACGAGTTGGTGGCGCTGTTGCCGGCCGCGCATCCGCTGACGGCAAAGGAAAAAGTGACGCTCGCCGACCTGGCGTCCGAGCCGTTTGTGCTGCTGGATGAGGGCGAACAGAGCCTGGTGCTCGATGCATTCGCGGCGCATGGGCTGTCGCCGCACGTGACGAGCGAGGTGACCGATGACTACACCATCATGGCGATGGTGGAGGAGGGCCTAGGCGTGAGTATGCTGTATCGCCGTACCGTCGAGGGCATGAGGGCCGATATTCGCGTGCGTCCCATCGTGCACGCTCCCTCGCGTGACGTAGTGGCAGCCTGGCGCAGCTGGGACACCATGCCTATCGCCACGAGGCACTTTATCGACTATATGAGCTCGCATATTGTCAATTAATGACTGGCATGGCGTTGAGTGCGGTGTTTAGCGGGCTGTCGCTTTGGCTTGGGCGGCGCGATAGGTGCGTGCCGGGTGGCAGAGTAGTACCGCCACGACCATAAAGAACGCCGTGGTGCCCAGGCTGATGGGGTAGACCATCATGATGTTCGCAAAGGTGCGGAAGTGCGGGAACACGCAGAATACCCAATAGAAGCGAATACCGCAGACGCAGATCATGGTGATGAGGGCGGGCATGAGCGAGATGCCAAAGCCGCGCAGGTAGCCGGACATGTTTTCGTAGAACATGCTAAAGGCGTAGGCAGGGAAGATCGAGCACACGCGGATATAGCCGATCGAGACGATGTTGGGATCGCTGTTAAAGAGCGCCAGGATCTCGCGCCCCAGACCGACGATGATGACGATGGTGGTGAGTGCGACGATACCGCCTTCGACCAGGCAGACCTTGAGCGTTTTGGTGCAGCGGTCGATCTGGCGGGCACCGTGGTTTTGTCCCACAAAGGTGGTGCAAGCCTGGCTAAAGCTGTTGAGCAGGTTGTAGCACACATACTCCAGGCTCATGGCAGCGCTGGATGCCGCCATGACCTCGGTGCCCAAGCTGTTGATGGCGGACTGGATGATGATGTTAGCGACGGCAAAGACGGCGCTTTGGATGCCGGCGGGCAGGCCGATCTTAACGATGCGCTTGAGGGCGACGGGGTCGATAGCCAGATCGCGCAGGGTGACGCGGACGACGGAATCGGTCTTGAGCAGACGGATAAAGAGCGTGACTGCGCTGACGGTATAGGCGATGGCGGTGGCGATGGCGACACCCGCGACGCCCCAGTGGAGCACGGGGACAAAGATGAGGTCCAGGCCAATGTTGAGGACGGTGGACACGGCAAGCGCCTGCAGCGGCATGCGGGTGATGCCGACGGAGCGGAAGATTGCGGCCTCAAAGTTGTAGAGCAAGATCGAGGGCATGCTGAGCAAAAAGACGCGCAGGTAGAGCGATGCGAGCGGCATGGTTTCGTCAGGGACGTTGAGCGCGGCGAGCATGGGTTCGGCAAAGATCTCGCCCAGCGCGATGACGACAAAGCCCACGAGTGCCATCAGAATCGAGGTATGGACGGCGCGCTTGACCATGTTCTGATCGTTGCGGCCGATGGCGTTGGCGATGACCACGTTGGAGCCAAGCGACAGCCCAATAAACAGGTTGATCATAAGACTGGTAAGCGGAACATTGGAGCCGACCGCCGCCATGGCGAGGGTTCCCTGGTCGCCCGAGAAGTTACCGATGATGACCGTGGCGATGAGGTTCGACAGCTGCTCAAGGATGCTCGTGGCGGCGACGGGAAAGGCGAACAGGGGAATATTGCGCCACAGCGAGCCGGTGGTCATGTCAATGTGCTTGGACGCGGTTTCAGTCATACGCTCTCAATCTCTAACATGCTCATTCGTGCTTATTTGCGCAGACGATGATACTCCTAATGCATCCAGTCGGCACTTAGGGACGTTCCTTTTCTGCCGGCAGCTGGGGACACTCCTTCAGACTAGTCATTGGGTGTTCCTATAGTTTTGTCAACCGTCGGGGCTATTCCCTGTAGGG
>CABPCW010000003.1 GCA_902406155.1 uncultured Collinsella sp.
TAACGGCTCGACGCTGCAAACGCCCCTAAGCGGCAATCTGACGTTCAATCGTCGGGCATGACCAAAAGGTCAATGCTCTCCTCTTTCACGTCACCTTGCTCGCTCTGGGGCGTTTTCGCTGACTTATGCTCAACCAGTAGCGTAATTAAGCCCCAAGTAAAAAGGCCGAAGCCCTCATCCGAGGCTTCGGCCTTTGTTTTTTTCAACGTCCAAGCGCAGTTTATCGATTCTCGATGCTGCCGATATTCTTGAGCTCGATGGAGATGAGGCCGTTGGGTTCGTTGACGAACTCGATGTACTCGGAGTTCGAACCCATCTCGGCCGGGAAGCTGATCTCGATGCCCGTGTCGGTACGAATCTTGTGATTGCGCACCGCCGCGCGCTCGACTTGCTTGCGTTCCACGGGCACACGCTCGGGCACCTTCTCCTCGGTCAGTGCCGCGCGCACGCTTTCCTTGATGACCGGCTCGTCCTCAAAGACCTCATCGACGATATCCCAAGGCGGCAGCTCTTCGTCATCCTCAACCTTCTCGGCAACGGCAGCCTTAACCTTGGCGAGCGCTACGGCCGTATTGGCACCGTGCTCCTCGGCGACTTCCTCGACCACACGCGTCACGGTGTCGATGACCTCCTTGCCCGATACGCCCGTGTCGCACTGAAGCAGGCCATCTGGGATAAGCATACGGTCCTCGCCGGCAATCTTGCGCTTCTTGTCCACGTAGCCGATCTCCATGGTGCTCGCGCGCACGATGGCATAGCTCGGCACCTTTTGCGAGGGGTTTGGCAGAATAGCGTAGTGGCGCGCGATGTCGTTGCGTACCTCGCCCTCCTCGCGGCCCACCTCGTGCATAAAGGCCTGCTTGGAGCCCAGCAGCATCACGGCAAACCAGCGGGCATCCTCATCGTCGTCAAAATCGGCCACGAGCACATCGGTAGATTCGGCTTTCTCGGCTTTGGTAAGCTCGGAGGAGATAAACTCCGCAATCTGCTGCGACAGGTCCACGAACTCGCGCTCGCCAAAGAAATAGCCCTTGAGCTCGCCGCCGAATGCGGAGTTCTCGGCAAACGTGGCGCGCTTGTTATCGGCCGATGTACGGGCACGGCGCAAATGTGTGGTCACAAAGTTGCGCACGGTGCGGCTCTCGATATCGAGCTCTCGCTGGCTCATGACGTTGACGGCAGAGTCAAAGTCCAGGATATGCAGAATCGCGTGATTGATTTTCATATACGGCATTCCGTTCTAGATCGAATTAAGCACGAACCAGTATAGCGGTCGAGCCCGCCCCAGGCGCATCGAAGATTGGTGCATCGGGGACAGGTTGCTTTGCACCAATGGCTAGCGCAGGAGCTCGGACTGCCATGCATCGAGCTGTTCTGCCAGGCTCTTACCGGCGGCAGGCATATCGATCTGGGGCCGTTTGGGCAGCAGCGCGCATTTAAGGATTGCCACGATGGTCTGCGAGACAAAGCGTCGCGTATCCTTGTCGAAGCCTTGTGCAGCCTGAAGCATCACAGGCAGGTTCTCGCGTAGATTCCCAGCGATATCCGCAAACCGCACCGCACCCGTGGCCTCAAACACGGAGAACAATGCATCTACAAAACGCTCGCGCTCGTTAGGTGTCACCGCAAGCAGCATCTCGCGAATGGAACCGTCGACGTAGCGCGCGCCGGCGGACAGACGCTCACAGTACACGAAGTCGCGACCATCAACCACCCAGCTAAAGGGATTGTGCTGCAGCAGGCTGAACTCGGTGCTCTCAACGATGGCATAGTCCTCCTGTGTCTCGAACATCATGCCAAAAATCGACGACCGAGGTAGCGTCTTGTCGATTCGACTGGATAGATCAGCGAAGGCGTTGCCGTTCAGAAACTCCTCGACGAAGCCCGGACCATCATGGGAATACGCCCGTTCGATTCGCTCACGGGCGACATCGGAGCACATCGCCGCACCGTACACCGCAAGGTTTCCACCCTTGGAATGACCTCCGCACAAAAGTGGCCCGTCAATCGCATCCGCTGCCTCGTCCACATAACGCGCCGCGGATTCCTGGGCCGGCACAGGACACCGGAACGCCATGTTAAAGTCCTCTTTCCAGCCCACAATCGTGCTGTCGGTCCCCCGGAAGGAAAGATAGCTAAACCCCGCCGGAAATCGGAACGTCATAGCCGCAAACTGCTCCGTCGTCTCGGCATCATTCACGGTACGATAGCCGCAAACACGAACGCCACGGTAGCGAGGGCTTGCTGCCACAGCCTCCAACAAGGAACGGCTCCCCTCCGGATCCCACAGGTCGCCAATCATGTCTTGGTAGCACTCGGCGCGCAGCAACTCACGCACGTCCAGTCCCTGCCAGCCGGTAAGCTCCGGCATATCCCCCGGCAAACGCAGATATGACAGCCATGCAAAGACCAGGCTATCCACCGCGCAGAACGGCCGTTCCTCAAACGGATCAAACGCCGTCTGGGCATAGGTCAAAAAATTAGGCGAATCCGACATGGCTCTCCCATCAACTATGGCGCATTGGGATGGTGCGTTGGGATCAGGTTGCTTTGCACCAAAAAGGCGCCCGGGCCACGTGGACCCAGACGCCTTTATTGTAGCTTGCTGCCTAAACGAGCCTTATTTAGCAGGAGAAGTCGACGCTGTCGATGATGTCCTTGAGGGCCTTGGCGGAGGCGGTAAGCTCATGCTGCTCGTCATCGTTCAGCGGCACGGGAACGCGGCAGACAACGCCGTCGCGGCCAACGACGGTCGGCATGGAGATGGCAAGATCGGACAGGCCATACTCGCCCACCATGAGCGAGGAGACGGGCAGAACGGTCTGCTCGTCACGCATGACGGCGGTGCAAATGCGCTTAACGGCCATGGCGACGCCGTAGTAGGTAGCGTGCTTCTTCTCGATGATGGTGTAGGCGGAGTTCTTGACGTCCTCGGCGATGCGCTTCTCGGCAGCCTCATGCTCCAGATGACCGTGAAGCTCGCAGAAGGTGTTCAGCGGAACGCCGGCAACCTGAGCGCTGGACCAAGCGACAAACTCGGAATCGCCGTGCTCACCCATGACATAGGCCTGGACATCGCGCGGGTCGACCTCGACATGGGCACCAAGCATCTGCTGCAGACGGCCGGTGTCGAGCACGGTACCGGAACCGATGACGTGGCCCTCGGGCAGGCCGGACATCTTGATGGCGGCGTAGGTCAGAACATCGACCGGGTTGGAGACGATGAGCAGAATGCCGTCGAAGCCGGACTTCTTAATCTCGGGGATAATGGACTTAAAGATGCTGACGTTCTTGTTGACCAGGTCCAGGCGAGTCTCACCGGGCTTCTGGGCAGCGCCAGCGGTGACGACGATCATGGCGGCGTCGGCGACATCGGAATAATCGCCGGCGTAGATCTTCATCGGCTCGGCAAACGTCATGCCGTGCGCGATATCCAGGGCCTCACCCTCGGCGCGGTTCTTGTCCACGTCGATGAGGACCATCTCGGAGAACAGACCGCTCTGCATCAACGCGAACGCCGAAGACGAACCGACGAAACCGCAGCCGACAATAGCGACCTTCTTCTCGTTAACCATTAGAAACTCCCATCTCTCTCCACAAACAAGCCGCCCGGGAACGACCCGAGCGGCTTGCCGTAATCCCAATACATCCAATCGGGACTTTGATTATGCTCCTATTCGCAGCAAAAAATCGACCGTTTACCGAAATTGTTTGCAGGATTCGTAAAAGAACTGCACGAAATCGGTTTCGAGCTATTGACGAGCCGAAATACTTTTCTAATACAGGCCCGCCTCGCGAATGGCCTCGACAGCCAAAGCAATCTGATCAGGCGGCAGGACCAGCGCCATGCGCACGTGTCCCTCGCCCGAAGGACCAAAGCTCGCGCCCGGCGTCACCACAACGCCGGCCTTCTCCATGAGCTCCTCGCAAAACGCCATGGAATCGGTGCGACCACCGGGAAGCTTGGCCCACACAAACATAGAGCCATGCGCGTTGGGACGCTCCCAGCCCAGGCCCTCGAGACCGTCGCACAGGGCATCGCGGCGCTCCTGGTACTTCAGACGCTGCGCCTCGACCTCATCGCGCGGACCGTTCAGGCAGGCGATAGCAGCCTTCTGGATCGGGAAGAACATACCAAAGTCGATCTGGCCGCGCAGCTTGGCAAAGGCAGAGACCACGTCCTCGCGGCCGACCAAAAAGCCGATACGCGCACCGGTGACGTTAAACGACTTGGAGAGCGAGAAGAACTCCACGCCCACCTCGAGCGCGCCAGGGTACTGCAAAAAGCTTCCGCCCGGCTCGCCGTCGAACACGATGTCGGAGTATGCGTTGTCATGGACAATGAGCAGGTCGTGCTCGCGGGCGAAGGCGATGATCTCCTCGTAGACCTCGGGCGTGCCCACCGAGCCCACCGGGTTGGCGGGCAGCGATACGATCATGTACTTGGCACGATCGGCCACCTCGGGATCGATACCCGCCACATAGGGCAGGTAATTATGCTCGGCAACCAGCGGATAGTACTCGAGCTTGGCATCGGCAATCTTCGCACCCGCTTCAAAGACCGGGTAGCACGGATCGGGAACCAGAATGGTGTCACCCGGATCGAGCAGGGCCAGGCCCAAATGACCCACGCCCTCCTGCGTGCCGTTGCACGACTGCACCATGGACGGCGTAATGCCGGAGACGCCAAAGCGACGCTCATAGTAATCGCACACGGCTTGCTTGAGTTCGGGCAGGTCGCGCAGGGCATACTTCCACATCTCGGGATCTTGGGCTGCCTGCGTGAGCGCCTCGACCACGTGGTCGTACGGCTTAAAGTCGGGCGTGCCCACGCTCATGTTGTAAATGATCTTGCCTTGAGCCTTCAGCGCGAGAAGCTTGTTGTTAAGCGAGGCGAAGACCTCCGCGCCAAAGCGGTCGAGACGCTGCGATGCCTGCATGGTGCCACCTTTCGATATGAAAAACGCGGCGCTCCGACAAGAGCGCCGCGCGATACGGGCCATCAGATTGCAAAAGTGTAACGCTTGCAACCGCTGTTTTGGTTCAATTTGGCAACCTTAGTCCACCGGATTGAGCGCATCGATCTGTGCGAGCCACAAACGCGAGCTGGCGTCGCTCGGCATGCGCCAATCGCCGCGCGGACTGAGCGTCACCGAGCCAACCTTGGGACCATCGGGCAGGCAGCTGCGCTTAAACTGCTGGGCAAAGAAGCGACGGTAGAACGTACGCAACCACGTGTGGACGGTCTTGACGTCGTAGACGCCCTCGAAGCTCTTGAGCGCCATGCGGTAGATCTTGCCCGGCTCAAAGCCAAAACGCAGCAGGTAGTAGAGGAAGTAGTCGTGCAGCTCGTACGGGCCCACCAGGTCCTCAGTCTTCTGCGCAATCTCGCCGTCGCCCGTGGGCGGCAGAAGCTCGGGGGACACCGGCGTATCGAGGATATCGAGCAAGACCTCGGCAATACGCCCGCCAAAGACATCAGCCGCATAGCGCACCAGATGGCGCACAAGCGTCTTGGGCACGCTCGCGTTGACGGCGTACATGCTCATGTGGTCGCCGTTATAGGTAGCCCAGCCGAGCGCCAGCTCCGACAGGTCGCCCGTGCCGATGACAAAACCGCCAGCCTGGTTGGCCAGATCCATCAGAATCTGCGTGCGCTCGCGGGCCTGACTGTTCTCGTAAGTCACGTCCTGCACGGCCGGATCGTGCTCGATGTCCTTAAAATGCTGCTCCACGGCTGCATGGACCGAGACTTCGCGGAAGCTCACGCCTAGGTCGCGAGCGAGCGACTCGGCATTCGACTTAGTGCGATGCGTCGTGCCAAAGCCGGGCATGGAAACCGCCGTGATACCCGTGCGCGGCAGCCCCAGCGCATCGAAGGCACGCACGGTCACAAGCAGCGCCAGCGTGGAGTCCAGGCCGCCCGAAAGACCGATGGCTGCAGCCTTGGTGCCTGTATGGGCCAGGCGGGTCTTGAGGCCGGCGGTCTGCAGGTCGAGAATGGTCTCGCAGCGCTCGGCCAGATCACCGTGGTCGGCCGGCACAAAGGGCGCGCGGGGGAAGACACGGTCGATGCCGAGTGCATCGCGCAGGACAGGTTCGTCTGTCAGCACGCCCTCAAACGAAAAATCAACGGTCGTGGACTCCGGTGCATCGTCCGCGCGCGTCCACGTCGTCGAACGGCGGCGCTCGGCAACCAGGCGGTCAAGATCAACGTCGGCGATGGCCATATCACATGTAAGCAGTTTGGTGGCGGCGAGCTTGGAGCCGTTTTCGTAGATAAGGTTCTCGCCCGCAAAGACCATGTCGGTCGTGGACTCGCCCTCACTCGCATCCGCGTAGGCATAGGCACAGTACAGGCGCGCGCTTTGGTTAGAGATAAGGCTGCGGCGGTAATCTGCCTTACCGATAATCTCGTCCGAGGCCGACGGGTTGAGAATCACCGTCGCACCGGCAAGCGCCATCTCGGTCGAAGGGGGCGCCGGCACCCACAGGTCCTCACAGACCTCAACGCCCAGCACCAGGTCCTCGGCGCCCTCATCACAGCAGCGGTAGACAAGCCCCGAGCCAAGCGGCACCGGACCCTGACCGGCAAATTCAACCCACACGGGATCGGCAGGCGCCGGGGCAAACCAGCGGCGCTCGTAGAACTCGCCATAGTTGGGCAGATACTTCTTAGCCGTAAGGCCCAAAAGCTCGCCCGCACAGCACACGGCCGCGCAGTTGTAGATGTTTTCGGCCACCGCAACGGGAAGGCCGACGGTAAAGACAATCGGCAGCTCGCGGGTTTCATCGAGGATATGCACCAGAGCAGCCTCGCAGGCATGCAGCAATGTGCGGTTATGGAACAGATCGGCCGCGGTATAGCCGGTCAGGTTAAGCTCGGGCAGCGCCAGTGCGCGAACGCCGCGCTCGGTAGCCTCGCGAACAGCCGCCAGCGCAACCTCGGCATTGCCCTCGACATCGGCCACGCGAATCTTGGGCGAGGCCGCTGCCACGCGCAAAAAACCGTCGTTCTCAACTTGACCGTTTAGAAAATCGTTCATGCGAGCTCCAGCACATCCGTTAGCCGCAACGAGCGGCGGCGATATAGTCCGCCTCCATTGTACTGTCAAGTTCAATCAGCACAGATGGGACAAGCTCATGATTAAAATTGGAAAAGAGAAGCCGGGATGACGTTTAGCAGTAGAACGAGATCTCGTCCACAAGGAAAAATGCCTTCCATTTAGAGCAAATCAATTCATGCTGAGCGGCGATGATTTCACAGAGGTCATCAAGCGTGCTCCGGGGGATCTTCGCTTTGTTATTAGCGACAATGCAGCCACCTCTTCGAGTCAGCCAGATTTTGGCCGAGTTATCTGAAGGCGCCCCCTTGCAAACATGGACATGGATTGGCTCGCCCGCTTCATTGGACCAAAAGAAGACCCGATAGCCGCCAATAAGAAAAAGGCTAGGCAACTTTAGCTCCTCCGTTTGCGGCGTAGCGATACAGCAGATGGGCGTTATTGCCCAGAAAAGTCTCAAAACCTCGCTTCTCCTCGTCGGTAAAACGCCCCTCCCACATGGTCCAATTGTAAGAAGGCAGCTCGCAACGAGCGGAGTCGAAACCCTCTGCCGTCGGTCGTTCAAAATGCACGATGACCTTTTCGATATCGCCATCTGTGATCAGGTCAGAATGAATGACCTCGGTACCATCTTCGAATGTCATATACGGGTACATCACGTAAACCACCTCGCAATCATTAATTCAGTTTAGCATCAAGCTAGTGCACCAATGATAGCAAGCCCCCTTGATGAGTTGATGGCATCTGTTGCCAGCACGATCGACGGCGGTCCGGATTGTTGGGCCCCGGCCATAATCGACCGCCACGAAGCGTTCATCCGCAGGTGCGTGGCATAGCGCCTAGAACACTTGCTGAGACAAGGACACTATCGCTGGCATAGTGAACATAGACAGAAGGGTGGTAACACAGACTGTTCCACATGCATATCGATAGTCCTTATTATGCTGCTGGGCAAAGATAGCTACATTCGCGCCGGTGGGGGTCGCAGCCGCAATCAGCAGCGCCATCTTAATTGACCTATCACATGGAAAGAGACATAGGAACAGGAGCGAAAGAATCGGAATGACAAGCAGCCTGACCGATGAGACGGCAAACAAGCTTTTCGCCCTCAGGAGCGCCATCAAATCAGACTGAGCAAGATAGATACCGAGAGTCATCATTGCTAGCGGAGTGTTGAGCCCCGAGATATACGAAAGCACTGACTGTGCCAGAGGGACCGTTGGGACACGAAGGATAAAAATCAAGAAACCGCCCAATAAAGCCATGACCATTGGACTTGTCAGGATCGCTTTAGGACTCATACATTTTTTAGACCCCGACAGCAGATACTGCCCGTATGTCCATTGCATGGCATTGAGAAGAGCGATCATGCACGTGATGAAAAACACGGCATCTTTTCCAAGCGCCGCTTCAACAAGGGGTATTCCCACAAATCCAGCATTCGAGAATGCCGCAGCAAAAATGTCGATGGGACGGCCCCTGAACAACAGGCGGGCAACAACGCAAGCGAGCAACAACATCGCCGCCGACAGCATTAAGGTCATTCCCAACTCATACATCCTCTGAAACGAATACTCGATCCAAAATGATTTGAGAATGATTGCGGGAATCACAAGGTTGATGAGCAACTTTCCGAATTCTATTGCAGCCTGCTCGCTCAATATGCCCAAGCGGTTTAGAGCGTAGCCCATTCCCATGAGCAATAACATGATAAGGACTTGTTGGATGAGAGGTTCAATGATTGACACAATACATGCTCCGTATAATCCTGACCGGTTCATCTACCACGATGGTCTATAGCGCCTGCTATAGCGCGGCACCGACCGCCTGAATGATTCGCGCAACGAACGCATCGGCAACCCCGCGCGGCGTTCGCGAGTTGTAGGTTTCAAAATACTTGCCGTAGTCTTCCTGAGGCACAAGGTAGTTGCAGTACGTGTTCGCATAGCCGATAACAAAGACGTTGTATTGGCTAAACGCCCTCTTGAAATCCAAGCCTAATGTGCTACACGTATCGCATGGCATCGTGATAAAAATGCAGTTACCAATTACCGCAAACTGGCTCGGAAGCTCAAGCTCGATTTTCCCCATCGAGAGCTTAAGCTGTTGCCGCTTAAGGAGAAAGTCTCGCATCGGGCTCGCATCCATAGCCTCTATCCGATTGGTCATCTCGATCCAATCCGGATCTGTTTTTGCATCGTAGACACTCTTCATGCTGATAGAGCCCCAACGCGGAGTATCAACTCTGAGTGCCGCGCGCTCACGCTTGGATTCAATTTGAGCGCAAAGTTCGTTAGCCGTACGCTCGAGTTCGGCAACTCCCTCCCCTTGCCGATAGAAACGCGTCGACACATCCCCGCACGTTCCGTTGACGCAAAGTACAGGACAGCCATATTTCCTCTCCAAACGCTGCCTGACATGCCCAATCAAATCAGCAGAGAGGACGGCGCTTTTCCCATTAAGGATGGTAGGATGAGCGGACATGAACAGCATTTTTCCAATTGGGCGACCACCTTGAGCGTCCTCAAACGAGAAAATACTTACCTGTTTATCGGCCGGACCGCCCTGAACATTTCGATTCCCGTACAGTCCCTCGATGCCTAACATCTCCATCGATACGGTCGCCTTCGACCTGGACGCCCATGCAGATACCGCCGCCTCGGTAGCCAAGCCAATCAAATCACTCGTCAATTCGGTTTCAGGTAACGTGTCCTCGTAGGCAAGCTTAAAATAGCATGGTGCAGAATGGGTATGAATGCATGCGACGACGATATTGCTCGAATCGATGCCCGTTTTTGACGATACGGCGTTCTTGACCGAAAGGGAAAAATCTTTCGACACCATTATTGAATCGAGCTCGATAAGAATAAACGGGACAAGATCAACACAGACAGCGCTAGCGTTGACCTCAATAGGATCAAGAACATCCGTCCAGGCACCTTTTCTGTTGTAGCCGCCCATGCGGCAAGGAGACTGGGGTGTTACGTCAATCTTCGAGATTCCAAACTCTATGTTCATTCCAACTCCAACTCTTCGCGGCACACGCCGCCCAAACATCGGAAATAGAAATACAAAAAGAGAAGGGCGTCATGGACGCCCTTCCAATGCGTCCTGCCACACGCAGGCCGTAGAAAACTTAACGCTCGGAAACGGGACCATTCTCGAGCTCATCCGCCGTAAAGCCCAGGAAATACGTGCCCAAGGCGCTCACAAGGAAGCCTGCACCAGCAGCGATTCCAAAGTTGATGAGATTCTGGGTCCCGCCGCCCGCAAACGCGAGGAACTCCAAGAAGTTAGATGCCGCGCCGGCAGTATAAACCGTGGCTCCGAGAGCGATTGCAAGCGCACCGGCAACAAAGGATCCGATAATCTTCCAGACAAACACGCGGCGATAGCGCAGCATCATGCCGTAGATGAAAGGCTCGCCGACGCCTCCGACAATGTTTGCGACCAAATAGCCGAATGCCATGCTCTTCTCGTCTTTATCGCACAGCTTGAGCCAGGTCGCCACCTCGCAGCCGAAGGTCGCCCAAAGGCTAACGCCCGTCGCAACCAAAACAAAGCTGTCGGTTCCCACAGTCATATAGTTAGCGATGGCAATCATCGCAACCGCCACATGCATGCCGGTAATAATCATTGGGCACCAAAGACCCGCCAGAATACCTCCTCCGAGGATGGCGGCGATACCACCGGAAGTACCAAGGAACTCAAAACCGGCGGCGAGGGCATTACCGGCCCATGAACCAACAGGGGCGAGAGCGCAGAGAGACACAGGAACAGCGACGACCATGGTAAGGAAAGGCGCGAAAACCGTTGAAAGGGTATCTGGCACATATTTGCGGAAGAAGCGCTCGATATAACTCATCGCCCACACGGACAGAAGAATGGGAAGGACCGTCTTTGTGTAGTTTGCGGCGACGCAGGGAATGCCATAAACGGAGAACTGAGCTCCATCGGTCGCAAGCTGAATCATGGTCGGGTCGATAAGAATGCCGCCCATAAAGGCACCGAGGACAGGCGTTACGCCAATGTTCTTAGCCGCATTATAGCCAAGGTAGATGGGGATAAAATAGAACGCTGCGTCATAAACCATGTTCATCAGAACATAAAGGTCGCTTGTGTCGGACAGCACGCCCGCCATCGTAGGTCCCAGCACCACCGCTACGGTCTTGAACAGGCCAGCACACATTAGGACGGGGATCATAGGCACCATGGAGCTTGACAGGTAGTTGAGGATGTTATTGCCAATAACCTTAGGTGTGAGCTTCTGCTTAGGAGCATCAAGGTTCTCGTCGATGGCGTCCTGCTTGGCAAAGCCGCCGATCTTGCAGAGCTCGTCATAAACCTTGGGCACGTTTTGGCCCACGATTACCTGGAACTGCCCTCCGGAGATTTGAGCACCCAACACACCGCCAATCTTCTTCACTTCTTTGATATCGGGGGCATCGATATCTTTGAGGTTAAAACGCAGGCGCGTCATACAGTGCGCAACAAACGTCACGTTCTCCTTGCCACCGACGGCCTCGAGCACGTCCGCGGCGATTTTCTTATTGTCAGTCATAGCTGAACTCCCTTGCTTTTCTGTCTTCCCGTTTGCGCACACGCGAAGAACCGATTACGGCAGGCCTGACACGAGGCAAATCGAGAAAAGCAAGAAGAAGACAAAAACAGAAGAGCCCCAAAGCACAAAGCGGACAGGGAACTGTCAACGTCATGCTTCGAGGCTCTTCTCGAATAACACCTTATGTGACTATGAAACTACATCCAACAGTTGCTTTTACGAAAGTCGAAACCGGCCAACGGTCAAACTTCAGCGGCGAGCGGTCGATTAGGACCTAGATCCCGCGCAGACGCGATTGACGTGGAGCATCAGGTAGACCTTCTCTTCATCGGCGAGCCCGGCGTCAAAGCGCTCTTCGATAAGCGCGGCCATGCGGTCGACGCACACGGCCACGTCGGGATGCTGCTCGCAGAGCGGTCCGTAAAGCGCGCCGTTCTCCGTGTTGAGGGGCTCTCCTGTCTGCACGCGTTCTAACAGGTAGCGCACGTGCGTGGCATAACGGCAAAAGTCAAAGCCGTCGCGGTCCACGCAAACCCCCAGCTCGGATTCGATAATCTTGGTGAAGCTCTCGAGCATCACCTCGTCCTTACGCACCGTATTGGATTTGGCCTTTGAAGACGAGGCGACCACGCTGTTGACGATACAGAGCGCGATACCGCTCGCCTCCCCCCGCGGCATCTTGACGTTGAAGCCGCGATTGATGCCCTCGATCGCGAACTTGGCGATCTTGTACTCAATGGGGTACATCTGCTGCACATCATAGGAGAGCGGCATCTGCACAAACATATGCTCGCGGCAGCGTTTGATGGCAAAGGCGATATGGTCAGCCATGGTAAAGGGAAGGTTTGCCGAGAGCTCGCGCGAGATGTTGGAGCGAGCGATATCGGCAATCTGGGCGGAGAACTCCATCACCTGAGGATCGATCTCGTCGAGCAGCGCTAGGTAGCGCGAGTCGACACCGTAGAAGGTTCGCTCGATCTTATCGAGTGTGACCTCATCGGGGCCATTGGGAAACCCGATACCGCGGCCAATTGCCACGAGTTCACGGCCCTTGGCGTTTACGCAGATAACCGTATTGTTGTTGATCCGCTTAAGGATTTTCATGACGCTCCCTACCCGGCGCAAGCAACAGCGCCGCGAGCCCGATTATTCCACGGGATTTCAAATCCGGTCAACCTTCCTTTCGACATCCGAACGATTCGCCCCGTCTTCATTCGATCAGCCTGAGAAGAAGTTTCGCGCTTTGGTGAGTTGATGGTGTTGCGGGCGAATCCATCTCCGGTTCACACCGACTGGGTACCCTGAGGGCTGAACAACCTGTCGCAGCACTAAACGAACCGGGAGGACCCCGTATGACGACTGAATATACCGACGCGCCGCGCACGCGCGTCATGACGCCGGCATCGCTCAACAACGGCGTGCACGAGAACCATTCCATCGGACAGACCATGGCCATCGCACCCAAAAAGGGCCTGTTTGACGACATTTCCATTCCCCAGATCATCGCCGGCGCCGCAGCTGCCGCCACGAGCGTCGCGCTTGCCTCCAAGATTGGTATCGCTGGTTCAGTAATTGGCGCCGCCGTGAGCTCGGTCATCACCGTTGTGTCCTCGCAGGTCTACCGCCACTTTATCTCTGCCAGCGCCGAAGCAATCAAGGGCACGCATGCCGCTGTCGACTACCCTGCCGGCGCCTACGAGCCCGTTGAACCCGATGTCGAGGAGCACCTAGGTGGCGCCGCGACCACGCAGGAAATGCGCCAGGTTGCGGGACGCGCGACCACGGCGCGCGTCGCCCCTAACAGTCTGCGCGCCAAGGCGGCGGCAGAGCGCAGCCAGACGCAAAAGAAGGTCATCGTCTTCTCGATCGCCATCGCCATCGTCGCGGTCATCGCCTGTACCGGCGCCATCCTTATTACCACCGCCGGTGAGGGTCTGGGCGAGCGCCCCGAGCCAATCCTTTCGTCGCGCACGACCGAGAGCGATGCAAATGGCACCACCCAGTCGCAGGATCAGCAGGCACAGACGGACGACACGCAAGACAGTTCTACCTCTGCCGATTCGTCCGCGAACACCCAAAACCAATCGCAGGGTACCGATTCCTCTACGGCCAACAGTGGCACGCCGTCCGGCACGACCGACTCAAGCCAAACGACTGACGGTTCGCAGCCGAGCACGGGCGGTCAGACGAGCGACACCACTTCGGGAACGGGCACAGCAGACAGCAGCAGCACCAACAGCTCGAACAGCTCGAGCGGAACCGCGTCCGGCACGGCATCCGACAACTCGAGCCAAGGCACGGCATCGGGCAACTAAGCACATTTTCCTCTCATAGATAACCGGCCTGTATAACGGGCGCGAATCGACAGCGGTTCGCGCCCGTTTGCCTTGGGCGCCGCCATGGCGAACGCTATGCGATGGTAAGATGCTTTACATGTGTAAAGAGGAGATTTGCCATGAGCAAGACAATAGTTAGGCCCACGCTTTCGCTGGGCAACCACATCTATCTGTATCGCCTGCTACGCGATGCGATTGGATGCGGCAAGCAAACGTTTATGACGCAGGTCGAGGAGGCACTCGTCGCGGGCGATATGACGGCCTACGACCTGGGCTTTGAGTCCACGCGCGAGTTGCTCGAAGAGCTTGACGACTGCATTAAGCTGACCGTCTTTAAGGGCGGGCGTCTGTATGCCACCGTCATCGCCAACGAGGCTTGGGATGCCGCTCTCGCCAAGGGCGAGGACAAGCCCAAGGCAGCCAAGGGAGCCAAGCAGTCCTACAAAAAGAAAAAGCGCGGTGAGAAGGACCTGAAGGCTGTGCGCCCCAAGCACGTTAAGCGCGCCGAGCCCGTGGCCGAAGTCGCTCCGGAGCCCGAGCCCGAGACAGAGATCGAAGTCGCTATTGAGGTAGCAGCAGAAGCCGAAACCGAAATCGCCGCCACGACCGATCCCGAAGTCATGGCTGAGCAGGAAGCCACTGCGGAGCTCGGCGAGGCTCCCAAGTCGACAACCGAAGAAGCCGCCGACCAACATGAGACGCCTGCGTTCCAAAACAGCGATGTCTTTGGCAACGAGGCCGAGGACGATCAGTCCGACGAGCCCGCCGATCAAGGCGCTACCGAGTCGGCACCGGAGCCCGAGACGCCGCAGCCCGCCATCTCGCTCACGGTCGTCTATGACCCCGAGAACGCCAACGCCGGCATCACCACCATGGCATCCACGCCGGTCGAGACAAAGCCGTCTGTCGAGGCAGAGGACGCCCCGCAAACCGATGCCACAACCGAGGCTGAAGGCACATCCGTCTCCGTGGAACCGACAGATTCCACAGCTAAGCCGGAACCGGTGCCTGAGTCTGCACCCGTCATCGAGTCCACATCCGCACCTGTCTATGACCAGACCGTACCCGCACCGGCTCCGGTCCCCGCTGCAGTACCGGCCCCCGCACCTGCAGCGCCCGCCATCCCCGAGGACTTCCCCATCGATTTCGCAACCGAAGTCTTCTGCCCCAGCCCGCTTCTGCACCGGCTGTCGACCTATCTCCCCTACGGCGCCGACACGCTCGGCATCGTCGGCGAGTACTACTGGATCGCCCGCGAGCGCGGTACCATCGAGGCCGCGCGAAACCGCGCAAGCTTCCCCCTGCGCTACACGCAGGCCGGCGAGCGCCACGAAGTCACCGTGCGCATCCGCCGCAACACCACCGGCGGTCTCGGAGCCACCTGGGCCATCGACAAGGTCGAAGCCCCGGTCGAGTAAAAAACGGCCTCGGATAGCCAATTGACCATCCGAGGCCGTTTGAATTCAGGCCTTTTAGTTGTCATCGGCGCATATAGACACCAGAGAAGCAAGCTCATCCTCAAGTTGCGGAGCAAAGTATCTAAAAGAAACCTGCGCTCCAGTCGGTATCGACTCAATCATATTCGCAGCATTATCTGAAACTCGGTACGATGCAGTTTCACCTGTCTTCAAATCCTCTATTGAGCAGACAGCGTCTTCAGCATCAATCGACCTAAGCACGCCTTTTCCTTGTAACATCACATCGGCATGCCCGCCAGCTATTTCTAATGAACCTGAGTCTGTCGCAGTCACTTCTCCGGAACCTCCGCGCGATATCTCTTCCTTTGTTGAACAGCCCACCAATGAAGCCATCAGCACCAAAGACAGAGCTAGACGAATCGCCCTACTTCGAAAAAGTCGTTCCATAAGTCCACGCATAATAGCTCTGATCATACTTCAGGAAGGATAGAGATGAATTCCAGCCGTCCGCTATGCCAATCATCTGCCTTGTCTCTCCAGTTTTCTTACCAGTAAGTGTGGCGTAAGCCTCCGCTGTTACAGAATGGGCTGATCCGTTGTACAAACTCGCATGTAAAACATTCGGTCTATTAGAGTTAATCTCATTTTGAATGCTCGCGATAGCCGGAGAGGAGACAGTGCGGGCGATAAGAGCACTTCCTCTGCTTGCGCAGTAATTTGTAAACCCCGTTGCACAGGTTGATATCGGCGTTCCGCCCAAAACAACGCCGGGAACAGTCTGTTCTTCATCGGAAAGAGCATGGGTATTGGTGTAATTCCATATCTGCATATATTGCGAAGGGTCGCTATATAAATTGGCAATGCCATACAGTTCCGCAACGTTCGAAAAAGCTGTCACCATACAAGCATAGTGGGCAGTAAGCCTCTTAATCTCGCTTTCATCATATGACATAAACTGAGAAATGGAACGAAATCCAGATACTGTGTAATCCTGCATTTGAGTTGCGTAAATTACGACATCGTTCCAGCTTGAAGGTTTATTCGATAAAACGACAGGCCGTCCTTCTATGGAAACAGCCGGGATTGTTCTTCCGCAATTTGTTGTTATTGAACCGTCCAAAGATTGCACACCGAATTCGAATGGATTGATCATTACGACTGGGTTATTGAAAGAATAAGACTCAACACCAAGATCTCCTCCCCGATCCATAGGGCTGACTAAGCCGTCTCCAAAACGATATCCCGTAAGTATTTCATCATCTGAAGCATCTAAAACCAAATAGCCCGCGGCTCTATTGAATGTCACAACCGGAACAATGTAGCCAAGCGGGGACCCATCAACGTCTACAAAAGGAATAGGGTCAGAAGGCGTATACGAAGAGCCGAGGAGTCCCTTTATATATTTATCGGCAAGCTCTTGCGCAATTTCTGAAGTAAATTGTATCTGCTCACCATCAATATTGCCCGTCGAAGCAAAAACCTCTTTCGGACGTGCGGCTAAGGCGACAATTGAAGACGCGACAAGTTGCAGAAAACGACGACGCGAAAGCATATGTTCTTCTTTCTAGAGGAGCGACTTATAAGATACTCCTATTCTATAACCTTTTTTGTAACGTTACAGCACTGGTTATATTTCAATTCGATTTGCTTATGTCCTTGTAACCCAATGCGTCTTTACGTTTTAAACGGAATTAGAAAATCACTCATAGCAAAAACGGGCTTTAATCCCAAAGAGATGACTTTGATTACGAATCAAACCAGCAGCCAGGGCATAGCTGCAGTGCAATTGCTACAAGAAAGGCCGCCCTTGCTGACGGCCTTTCTACTTGCTACTAGTCGCGCGTGAGCTTGCGGTGAATACGATGCGGCTGGGCTGCGTCCTCGCCCAGACGCTCGATGTGGTTGGCCTGATAGGCCTCAAAGTTGCCCTCGAACCAATACCAGTTGCCCGGATTCTCGTCGGTGCCCTCCCACGCCAGAATGTGCGTGGCGACGCGGTCCAGGAACATACGGTCGTGGCTGATGACCACCGAGCAGCCCGGGAACTCGAGCAGCGCCGCTTCGAGCGAGGACAGCGTCTCGACGTCGAGGTCGTTCGTGGGCTCGTCGAGGAGCAGCAGGTTGCCGCCCTGCTTGAGCGTAAGCGCCAAGTTCAGACGGTTGCGCTCGCCACCGGAGAGTACGCCAGCGCGCTTCTGCTGGTCCTGGCCCTTAAAGCCAAAGCTCGCCACATAAGCGCGGCTCGGAACCTCGGTCTCGCCGACCATCATGTGGTCCAGGCCATCCGAGACGACCTCCCACAGGTTCTTGTCGGGGTCGATGCCGGAACGGTTCTGGTCGACGTAAGAAATCTTGACGGTCTCGCCCACCTCGAGCTCGCCCGAAGTCAGCGGCTCCAGGCCCACAATCGTCTTGAACAGCGTGGTCTTACCGACACCGTTGGGGCCGATAACGCCCACAATGCCGTTGCGCGGCAGGGTGAACGAAAGGTCATCGATGAGCACGCGGCCATCGAACTCCTTGTGCAGGTGATGGGCCTCGAGCACCTTGTTGCCCAGACGCGGGCCCACAGGGATGCGGATGTCGGTCCAGTCGAGCTTCTGGCTTGCGCGGGCCTCGGCCTCCATCTCCTCGTAGCGAGCCAGACGGGCCTTGTTCTTGGCCTGGCGAGCCTTGGGCGAGCTGCGTACCCACTCGAGCTCGGCCTCCATGCGCTTGGCGAGCTTGGCGTCACGGTTGCCCTGGGCCTCGATACGCGCGGCCTTGGTCTCCAGATACGTGGAGTAATTGCCCTTGTAGGGATAAAGGTGACCGCGGTCGACCTCGCAGATCCACTCGGCAACGTTATCCAGGAAGTAGCGATCGTGTGTGACGGCAAGCACCGCGCCCTGGTAGTTGTGCAGGAAGTGCTCGAGCCACAGGATCGACTCGGCGTCCAGGTGGTTCGTGGGCTCGTCGAGCAGCAGCAGGTCGGGAGCCTCGAGTAGCAGCTTGCACAGGGCCACGCGACGGCGCTCGCCGCCGGAAAGCACGTTGACCGGCATGTCGGAATCGGGCAGCTGCAGGGCGTCCATGGCCTGACCGAGCTTGGAATCGATATCCCAGCCGTCGGCGGCGTCGACCTCGTCCTGGAGCTTGCCCATCTCGGCCATGAGGGCGTCCATATCGCAATCCGGGTCGCACATCTCCTCGCCGATCTTGTTGAAGCGATCGACCTTGGCAATCATATCGCCAAACGCCATGCGCACGTTCTCGATGACGGTCTTGTCGTCATCGAGCGGCGGCTCCTGCTGCAGGATGCCCACGGTGTAGCCGGGGGTAAGCCTGGCATCGCCGTTGGAGACTTCCTCGATACCGGCCATGATCTTGAGCAGGGTCGACTTGCCCATGCCGTTGGGACCCACGACGCCGATCTTGGCACCGGGGTAGAAGCTCAGGGTCACGTCGTCAAGGATTACCTTGTCGCCATGGGCCTTGCGAGCCTGATACATCTGGTAGATAAACTCCGCCATATGTCTGTCCTATCCTTTCTACCTGCTGTTTCCCTATTCTTGATTCGCTTTAGTGGAAACGAAATGAGAAAACCAGCTCTGAAACTTAACGAAAAAGGGGCATGGTTGCCCACACCCCCTAATACTACCTGGGAAAAGTCCCCCGGAACATACTATGAACTGCGTACGCTAGTTTTCCGCAACCTTAGCGAACGGCTCGCTGCGATTTACGCCACAGCAGATACGAATAGGCGTAGGCAGCTCCGGCCGAACCAAACGCCAGAGCCGCAATCACCGCGGCGACGACTTCACTCGAAAGCACGCTGCCCGCCACGCCCATCACAATCAGGCCAACACCCAGCACCATAAAGCAGGCACCGCCAAAGCGCTGCGTACGGCGCCAGTTCTCGGGATCGGCAAGCGCCCAGGGCGTCTTGATACCGAGCGTATAGTTCTGCTTCACACGCGGCAAGTAGTTGCCTACGCCGATGAACAGCAAACCGACAGCACCGGAAATCAGCACGTTGACCGAACCGACCGCCGGCACCACGCCCCAGACCGTAAGCTCTCCCAGCCAGCTTATGGCGCACATGAACAAGGTGAAGGCAATTACGAAGCCCTGATAGAACTTGCCCGAGGTTCGATATGCCTCACCTTTGGGATCGATGCGCGGCACCACGCAGAACATTGCGAGAAGCGCCAGAGGCAGCACGCCGAGCGCGGAGGCCATCCAGCTAGGACCCCAACCGTCGACAGCGCCGTTCGCGCCCCAGTGCGTGGGAATCTGCGCAGGCAAGCTCGGCATCACCATGAGGTGCGCTACGACATTGGCGACGCACAGAGCGACCAGCGCAATCCACACGCGCGACGATACCCCTGTGGGGTGAATGCCCTTGTTTTCGTTATTCATCCTTATCACCTTCATTGTTTGTAAAACCCATAAACCAGCCAATTAAATCCTGCATGACGGTGGTGTTTAAGCTGTATACGATGTTTTGGCCATGGCGCTCGTCGGTCACCAACCCGGCGTTTTTAAGCGTCGCCAAGTGATGGCTCAGCGACGGCTTACTGATATCGAAATGCTTGGCAAGCTCCCCCGCCGTGCAATTGCCCTCGCGCAGCAGTTCCAAAATGCGCCGCCGCGTTGGATCAGCCAGCGCCTTAAAACCTTCTCCCGGCATAGAACCTCCTCTCGCTATCTCTCGCGACGTGCACACTATACTTGATATTTAGATGTTTGTCTAATTATCTAATAGCAATGTTATGTATAGAACATTCGTTCGTTTTTAGAAACAATGGGTCCAGAAGCAGATGGGCCAGCTCCCTCTTCCCAAGAAGGAGATGGACTATGAGTATTAACGATGTCCTGACGTTGTTGTTGCTTGTAATCGCGGCTGTGGAGCTCGGCATCCACATTGGAGGTCGAATGAAATAGCCGCCCCCGCGTAATGCGAAGACGGCCACTTCTCACGCTACAAACGTGTTTGGGAGTTGGCTAACCCGCTGCAACGGGTGCCATCTGCTTCATCTTATGCGAATCCCTGCCTCATTTCAACAAGCCCCTAGGGCTCAAATGGAATCGCGATAATACCTATAATGGCGATAGCTAAAACACGATTCGCTTCCCCATCGGAGGATGTCTATGACCGAAACTGCTGCACTCGTCGAGACACGCGACACCAAGCTCGAGATCATCATGGGCCGCGAGGCACTCGACAAGCTCGCCAACACCACGGTGCTGATACTCGGCTGCGGAGGCGTGGGCTCTAACTGCTGCGAGGCACTTGCCCGCGGCGGCATCGGGCATTTTGTGATTCTGGACAAGGACATCATCGCGCCCAGCAATATCAATCGCCAGTCCATCGCCTTTCACAGCACCGTCGGCAAACGCAAGGTCGATGTTATGGAAGCCATGATCCACGATATCAATCCCGCCGCCACCGTCATCAAGCGTACCGAATACCTGCTGAGCGACAACATCGACGAGTTCTTCGCGAGCGTTTTGGAGCAGACGGACGGCAAGCTCGACTACGTCGTCGACGCCATCGACACCATCTCGGCCAAGCTCACCATTGCCAAATATGCTCAAGACCACGACATTCGTTTGGTTAGCTCCATGGGCGGGGCCAACAAGCTCCATCCCGAGTGCCTCCGCTTTGCCGACATTTTCGAAACGGTCCGCGATCCCATGAGCCGCATCATGCGCAAAGAGTGCAAGAAGCGCGGCATCAAAAGTCTTCATGTGCTGTTTAGCTGCGAGGAATCGGTTAAGACACAGCCCCGCGACCCTTCCAACATCCACGAGCGTACCGAGCTCGGAACCGCCAGCTTTATGCCGCCCATCATGGGTCAGATGATTGCCGGCGAGGTTATCCGCCAGATCAGCGGCCGCGGGTGCGAGCGCGTGCGCGCCGACGGCCAGCGCTTGGACTAGCAGGATGCCCTGCGATGGAACCGCGATTCTTTGACACGCATTGTCATCTTGATTTGATGCTCAGCCCCGATGCTGCAGCCAGTGAGTCGGCGGCGTTGGGTCTGGGGCTCTTTGACTGCGGGGTCGACCCACGCGACTTCGCGGCAGCAAAAAAGCGGGCCAGCCGATACCCAAACATTATCGCGGGCGCCGGCCTCCATCCCTGGTGGCTCGCCGACGGCCGCTGCGGTCCTGCCGAAGTCAATCTGCTTTGCGAAGTTGCTGACCAAGAGCGCTATATCGGCGAGGTAGGACTCGACTTTTCCGCGCGCTTTGCCGGAAGCGAACCGCTTCAAATACAGGCACTTGACCGTCTCTGCGATGCACTCGTGCAGTACCCTCTCGCCGGGCGCGTGATATCAATTCACGCTGTTCGTTCGGCAGGAACCGTACTGGACGCCCTTGAGTCATATGGATTACTCACCCCAAGCCCCAACTCCCCCGCCATCATCTTCCACTGGTTTAGCGGCACCTCGAACGAGTTCGACCGTGCGCGAAACGCAGGCTGCTATTTTTCCGTGAACGAGCGGATGCTCGCTACCAAGCGCGGTCGTGAATACGCCCGACAGATCCCACTCGACCGTCTGCTGCTCGAAACCGACGCTCCAGCCGAACCGCAAGCAGATGCAAGCGCGCGACAGCTCATCACATCGCTAAAAAGCGCCTCCCTGCACATCGCCGAACTTAAAAACTGCGCCGAGGAGAGCGTCGAATCAACCGTTTTAGGAAATTCGCACTCCATATTTGACTTCAACTGACCCCGGTGGGCAAAAAACGCCAAATATGAGTACTGCTGCAAAGCTAGTAGCATTATATTGTGACAAAAGAACGCCTTGATAATGTACAGCTGTTCATTATTAAGGCGTTTTAGCATGGCTAAAGCCATATTTAACAGGTTATAATCGCCCCCAGGCGCTCAACCAGGGCCTTAAAAGCATAATTTCCCTGTTACTAAATTAGTGACAGTACTCATATTTGGCATTTTTTGTCCACGAACCCCTAAAGAGCCTCCAACAGACCCCCTAAGAAAGCTCAAGCAGCTCGGGCAGCTGGTCGATAATCTTGTCCGCGGCATCCTGGCTAAAGCCAAAGCGTTCCTCGCGCTTGGCAACGACCGTCAGGCCGGCTCGCTTGCCGGCAGTGATGCCAGGCACCGAATCCTCAACGCAGCAGCAGCGATTCGCGGGCAGCCCCAGCAGGTCCAGCGCATGCAGGTAGATGTCGGGCTCGGGCTTGCTCTCCTTAAACTGCTCGCCACTCACCACATACTCAAAGGCATCCGACAGCCCGCATGCGTTGAGCACTTCTTCGATGCTATCCATGGGAGACGAGCTGGCAAGCGCCACGCGAACGCCACGGCGCGGCAGCTCTCGAATCGTATCCACGGCGCCCGGGTTAATCAAAGCCTGATAGTCGCGCGAACGCTTATGCGCCCACTCATCCCAACGGGCCAACGCTTCCTCGCCAGTGAAATGCCCCTTACCGGCGCGCTCAAACCAATCGACCAGCATATGCAGGAAGAACTGATGCGAGGTACCGACTTGCCCATTCAACTCCTCTTGAGTCAGGTTAAGTCCAAGCTCCTTGGCAAACGCGGCAGTCTCGCCCAGGTAGTAATACTCGGTATCGACAATGACACCGTCCATGTCAAAGATAACGGCGTCGAACGGAAATGCGGACACGGCACCCTCCCTAACAAAAGGGCGCCCGCAAGCAGGCGCCCAAACCATGCATTAATCGGCGATTCTAACCCAGCAGCTTATCCAGCGCCACTGCAATACCGTCTTCGTTGTTATTGGCGGTTACCATCTGGGCAACTGCCTTAACCTCATCGACGGCGTTGCCCATGGCAACACCGGTACCGGCCCACTCAATCATGGACTTGTCGTTCTGGCCGTCGCCAAACGAGACGACCTCGCTGGCATCGATACCGAGCTTGGGCAGGGCACCCTCGAGCGCACGGGCTTTGTCGATACCGGGCGCCGTGTACTCAAAGTACCAGTCGGCCGTAAACATGCCCGAAAGCGTCTGGGTAAAGGGCGCATACATCTCCTCGTAATGCGCCTGCAGGTAGGTCGGATCACCCGCCGTCAGCAGCTTGTCCACGGGATAAGTGTCCACGACCTCATGCAAGCTCTCGACCTCGCGAATCTTAAGATCGCACGCATCGCGCTCATACTTGACGATATTCTTCTGCGAACCGTCCGGCAGTGTGATCATGCAATGGTACGAGTCCTCGACGTGCAAATCGCGACCGAGCGAAATCATAGGGATCACGTCATAGTTTTGCAGATGATCAATCAGACGGTGCAGTTCGTCAGCCGGCATGGCCTGGTCAAAAAGGACCTCATCGGTCTGAGCGTCGACCACGTGCGCGCCATTAAAGGCAACTAGCAGACCGTCATGGTTTTGAAGGTCGAGCTCCTGCGCCAAGGCGTGCAACCCCCATGCGGGACGGCCCGAAGCCAAGATGAGCTTAATGCCCGACTCCTGCGCCGCGAGCAGCTTCTCGCGCGTACGCGGGCTGATGACCTTTTGGTCGTTGGTGAGCGTACCGTCGATATCCATTGCGATGGCTTTGATTGCCATATATGCCTCCCTGTCATTGAACAACCTTGCCTGAGTCATCATACAGAACACCCACGGCGGCGCTGTTTACAACGGGAAAATGTCATATTGTCCCAAACATGAACGGCGCGCCTTCGACGATTGCGATGCCCGTCGAGGCGCCTCCCGATACATTCCATCCTATCCAAATAGCAAGGGGCCCGTATCCCAACGGATACGGGCCCCTTTCAGCCATAAGCCAACTCGGCCGTAAAAACTACTTGCGATGAGCGCGATAGAACTCGATGAGCGCCTGGGTCGAAGCGTCCTGCTCGGCCTTGGCGGCGTCGTCGTGGAAGGCCGGGGTGATCTGCTTGGCAAGCTGCTTGCCCAGCTCGACGCCCCACTGGTCGTAGGAGTCGATGCCCCAGACCGTGCCCTCGACAAACGTGATGTGCTCGTACAGGGCGATGAGCTCGCCGAGTGCGAACGGGGTCAGCGTGTCGCCGAAGATCGAGGTCGTCGGACGGTTGCCCTCAAAGCAGCGGGCCGGGACGATCTGCTCGGGCGTGCCCTCGGCACGAACCTCGTCGGCCGTCTTACCAAAGGCGAGCGCCTTGGTCTGGGCCAGGAAGTTGCCCAGGAACAGCTCGTGGACGTCCTGGCCGCTGTCGGTTGCGGGGTTGGCAGTGTTGGCGAAAGCGATAAAGTCGGCCGGGACCACCACGGTGCCCTGGTGCAGCAGCTGGTAGAAGGCGTGCTGACCGTTGGTACCGGGCTCGCCCCAGAAGATCTCACCGGTATCGGAGGTCACAGCGCTGCCGTCCCAGCGGACGTGCTTGCCGTTGGACTCCATGGTGAGCTGTTGCAGGTAGGCCGGGAAGCGGTGCAGATACTGGCAGTACGGCAGCACGGCGTGGCTCTTGGAACCGAAGAAGTTGACGTACCAGACGTTGAGCAGGCCCATCAGCGCGACGGCGTTGTTCTCGAGCGGGGTGTTGCAGAAGTACTCGTCGATGGCGTGGAAGCCCTCAAGGAACTGCTGGAAGCGCTCGGGGCCGAGCACGACGATCAGCGACAGACCCACGGCGGAGTCGACGGAATAGCGGCCGCCGACCCAGTTCCAAAAACCGAAGGCGTTGGCGGGGTCGATACCGAAGGCCTCGACCTTTTCGAGCGCGGTGGAAACGGCAACGAAGTGCTTTGCCACGGCCTCGGCGTTCTGCTCATCGGAGCCATCGATGGCGCCCTGAGCCTTGAGCTGCTCGAGCATCCAGGTCTTGACCTCGCGGGCGTTGGTGAGGGTCTCGAGCGTGGTGAAGGTCTTGGAGACGATGATCACGAGCGTGGTCTCGGGATCCAGACCCTTGAGCTTCTCGGCCTGGTCGTTGGGATCGATGTTGGAGATATAGCGGCAATCGATACCGGCGTCGGCATAGGGACGCAGGGCCTCGTAAGCCATGACCGGGCCCAGATCGGAGCCGCCGATGCCGATGGACACCAGGTGCTCGATCTTTTTGCCGGTAACACCCTTCCACTCACCGGAGCGCACGCGCTCGGCGAAGGCATACATGCGGTCGAGAACCTCGTGCACGTCGGCGACGACGTCCTGGCCGTCGACGATGAGCTGGCCCTTCTCGCTTGCCGGGCGGCGCAGCGCGGTGTGCAGGACGGCGCGGTCCTCGGTGGTGTTGATGTGCTCGCCGGAGAACATGGCGTCGCGGCGCTCCTCGAGCTTCACCTCGCGGGCAAGATCGCACAGCAGCTTGACGGTCTCATCAGTCACCAGGTTCTTGGACAGGTCGAAGTGCAGGTCACCGGCGTCAAAGCTCAGCTTGTTCACGCGCTCGGCATCGGCGGCGAACCAGGCCTTGAGGTCGATACCCTCGGCCTCGAGCTTCTCCTGATGGGCCTCGAGCGCCTTCCAAGCGGCAGTCGACGTAGCATCGATAGGTGCGGCAACAGTTGCCATAGAGTCCTCCTCAGCATACGGGCGCACGCCTCCATGCGCCCGGACATTCAGATGCCACTATTCTAGCGCAGGTCAAGACTATAATCAGCGAGCGTTGCCAATCGGCCCCCAAACGGCAACCGACCAAAAAGGGACAGGTTTAATTTGGCAGGTCAAACGCTTTACCAATCAAAAATAACCTATCCCTTTATGCCAAATATTAGGCCGCAGCGCAGACGCTACCGAGCAACTCACGCAGAGGAGACCCGATGCCCTCCAGCAGTTCGGGCGCGATGATGGCAAAAACGGGAACCTCGCCGGCCCCCACGACGGCAGGCACCTTGCCCTCCGAGACGATACATCCATAAGGGACAAAACCGTCTTCGCCGACATCGAGCGCCGCCATGCGACGGGCGAGCTCGCGCGCAAAGCCGGCAGTATCGGCATCGCCAATCGCCAAGACAAAGTCCACGCCTTCGTCGGTCGCCAGGGCCACGGCTTCGTCGATCAGCTCGTCTCCTCCGTCGCCTTCAACCGAGCCGCAGCGGAAAAGCACGCGCTCGAGCAGGGCGCGATCGAGCGAGCCCAGCGCCGCCGAAACGAGCTCATCACGCGTGTGCTTGTCGCCTCCCAGCACGACCAGTGCCTTGGTGCCGCCATAGTGGGCAACCAATCGCCCGCACCAGCGAGCCACATCCCCATCCGCAACCAAGCGCGTCGGCATACCAAACCCATAGTTGACCATTATCCCCACAACCCTTCCGTGCTTTATGGTGGTATCAATCGTTAGCCTCATGCTACGAAGCGAGCTTTTCCGAGCTGTTTCGCGCTCTTTAGGGCTGCGTTAAAAACCCGATGCAACCGCACGACCATACCTGCCAAATAGGGACAGGTTTTGACGGTGTCCGGTCGAGCAGGTATTATCGAACAGGTATTCGATAAGAACATGTGTTTGATGGGAGGCTCGGATGGAGCACGAGCAGCACACCTACATCTGCATCGACCTCAAGACGTTTTATGCCAGCGTCGAGTGCGTCGATCGTGGGCTCGATCCGCTCGCCACCAACCTGGTCGTTGCCGACGAATCGCGCGGACGCACGACCATCTGTCTCGCTATCACGCAGACCATGAAGGACCTCGGGATACACAACCGCTGCCGTCTATTCGAGATTCCCGACGGCATCGACTACATCAAAGCAGTGCCGCGCATGCAACACTACATGGAGGTGTCGGCGCAAATCTACGGCGTCTATCTGGAATACGTCAGCCCCCAGGACGTGCACGTCTACTCCATCGATGAGTGCTTTATCGACGTGACGCCCTATCTGGACCTTTATCACACCGATGCCGAAGGGTTCGCCTGCATGTTGCGCGACGAGGTCTTGGGGCGCACCGGCATCACGGCAACGGTCGGTATCGGCCCCAACCTATTCCAGGCCAAGGTGGCGCTCGACATCACCGCCAAGCACGTAGCCAGCCGCATTGGCGTACTCGACGACGAAACCTTTCGCAAAGAGATCTGGCCCCACCGCCCCATCACCGACATCTGGGGCATCGGCCCCGGTGTGGCAGCCCGACTCGAAAAGTATGGCGTCTACGACCTGATGGGCGTCGCCGCACTCGACGAGAACCTGCTCTACGACGAACTCGGCGTCAATGCCGAATATCTCATCGACCACGCCTTCGGGCGCGAGCCGACAACCATCGCCGATATCCAAGCCTATCGCCCGCAAGCGACCTCGACCACCACAGGACAGGTGCTCTCGAAGGGCTATGCCTACGAGCAGGCCTACACCGTCTTGCGCGAAATGGTCGACAACGCCGTGTTGGATCTAGTCGATAAGCACGTGGTCTGCGACAGCATCTCGCTCTTTGTGGGCTACGCGAGCGAGCGCGCCGACATACGCCGACTCAACGCCAGCGGCACGGCGCAGTATGTGGACGGATGCGGGCACCTGCGCTCGAGCACATCGAGTATCGAACCCACCGCAACCGCCGGCCCCGAGCTCGCGCCCCGTGCGCCCAAGCCTGTCCAGCGCGATGACGAACGGCGTCGCCTGGTGCGCGAAGCGCAGGCAATCGATGGCATCTTTGTGGGAGAGCATGGCGGCAAACCGCGCGGTGGCTATGCCGCACTCTTTGCGCACTCTAACGCCTCGCGAAAGCTGCCCGAGCGCACCAATTCGTTTAAGAAGATCATGGGCTATTTCGATGAGCTCTGGGCGCAGACTGTCGACCCCAAACGACCCGTCAAGCGCATCAACCTAGGCTTTGGCAACCTCATGCCCGAGGAATTTGCCACCATCGATCTGTTCAGCGATATCGAGGCCGATGAGCGCGAGCGCGACCTGGCGCGCGCCGTCCTGGCCGTGAAAGGCAAGTACGGCAAGAACGCGCTCGTCAAGGGATTAAGCTTTACCGCCGGCGCCACCGCGCGCGAACGCAACGGCCAAGTTGGAGGACACCGTGCCTAAACCCAAACAACAGCCCGTGCGCCCGCCGACCGCCTTCGAGCGCCTGGCGGACCCCGAGGGCAGACGCCGCGCCGCCGACCCCAACCTCACTGCCAACGGTGCCGTGCGCGCCAACCGCGCCGCACAGTTTATGCCCTTTGCCGCCCTCACGGGATACTACGAACTCGTGCGCAAGCAGGAAATCACCGTCGAGTCAAAACGTGAGCTCACGGAAGAAAAAGCCCTCGTACTTTCTAAAAAGCTCGAGGGTCTCAAACGTGGCGACTTGGTTCGTGTCACCTATTACGATACATACGGCTATCGCAGCCGCACCGGCATCCTCGACGAGGCGCTCCCCGCCTTCAAGCTCCTCAAGCTCCGAGACATCGCCATCGACTTCGACGACATCCAAGACATCGAACTGCGCGGACGAGCCTAGCCAAGGAAGCGCACCCAGAGCGACGCTTACAGCGTCATGACGTAGTAACCCGCATCTCTCACGGCCGTCTCGAGGACACCACGATCAACCGGCTGCTTAGAGCGCACGCGTGCCGTGTGGTCCGCATACGTCACCGTTGCCCACACGCCATCCAGCGCATTGAGGGCATTGGCTACGTTCTGAGCGCAGCCGTCACAGTTCATGCCGCCGATGAGCAGCTCATCGCTATAGGGATAGTGTGACGCATCGGTATCCACCACAACAACCTTTTTGGCCTTCTTGCCGCTCGTACCATCGCTGCAGCAACTCTTCCCGTGTGTCGAAGCGGCAATGCGACGCAGTCCAAAAAACATGCCGACGGCAATGACGGCCAGCACGATGAGATTCGCAGGGTTGAGCAAGTCACTCATGCGCTCCCCTTTCAAGTAGCACTATCTAGATACCCCCATGGGGTGCCCCCATCTTAACCCAAAATCATGTCTGTTCGGTCAATTAGTTTCCCTCTTCAAACTTTTTTGTTGACCATGGCTTACTTTCGTGTATAAGTTTTCCTAGGCTAACAGTTTAAATCCGTAAGGAGCGCCGTGACTCGAACCATAGACATCCCAACGTTTCAGGCGGCAGTCGTGCGCAACTGCTCTCCCACGCTCGCGGGCATCAAGCCGGCATCGCTCTTTACCTATCCAGGCACCTACGCCCACGGGGACGGCTCGACCACAACCGAAACCATTGCAGAACGCCGAGCACGCCTGCTCAACGTTATCGCCCAGTGCAATCGCGAGCTTGACCCGCTCGGCATCCACCTGAGTGTTTTGGTCTGGCGGCCCTGCGGAGCGCTCGTGTACGCGTACCGAGCCAAAAGCCTCACCACCTATTTCGCAGACCCTCGCGTCCAAACGGCGCTCACCTCGGAAGGCTACGACACGAGAGACCTTTCGGCATGCCTTGTGCATTTGGCATCACGCATCACGCTCGCGAGCAATAACGTCGCGGAATGCGCCTGCAGCCAGACTCGATGCGCACTACCCCAGCAAGCTAGCTGCAGCAAAGACTGCACCTGCGAGTTTCCGCACGAAATAGGCTACTTCCTTGGATATCCCTACGACGACGTGCACGAATTTATCGTCCAGCGCGGCGAGAACTACAAGGTCTTTGGGGCCTGGAAGGTCTACGCAAATGTCGAGCAGGCGCTTGCGACGTTTGATGCCTACCGTGCCTGCACCCAATACTTCACTTTTATCTATCAGCAGGGCTGCAGCCTGGCGCAACTTGCCCAGGCAACCCGATAGAACGTACAAGCCGCGGCAAGCGCCGCACGACCGAAAGGACAAAACATGAGCAAGATCGCCGTCGTCTACTGGAGCGGCACGGGCAATACCGAGGCCATGGCAAACCTCGTCGCCGAAAGCGCCACGTCCGCGGGGGCCGAGACTGAGGTCATCCCCTGCGCCGACTTCTCTGCCGACAAGGCCGCCGAATATGATGCCTTCGCCTTCGGCTGCCCCGCCATGGGCTCCGAGGAGCTTGAGTATGACGAGTTTCAGCCTATGTGGGACGAGGTCAAGGAGACCCTCGGCGACAAGAAGGTCGTCCTCTTTGGCTCCTATTCGTGGGCCGAGGGCGAGTGGATGGACAACTGGAAGGCCGACGCCGACGAGGCCGGCGTCAACGTCGTGGACTCCGTCATTTGCTACGATGCGCCCGACGATGAGGGCGAGGTGGCCTGCAAGGCCCTCGGAGCCGAGCTCGCGTAACGAAACCAGGCCTCCAAAAGAGCCTGTATCACAGCGCATCCCCATCCCTACAAAAGAGCGGGGGCTGGATTCAAGTCCAGCCCCCGCTCTTTTGTAACGGCAGTTACATCAACCGGCTACGAGATATTTCCCAAGAACGCCTTGGTGCGCTCGCTCTTGGGGTGGTCGAAGACCTCGCTCGGCGTACCCTCTTCCACAATGACGCCGCCGTCCATAAAGACGACGCGGTCGGCGACATCGCGGGCAAAGCCCATCTCGTGCGTCACGACGATCATGGTCATGCCGTCGCGTGCCAGGTCGCGCATGACACCCAGGACGTCGCGCACGAGCTCGGGGTCGAGCGCCGAGGTGGCCTCGTCAAAGAGCATGACGTGCGGGTTCATCGACAGGGCGCGGGCGATGGCAACGCGCTGCTGCTGACCGCCCGAGAGCTGGCTCGGCATAAAGTCGATACGCTCGGCAAGACCGACCTTGGTCAGCTCCTCGACGGCAATTTTCTCGGCCTCTTCCTTGCTGCGCTTGAGCACCTTCTGCTGCGCGAGCATGACGTTCTTTTTGACTGAGAGGTGCGGGAACAAATTGAACTGCTGGAACACCATACCCAGATGCGTGCGCACCTTGTTAAGATCGACGCCCTTGGCGCACACGTCCACACCCTCAACGACAATCGAGCCACTCGTGGGATGCTCAAGACGGTTGATGCAGCGAAGCATCGTCGACTTACCCGAGCCCGAGGGACCCAGAACTACGACAACCTCGCCCTTGTGCACATCCAGATCGATATCGCGCAGGACCACGTTATCGCCAAAGGCCTTCTGGAGGTTCTTGATGCTGACGACGACCTCGTTCGAGTTATTGGTTTCGCTCATGATAGGACCTCCTTACAGACCGGCGATGTGATCGGCGGGCGTCGCGACGACCTGTCCGGCGCTCTTGGCGGGACGCTTCTTCTTAGTTTCGGCCGTGCCCAAAAGCCTCGCCTCAAGGCCGCTCACCAAGCGAGCGAGCGGCAGGGTGATGACCAGATAGAACAGGGCGGCAACCACGTACGGTGTAATAGAGCCCGTCGTGGCCACGATGGTGCGGGCGTTCATGACGATCTCGACCACGCCCACGGCCGCGAGCAGCGACGTATCCTTGTAAAGCAGGATGAACTCACTGGTCAACGTTGGCAGGACATTGCGGAACGTCTGCGGAATCATAACGTAGAGCAGTGTCTGGAAGGCGTTCATGCCCAGCGAGCGCGCAGCCTCGTTCTGGCCCTTGGGGATCGACTGAATACCGGCACGGAAGATCTCGCACAGGTAGGCGGACGAGTTCATGGCCATGACGATGACGCCCAGCACATAGTCGTCAACCTTGACGCCGGCCAGCGGCAGGCCAAAGAACGCGATGTAGATCTGCAGGAACGCCGGCGTACCGCGAATGATATTCACATAGATACCGGCAAGGCAACGCAGGATGCGCGACTTGGAGATGCGCATGAGCGACAGGGCGAAACCGAAGGGAATTGCCAGCGGAAACGCCACGAGCACGATCGAGAGCGACATGAGGAAGCCTTTGAAGACGATCGGCAGGCTCTGGACCAAAATGACCGGGTTCAGGAACAGGCGAAGGAACATGTTGGAATTCCATGCCTCGACCCACGGCTGCTCCTTAAGGTCGGCCAGGAAGTTATCGAATGCCGTCACGCCCTTGATCTCCACCGACGGAATCTTGGAGATCTTCTTGGTCGAACCATCGGCCAAAGTGTAGGTGCCGCTAAAGGCCTCGTCACCGCCCTCGACGGGGAAGGTCACGCCGTAAACCTCGACACGGAAAAAGCCGCCGGCAGGCGCCGTCTCGCCAAAGTCAATCTTGAGCGTCTGGCCGTCAGCCTTGCACGTGGGTTTCATGGGCGTACGATCCATGAGGTCCTCGCCCGAGAGCATCGTCAATCGCGTGTCATCGGTACCAAACGTCGTGCCGTCGACAAACGTCAAAGAAAGACCGCTCAGCTCCTCGTCGGCATCGGCCTGAACTTCCCAGGTAATGCGCGTCCCGGTGCCGCCGACCACATCGCTGCCCGAACCGGTGTTGGGTCGGGCGGTAATCTTTGCGGTCTCAAGCGCCTGGGCGGTCGTGGGCGCATATGCCCCCGCGCACACCAGCGCGAGCGCCACGGCCATGACGCAGGCTAGCTTTTGGAGCAAGACGGGCAGTGGAAAACGCTGCTCAGCGGCCCCTTTGTTCAGTCGAGACAAGGTGGCTCCTATCGTAGAAGTTGCCGGCAAAACGAGACGGAAACGCTCTCCGTCAAGAGAAGCGCAAAGGCCCTCTCCGCAAAACGGAAAGGGCCCGCGCGCAATCAAGTAGTTATTTTACTTGATGTTGTACTTAGCCATGAGGGCGTCGACGGTACCGTCGTCGGTCAGGTCCTTGATGGCCTGGTTGATGTCATCCTTGAGCTTGGTGTTGCCCTGGTTGATGGCAATGGCGTACTCCTCGCCGGTGCTGATCTGCTTGATGGTCTGGCAGGTGTTGAACTGCTCGGCGGTCAGCTGGCTGGCAACGGAGCGGTTGGTGACTACGGCGTCGCCCTTATCGGACTGCAGGGCGCTGAAGCACTCGGTAGCGTCCTTGTAGGGGACGATCTTGGCCTTCGGGAAGTTCTCCTGGGCAAAGGCCTCGGCGGTCGAGCCAGACTGGACGATGATGGTAGCGTCGGCGTTGTTGAGCTTCTCGCTGTAGTTGTCGGCCGTGATGTCGGTGTTATCGACCTTGGTCACGATAGCCTGATCGTCCATGTAGTAGGAATCAGAGAAAGTGACTTCCTTCTCACGCTCGGGCGTGTCGGTGATAGCCGCGATGGAAACATCATACTTGGCGCCCGAAGCGACGCCCGGAACCAGCGTGTCAAAGTCATTGTTGACATACTCGACATCCAGGCCCAGCTTGTCGCCGATAGCCTTGATGAGCTCAAGGTCAAAGCCCTGATAATCGCCGTTGTCATCCTTGTACTCAAACGGAGCGTACTCGGCAGAGGTGCCGACGGTGAGCGTACCGTCCTTGACGAGTGCATACTCCTTGGAGCCGTCGACCTTCTCGACCTTCGCGTTGTCAGAGCTGCTGGAACCGGCATCGGAACCAGAGGTGGCGTTGGACGAACCACAGCCCGTCAGTGCAAGAGCGAGCGCCATGGCGCCCGTGGCTGCAAACGCGCCAAGCTTCTTGAGCTTCATAATCAGTCTCCTTCCAGTGACCCCGTTTGATTCAGAGGTCTGCAAAAACTGTTGGCTATTATGCACCCGGAATTACGAATCTGCAATGAGAAAACTGATTGAAACAAACCCATAACGTGAATGGAATACTCCACTTAGCAACAGTCATTACTGCTGCAATGACCTTAACAGTTTGATTTCAGCTGCATAACCTGCAAGTTCGTTCGGCGTCTCCAAAATAAATGGAAGTGCACGCAAGCGGCTATTCGATACAATATTCTGCATAACCTGCATACCGCCGCCAAACTCTTCACTACCCAGGTAGCCCTTGCCGATGCACTCGTGGCGATCCTTATGGGCGCCGCAGGGGTTCTTGGAGTCATTGATATGCACGGCGCGCAAGCGCTCGATACCCACCACGCGGTCGAACTCGTCGAGTACGCCGTCCAGGTCATGGATGATGTCGTAGCCAGCATCGCTCACATGGCAGGTGTCCAAACAAACGCCCAGCTTATCGGACAGCTCCGGGCACTTGGCGGCAACGCCCTCGATAATGCGCGCCAGCTCTTCAAAGCTACGGCCCACCTCGGTGCCCTTGCCCGCCATGGTCTCAAGCAATACCGTCGTCTGCTGTCCCTCAAACATCACCTGGCACAGCGTGTCGACAATCATCTGAATGCCGGCGTCTGCCCCCTGTCCCACATGCGCACCGGGATGGAAGTTGTAGTAGTTGCCGGGCAGTGCTTCCAGACGCTGCAAATCTTCCGCCATAGCCTCCAAGGCAAACTCCCGCGCCCGCTCCTTAGCGGAGCAGGGGTTATAGGTATACGGGGCATGCGCCACTAGCGGTCCAAAGTCGTTTTGCGCCATAAGCTCGCGCAGAGCCGCCACGTCATCCATGTCAAGGTCTTTTGCCTTGCCACCGCGCGGGTTGCGCGTAAAGAACGCAAAGGTATTGGCACCAATGGACAACGCCGTCTCCCCCATTGCCCGATAGCCCTTCGTCGTCGAAAGATGACACCCGATCGTTAGCATCTCCAACTCCCCCTCATCAGTTGCGGTGAAATACGGTCTATTGGTGCCTTATTTTGGCGCAAACAGACCGTATTCCACCGCAAGATATAAAAGGGGCATCAGGGGCAAGGTCCGCCGAGCCCCCTTGAGCACCAGCACCGCAGCCTAGAGCGTCAAGCGAATCGCATCGATAATCTGCGCGCAGCGCTGCGTGGCGGCAAGAGGCATAACGGGGCTTTCAAGCTCTCCCGTCTGGACGAGCTGCGTCGCATGCTGAATTTCGCCGTAGAAATCATCGACCTCAAACGGGGCATTAATTTCGAGCATTCGTCCGTCGGAGTACTTCACATGGGCGAGCTCGGGGCGATGGAGGCGCTCGATTTCCACCGAACCCCGTTCGCAGGCAATCATTAAGCGGCTTTCATATGCTGCTTTGCCGTCGCACACCATATGAATGGGTATACCGCCGACACTCATATGGATCTCATCGGCCCAATCCACGCGGCCACCCGATACGTCACGCCAGCGAACTTCACGAGACGAAACATCGCACGCACCCGCAAGAAGATCCTCAAACCACCCGACCGCGTAGCAGCCCATGTCATATAGACAGCCACCCTGCAACGGATCGAGCAGATAACTCGAAGGCGGCTGACCATAATCGAGTTTTTGCACGCTTTCGATCGAGACGATACGGCCAAGCTCGCCCGACGTAAGCAAACCCTTCACGCGAGTATGCATCGGACAAAACCGATTCTTCATCGCCTCCATAAACAGTACGCCGCGCTCGCGAGAGGTGGAGGCAATCGATAGAGCCTCTTCCTCACTCAAAACGGCCGGTTTTTCGCACAGCACGGCCTTTCCCGCGCGCAGTGCCCGACAGACCCAATGCGCATGCATGCCATGTGGAAGAGCCAAGTAGATTGCGTCGACATCGGGGTCGGCAATCAGCGCATCATAAGCCGCATCGCCGCTATCGTCAGTCGTGGCATAGCTGTGCGCGGCATCAATCGAAAACGCCCTGCAAAACTCCTCAACATGCGAAGGGGCGCGACCGGCGGCAGCCACAAGCCGCGCCCCGTCCACCTCCTTGAGCGACGATGCAAATCGATGCGAAATGTGCCCAGCGCCCAAAACGCCCCAACGAACCTCGCGCAAATCATCACATGAATCCCGATGGCCCACGACAGCCCCCTTCAGTTGCGGTGGAATAGTTCCTGTTTAAGCCCCATTCTGCCGCAAACAGGAACTATTCCACCGCAAGTTATAAAAGGGTCATGAGGAGCGCGTTTTGCAAAAGGCTTTAAGCGCAGCCGTTACGGGGCCAGGCTGGAAACGTCGGCGCACATCGTCGAGACGCTCGGGAATATCGATGTGCTGCGGGCAGTGACGTGCGCATTTGCCGCACTTGACGCAATTGCTCACCAGCTTGGGCTCGTTCGTCCGCACCGCGCTCGCCGTAAAGTATTGAGACAGGCCCGTAAACCAGCTGTGCGCATAGCTCGCGTTGTAGGCGCCAAAGCAGCCGGGAATATTGATGCCCTTGGGGCATGGCATGCAGTAGCCGCACCCCGTACAGGGCACGCGATTCGATTTCTCAAACTCTCCCAGCACACGTGCGATGGTATCGAGCTGCTCTCTCGTCATCGAATTCGGCAGTGCGCGATCCGCCAATGCCACGTTCTCGTCCACCTGCGCGGTATCGGTCATGCCCGAAAGCAGCATCGTGACTTGAGGATGGTTCCACACCCACGAAAGGCCCCAAGCAGCCGGCGACTTCAGGTACGGATCGCGTACGTCATCGAGCACAGCCCGGACCCGCGGCGACAGCTTGCCCGCTAAACGCCCGCCCAGCAGCGGCTCCATCACAAACACCGCGAGCCCGCGCTCCGCAGCCGCCATGAGTCCCGCCGTTCCCGCTTGGTAGCGCTCTCCAGCGTAGTTGTACTGGATCTGGCAAAAATCCCAGTCATACGCGTCAAGCATCGTGAGGAAGTCCGCGGCGCTGCCGTGGTACGAAAAACCAATCTGGCGAATGCGCCCCGCCACCTTTTGACGCGCAATCCAGTCCTCGATACCCAACGCCACCACGCGCTCCCACTGGGCGGGCGAGGTGATGTTGTGCATGAGGTAATAGTCGATATGATCGGTTCGCAGGCGGCGCAGTTGTTCGTCGAAAAACCGGTCGAAATCCTCCGCACACTTGCACGAAGCATGCGGCAGTTTGGTCGCCAGCAACACCCGGTCGCGTAGCCCCAAGCGCTCAAGTGAGGCGCCCACGCACACCTCGTTACCGGGATAGAGATACGCGGTATCCAGATAATTAATCCCCTGTTCCACCGCACGGGAAATGATGGCATCGGCTGTCTTCGCATCGGGGTGTCCCGGCGCACCGGGAAATCTCATGCAGCCCAGACCCAGAGCGGATATTCGGTTACCACTTTTGGGGTCAACGCGATATTGCACGGCCCCTCCTTTCGCCATCAGCGCCCCGGCAAGGCGAAACACAATGGTCACGCGGCCGAAACATCGTGGAATCGCAATCGAGAACGTATCGTAACGCAGCAGAAATCGAGCTGTCACGGCACCGCTTTAACATCAGCAAAAAGCCCGATGAAAGGAGCCGCCCATGCCCGCGCTCGACCTTTGGAACCTCGCCTCCCAGCTCAAAAGCAACGATTATCGCTGGGTCGACCTCACCCACACGCTCTCGTGCGACACCCCGCACTGGTTTGGCTTTAAGCCGTTTGAGTCCACCAAGCTCTTCGACTACCTGCCCGGCACGCCCGAGGACATGCTCGCCCCCATGCGTTGCTTCCAGTATTCGGTTGCTTCGCAGTACGGCACGCATGTCGACGCACCGCGCCACTTCCATGTTGACGGCCGTTCCCTTGGAGAGATTGAACCCATCGAGTTTATGCATCCGCTCTGCGTGATCGACAAGCACGAGGAGTGCGCCGCGAATCCCGACTTTATCCTGACCGTCGATGACCTCAAAGCTTGGGAGGATGAGCACGGTCGCATTCCCGAGGACGCTTTCGTCGCCTTCCGCTCCGACTGGTCCAAGCTCGCCGACCTCGAGAACAAGGACGAGGACGGCCAGCCCCACTACCCCGGCTGGGACCTCGACGCCATCAAATGGCTTGTAGAAGAGCGCAACATCGGCGCCATCGGCCACGAGCCGGCTGACACCGACCCGGCGAGCGTGACCACGCGTGAGGACGCCTACCCCTACCCCGGCGAGCAGTACATCCTCTCGGTCGACCGCTATCAGATCGAGGTCATGGACCATCTAGACGAGCTTCCCGCCACGGGCGCCGTCATCTTCTGCACCTTCCCCAAGGTGCGTGATGGCGTCGGATATCCCGCACGTGTCTTTGCGGTCTGCCCCGCGTCATAAGTTCCCATGCGTTTGTTCTTCTAAATACGGCCATCCGGTGCACGCGACATGGCCCGGCGGCATACAATCCATCAGGCGCCCCATACGCGGGCGCCTTTTTATGGGGAGATGATTCACATGCAGATCAACAAGGTCGCCTTCATCGGCAAGGGCGGCGTGGGCCTGCTCTACGGCAGCATGATCGCCCAAGCGCTCGGCAACGACGCCGTCGAATACGTTATGGACGACGCGCGCTTTGAGCGCCACGCGGGTGATGCGCTCACCGTCAACGGCAAGCCCTGCGCGCTCAAGTCCGTCCGCGCGAGCGAGGCGACACCCGCCGATCTGGTCATCCTCACGGTCAAGACAACCGGACTCGACCAGGCGCTCAAGACTATGGAACACATCGTGGGCCCCAAAACGCTCATCGCCTCGCTGTGCAACGGCATCACCAGCGAGCAGAAGATTGCCGAGCGCTTTGGCTGGGAGCACACCGTCCTCGGAATCTGCCAAGGCATGGACGCTGTGTTTCTCAACGGCGCGCTCACCTTTACCAATGCGGGCGAGATCCGCTTTGGTGCGGCCGCCGGCACCGACCCCGCGACCGTCACCGCTATCGACGGGCTCTACACGCGCTGCGGCATCGCCCACACCGTCGAGGACGACATCGCCCACCGCATGTGGGCAAAACTTATGCTCAACGACGGCATCAACCAGACCTGCATGGCCTACGGAGGCACGTACGGAAGCGCCACGGAACAGGGCTCCGAGCAGCGTCGTTGCTTTGTCTCCGCCATGCGCGAGACGCTTGCGGTCGCCAACGCCGAGGGTATCGAGCTCACCGAGGCAGACCTAACGCAGATGGTGCATCTCATCGAGGGGCTCGACCCCGCCGGCATGCCCTCGATGGCGCAGGACCGCGTCGCGCAGCGCAAAACAGAGGTCGAGGAGTTCGCGGGCACCGTCCGCCGCCTCGCGGCCAAGCACGATATCCAGGCGCCGCAGAACGAATGGCTCTATCGGCGCATCCGTGATATCGAGGCAAGCTGGTAACGCCGCCGCACCGCATCCAACAGTCTCAATATCAAAAACCGCCGCAAAGGGCACTCCCCTTGCGGCGGCTTCCTTCTTCATCTATGGGCAAAACCAGCTTCACAACGGCTAGCGCCGCACCTGCGGCGTCTCGTCCTCGTCATCGCGGCAAAGGGTCACGCCCGCACTTCCCAGCAGCGCTGATGCGATGAGCGCGCCGACCACAATAGGAGCAGCCCCGCACGAGCCCTGCATGCCTGCGACAAACGCAGCTGTAGGGCCAAGACAGCCAAGTACCAATGCGACGGCGGCGATAGCGATATCTCGAGCGTTCATGAGACCACTTCCTCCACGAGAAAGACCTTATTTCTCATGAACCAGTGTGCCCCGCATGCATACGCCCAGCGTACCGCCACGGTAAGGGCTCTGTTAACTCAAACGCACATAAAGAAAGGGCGGCTTTACGTTGCCTAAAAGCTCAGTAAAGACGCCCGCCCGCCAAATATCCGCGATGCAGAAAAATTACCAACCGGTGTAGTAGTCGGTGGTTCCGGCAGCGCAGCCGGAGTCATAGACCTTGCAATCACCCTTGGAGCCCGTAAAGGTCGAGCCCTGGGCCATATCGCCCGCGGCAACAACGTAATAGCCGTCGGAATCGCGCCAGAAGCCCTCAGAATCCTGAGTCCATTCGCCCGTGCGATAGTGATAAAGCACATTGCTGCTGTAATAGGTCTCGCGGCGCCCGTTGTAGTTATTGACACCCGTAGAGCGCGTCAGGCCCGATCCGTTCGCGTAGGACGCGGCAGACGCGTAGGACGGAATGTAACCGGCGTTATGGTACGAAGCCTGGGCGGCCTCGGCAGCCTCCGCCTCGGCGGCAGCAACCTCGAGCGCTTCGCGCTTGGCATCCTCAAGTGCAGTGCGCAGCTCATCGAGCTCGGTCGACTTCGCGTCGACCTCCTCCATCGTCAAAAGACTGCCCGCACCGTCGATACAACCCTGCAGCACAGCGCGCTCGTCATCGGTGGCATAGTCGCCGTACATGTTCATGATGATCTGAGCGCGCATCTCCAGGGAATCGCGCTTGGCCCCCATCGAGGCGTTCCACTCCTGCATGGAGCCATAACCGTCGCCGCGGTAGTCGACGGGCTGCATCAGCGTCGCCTCGGACGGCGTGGATCCGACCGTATCGGATAGTGTTACCGCGTGGGCATCGGTTGCGCCGGCGCCCGTCAAAAGCGCCACGGTCAGAGCGGCGGAAAGGGCGGCGGCTTTCGGTTTTCGTGAATCGATCCTCATGTAGCTGGAAACCTCCGTAGTGCGTTTTTGCTGCGTTTGAGCTGCGCGTGATTCGATCGCGCTGCATAGTACCCCGAGCAAATCGCGACCTGCGGTTTTACTCAAAAGGCGCACGTCAATTGCGTAAAACTCACATCCTCTCAACAGGAGTTTTCCACAACTCGAATGCATAAAGCGTGCCAAAAACCCTGTTTTTGCACCCTCTCTATGCAAAAAAGGCGCCTGCGCAACCATTGCTTGCGCAGGCGCCTTGAGCAGGCATTTTATGCAGTTATACCTATCGAGTCGCAAGGGGTCCTTGCACAAGTCGCCTTACTCGTCCAGCGCGGCGAAGGCCTGCTTCAGATCCCAAATGATATCCTCGGCGTTCTCGGTACCAATGGAAAGACGGATCGTGGAGGGCGTGATGTTCTGCTCGGCGAGCTCCTCGGCAGAGAGCTGGGAGTGCGTGGTGGTAGCCGGGTGCACGACGAGCGACTTGACGTCGGCCACGTTGGCGAGCAGCGAAAACACCTGCAGATGATCGATGAACTTCCAGGCGGCCTCCTGGCCACCCTTAATCTCAAAGGTAAAGATCGAGGCACCGCCGTTGGGGAAATATTGCTTGTAGAGCTCATGGTCGGGGTGCTCAGGCAGGCTCGGGTGGTTCACCTTGGCAACATGGCTGTCACCGGTCAGGAACTCAACGACCTTCTTGGTATTCTCGACATGACGGTCAACGCGCAGCGACAGAGTCTCGGTGCCCTGGAGCAGGACCCAGGCGTTGAACGGGCTGATGCAGGCGCCCTCGTCGCGCAGCAAGATGGCGCGGACATAGGTCGCGAAGGCGGCGGGACCGGCAGCCTCGGCAAACGAAACGCCGTGGTAGGAGGGGTTGGGCTCGGCGATCTGGGCGTACTTTCCGCTCGCCTTCCAATCGAAGTTACCGCCGTCGACGATCACACCGCCCAGCGAGGTGCCGTGGCCGCCGATGAACTTGGTTGCGGAGTGGACGACGATGTTGGCACCATGCTCCAGCGGACGGAACAGATACGGGGTGCCGAAGGTGTTGTCGACGACAACCGGCAGACCGTGCTTCTTGGCGATCTCGGAGATGGCGTCGATGTTGGGGATGTCGGAGTTGGGGTTGCCGAGCGTCTCGAGGTAGATGACCGTGGTGTTGTCCTTGATGGCCCCCTCGACCTCTTCCAGGTTATGGGCATCGACGAAGGTGGTCTCGACGCCAAACTGGGAGAGCGTATGCTCCAGCAGGTTGTAGGAGCCACCGTAGATGGTCTTCTGAGCCACCACGTGGTCACCGGCCTGGGCAAGAGCCTGCAGGGTATAGGTGATGGCAGCAGCACCGGAGGCGACGGCGAGACCCGCCACGCCACCCTCGAGTGCGGCGATACGGTCCTCAAAGACGCCCTGGGTGGAGTTGGTCAGACGACCGTAGATGTTACCAGCATCGGCAAGACCAAAGCGGTCGGCGGCGTGCTGGGAGTTGCGGAACACATAGCTCGTGGTCTGGTAGATAGGCACGGCGCGGGAGTCGGATGCGGGATCGGCGCTCTCCTGGCCAACGTGAAGCTGCAGGGTATCGAAACCAAAGGTGTGCTCGGGGTTGTTGATGAACTGGCTCATGATGATCTCCTTGATCGAACGAAAGTAAATAAATAAGAGAGAAGTAAGTCGCTGTCTCCTGATCACGCCGACGGGCGCAAACAGGAGCCCGGCATTCGTCTTGGTAAGCAGTTCATATGCGGTCCTCCTTTTGACATCCCGGTTCCGTGGTCGGCTTAATTACCTACCGCCTTTGTGTGTTTTGAATAGTACGAGCATTGTTTCGCTCGGTCAATCACTTAAAAGCGCTAACCTGTTATCGGTTTTTTAGATAGCTATCGAAAGGACGGGCACCGATGACCCTCCAGCAGCTTCGTTTTCTTATCGCCGTGGCAGAGTCCGGCTCAATCAACGCCGCAGCTCAGCGCCTCTATACCGCTCAGTCCAACATCTCAAACGCCGTCAAAAGCCTGGAACAGGAGCTCCATCTGGAGATCTTTACGCGCTCCAGCCGCGGCGTCACGCTCACCAACGACGGCACCGAGCTTTTGGGCTATGCGCGCCAGGTCGTAGAGCAGGCCGACATGCTCGAGGCACGCTACGAGGACGGCGGCATCCCGCAAGCCCGCCTCGCCATTTCCGCCCAGCACTACGCCTTTTCGGTCGAGGCCTTTGTCAACGTAGTCGAGCGCTGCCGCGACAGCAAGTTCGAGTTCATCATGCGCGAGACCACCACATCGCAGATCATCGACGACGTGCGCGCGTTTCGCAGCGACATCGGCATCCTCTATCTGGACGACTTTAATACCCGTGTCTTGCAGAAGGCCTTCGCCGATGGCCGCGCAAGCTTCCATCCCCTCTTCGACGCGACGGTCCACGTCTTCGTCAGCGAACGCCATCCGCTCGCACGCCGCCCTCAGCTGTCCCTTGCCGACCTCACGCCCTATACGCGCTACAGCTTTGAGCAGGGAACCTCAAACTCCTTCTATTACGCCGAGGAACCCTTTAGCTATATCCCTTGCGACCGCAACATACGAATCTCGGACCGCGGAACACTTACCAACTTACTTATCACGTCGAACGGTTACACCCTGTCGACCGGTGTCCTCTCCAATGAAATGCAATGGGGCATGGCATCGATCCCGTTAGCAGATGCCCCAACGATGCACGTTGGCTACATCATGCACGACGAGCGCAAGCCCTCTCTCCTCTTGCAGCAATACCTCGACGAGCTCAACCGCATCATCCATGCCAGCTAACAGTCGGAAGACGGGGCAGAAATCGTAGATTGCTGGCCCCCGGCGGGCATGGCGCTACAATGGTCACTCACATGAAATGCACTCAAAGAAAGGAAACCCGTGAAGGTCATCATCTATACCGACGGCTCGGCCCGATCAAATCCGGGACGCGGCGGCTACGGCGCCGTGCTCAAATACACCAACCCCGCCGGCAAGACCTTTACCTCCGAGCTTTCGCGCGGCTACGCCAAGACCACCAACAACCGCATGGAGCTCATGGCCGTTATCGTGGCGCTCGAGGCACTCAACCGCCCATGCGAGGTCGAAGTCCATTCCGATTCGCAGTACGTCGTCAACGCCTTTAACAAGCACTGGATCGACGGCTGGAAAAAGCGCGGGTGGAAAACCGCCAACAAGCAGCCCGTCAAGAACCGCGACCTGTGGGAGCGCCTACTCACCGCCAAAAGCAAGCACAAGGTTGAGTTCATCTGGGTTAAGGGTCACGCCGGCCACGAGCTCAACGAGCGCTGCGATGAGCTCGCCACCACGGCGGCCGACGGCAGCAACCTCGATATCGACACCGGCTTTAACGAGAGCGACCTGTAATAGCGTTTTCGTACAGCTTTATATCCCCACGCGCTACACTCATCCTGTAGACCAAACAACGCAAGGGGGACGTATGCTGCGCATCGCGACCATCGGCACATCCATGATCACCGACGACTTTATCCAAGTCGTCAACGCCAACGACCAAGCCGCGTTTGTGGGCACGCTTTCACGCGATGCCAATCGCGGTGCTGCCTTTACCGCCGAGCGCGGTGGCGAGCGAAACTTTACCTCACTCGATGAGCTTGCGGCAGCCGCCGACGTCGACGCCGTCTATATCGGCAGCCCCAACGCACTTCACTACGAGCAGGTCCTTGCCTGCATCGCCGGTGGCAAGCACGTCATCGTCGAGAAGCCCTTCTGCGCCACCGAAGCGCAGGCGCTGGAAGTCTTCCGCGCTGCCGAGGCAGCAGGTGTCGTGGCCCTCGAGGCCATGCGTCCCCTCCACGATCCCGCCTTCCACGCCATCGAGGACGCCCTGGGCGAGATCGCCCCCATCCGCCGCGCCTCATTGCGCTTTGGCAAATATTCCTCGCGCTACAACGAGATTCTCGCGGGACGCGCCACCAATATCTTCGACTGCAATATGGCATCGGGTTCCCTCATGGACATTGGCGTCTACACCGTCGAGCCCATGGTCGAGATTTTCGGCATGCCCTCCGGCCTCACGAGCATGACTACTCTGCTCGACCCCACCACGCGACAGCTCACGCACGGCCCCATCGACGGCTGCGGATCCATCCTCGCCAGCTACGGCGGTGGCCGTATCTCCGTCGAGCTCGCGCACTCCAAAATTACGAATGACCTGCTGCCCTCGCAGATCGAAGGCGAGCGTGGCACTATCCAGATCGATCATCTGTCCACGCCCCGTAACGTCCGCATCGACTACCGCGGCGACGTCGTACGTGGCTCGGCGACCGAGGCACCGCGCGAACAGGGCGACAACGGCCGCGTGCTCGACCTGCCCGAATCGAGCAACACTATGGAATACGAACTCACAGACTTTATCAGCGCCATCGGCGGCATCGATAACGTTAAGGAAGAGATTTGGGAGACCCCGGCGGGACGCCACGAGCTTGGCCACTACCGCGATGTCACGCTCGTCTCACTGCGCATCATGGATGCCGTGCGCCAGCAGGCCGGCATAACCTTCCCGGCCGATGCAGGCAAGCAGGCATAGCGATGGGTCTCTTCGATACGTTCTTCTCCAGCGTCACCGGTGGCAGTCGAGAGCCTCAAAAACCATCAAACGTCGAGCTCGAGCTGCGCCGCAGGCTTACTGTGCTCGCAAGCGACGAGGCCACTCAAGACGCTCCCCTGCGCTATTTCCTGCGCTGGGAGGGGCAAGTCCAGGGCGTCGGTTTTCGCTTTACCAACACCAACCTCGCGCAGGCACGCGCACTCACCGGCTGGGTGCGCAACATGGAAGACGGCTCAGTCGAGATGGAGATACAGGGGGCTCCGGCAAACATCCTATCTCATCTCGAGGCGCTTCATGCCTCCTACGAGCGCATGGGAACGCGTTTTCGCCTCATAGACGCCCAGACCCGAGCCCCACTTGCCAATGAAGACGGTTTCATTCCTCGTTATTAGTATTGTGTGCTAAATACGGTATCATTTACCTACGACCGTTGATAGAAAAGAGGCGAGGCGCATGGCGGTGCAAAGAAGGAATACCAAGCAGCGAAAGCTGGTTCTCGACGCCGTGCGCCAAAGCTATAACCATCCCACCGCCGACGAAATCTACAACGTCGTGCGCGCGCAGGATGACAAAATCAGCCGTGGTACGGTCTACCGCAATCTCAATCTCTTGGGCGACGCTGGCGAGATCCTCTCCATCAAGACGCCGGGCGGCAGCCGCTTCGATCGCACGATCGAGCCGCATGCGCATATCATCTGCACCTCGTGCAGCCGCGTCATCGATGTACCGCTCCCCTTCGATGCCCAGCTCGACGCCAAGGCGTCCGAGCAAATCGGCTGGCACGTCACGTCGCACTACACCATCTTCGAGGGTCTCTGCCCCGACTGCCGGTAGATGTTTGGGACATGCCTACACAGCAAGTAGACGACGCAGTTCTTCTTCGACCGTGCGCGCGTAGCGGACGCGGTCGTTGATGCCGCGCATGCTGGGGTTGCAGCTCTCCATCAGATAGGGATGGCCCACCACGTTGAGCATGTCACGATCGTTCTCATTGTCGCCAAACGCCATCATCTCATCGGGCGAAATCCCCAGAGCGCGACCGTAATCGGCAAGCGCGGAGCCCTTGCCCGAATCGAAACCGATAAAGTCCGTCCATTCGGTTCCCGATGTCATGACATCGACTCGATCGCTAAAGTGGCGCTCGAAATACTCCAGCGCCGCCTGCTGCTCCGCCTCGGGCGTCTGGAAGGCAATCTTAATGACGTCCTCGTCGATGTCTTCGGGACGGTCGACTACCGCCACATCGCAGTGGACCTCATAACGCAGGTGGTCAACAAACGCATCGTTGCCGCCCATGGTGTAGAGGTGCCCCTCACACGAAAGGGTCACGTCGGCATGGGGATACGCAACCACGGCATTCGCGATATCCATAGCAAGGCTACGCTCCATGGAACGCTTGACAACGGCACGCCCCTCGCTCATCACCAGGGCTCCGTTTTCGCATACATAGGCGAGTTCATCGGCCACCGGGGCAAACAGGTAGCGCAAGCTCGCATATTGACGGCCGCTCGCCGGCATAAACACGATACCGCGACGATGCAGCTCATCAATGAGCTCAAAGGCCTCGGAACGCGGCTCGCGCTCCCCCGGATGCAGCAACGTGCCGTCCAAATCGCATGCAATCAGCTTGATTCCCTCAAGACCCATATGCTTCCCCCAAAGCCTCCTATCAACAGCAAGACGGACTTTGATTGGTCGCCCCTCAAAGCCCGTCTTGCGCATACGCGCGCTTAGCCGCGCGTCTTTTTTACGATGGTAAAGTCGGGAGCCATGCTCACGACGACATCCGCCGCGCTCGATGCAAAGCGTCGGTCCGCATCGAGTTCGCGGGTAACCACCGAGAGCCGAACACCCTCGACACCCCGGAGCATACGGCCCAAAACAGGCTGCACCGGCGTATACATGCGCACGGTATGCTCGTCCGAGTCGCCCCGGAAGAGCGGCGCATGCATGTTGCCGATCTCCCAGCACGCATGCGCGAGCGCAATCGGATCCATGCGGTCGACTTCGACCAAATAAACCTCGGCGCTGCGCAGGCGCACGACAACCGCCACGGGCACCATGCCCGAACGGTCAATGGCGAGCACGTAGCCATCGGCAAGACGACCGCCGTCGGTAGCATCCAGCCGAACATCAATCGTGCGCCCCAGCTCCGTCACGCCCACAAACGCGCATACATCGGCCTGGTCCCAATCGAGCAGCAGCTCGTCAACTTCAAAGACGCCGCCCAACTTCCGGCGAAGCAGGAGTTCATAGGACGGATCGTTGAGATTTCCCAAGCATGTCGTCGAAACCAGGCGTTCAGACATACTCTAACCCTCGACCTCAACGAGCTCGATATCAAAGTTGAGGTCCTTGCCGGCCAACTCGTGGTTGGCGTCGAGCGTCACAGCCTCGGGCGTCACGTCAATGACGACGGCGGGAACGGGCATGCCGCTCGGCGTGGACAGGAAGAGCTTCATGCCCTTCTCGATCTGCTCGATGTTGGGAACCTGCTCGGCCGGGAAGGTCAGAACCATCTCGGGATTGTGCTCGCCGTAGGCATCGGCAGCAGGAATGTGCACGGTCTTCTTCTCGCCCACCTGCATGTCGACAACAGCGGCGTCGAAGCCCTTGATCATCTGGCCGGCGCCGCAGGTGAACTCCAGCGGCTCGCCGCGATCGTAGGAGCTATCGAACTGCGTGCCGTCGTCGAGCGTGCCGCGATAATGGGTCTTGACCTTCTTGCCCTGGTTGGACATGGTAACCTCCGTGATAAGGGCGGCGCACAACGCGGGCCGCCGTGTACATATGGCGCTAACTATACCCTAGTCATACAATTCAAAGACAGTTTGCAAAGAAACGCTGCAACCGGAGGAACCATGGCATATCCCGTATTTGACCTACACTGCGACACCGCCGACCGCATCGGCTGGGCCACGCTCGATCTCGACCTGCGCTTTACCGCCGGCACCGACGGTTATTTCCCCGGCGACGAAACGCATCCGCAAGATTTCGACCTCATCGAGGGCAATGCCTGCGCCATCTCGCTCGCAAAGATCGGCAACACGCCGTGGGCACAGTGCTTCGCCACATTTGTCCCCGACGAGATTCCCACCGCCCACGCCGCGCGCTTCCAGGCGCAGATCATGGCACACATGAGCGGCCAAGCAATGCTCAACCACGACCGCATGGTCAACGTACGCAACGCCGCAGACATTCGCCCCGCGCTCAAAGACGGCAAGGTCGCCTGTATCCACACCATCGAAAACGCCACGTTCTTTGCCGAGGACCCCGCGCTGATCGAGGTGCTCAAGAGCCTGGGCGTACTCATGTCATCACTCAGCTGGAACGCGCAGGGACCGCTCGCGAGCGGCCACGACACCCACGCCGGTCTCACCGCCGCCGGCATCGAGGCACTTACGCAGATGGAGCACGCCGGCATGGTACTTGATGTCTCCCACCTCAACGATGAGTGCTTTGACGAGGTTGTCGCCCACGCCACGCGTCCCTTCGTCGCCAGCCACTCCAACTCCCGTGCGGTTTGCGGCGTCAAACGCAACCTTACCGACGACCAGTTCCGCACCATTCGCGACATGGGTGGCATCGTCGGCCTCAACTACTGCAGCGAGTTCCTTTCCAACGACGCAACCGACGAAACCGCCGCAGACGTCACCTTCGACCAGCTGGCGGCACATATCGAGCACTGGCTCGACCTGGGCGGCGAAGATGTCATCGCACTCGGCGGCGACTGGGACGGCGCCAAGGTACCCGACTTCCTCTCTGATGCCAGCAAGATGCCCGAATTCCAGAACATGCTCTCCAAGCACTTTGGCAAGACCGTGATGCAGAAGCTCTGCAGCGACAACGCGCTCGCCTTCTTCGAGCGCTATTAAGAGCGCAATTAATTTCGCATCCCTTGAGCGGGCCGGCATGCCGAGCGGTCGACATGCCGGCCCGTCCCCAATCTGAAGGATCACATTTGACGCAGCAATTTACGATTTCCGTACCCCGACCGGATGGAACGCTCATCCCCGTCGTCGTTACCAAAAAGCGCGTCAAGAACTTTAACCTACGCGTCACATCGAGCGGCGAGGTCCACGCCAGCGCACCGCTCGGCGCCAGCCGCGAGCGCATCGAAGCGTTTGTGAAGCGCAACAGCGCCTGGATTATCAGCCGACTTGCCCAACGTGAGCAACGTCAGGCGACAGCGCGAGAGCCGCTCAGCCCATCGTCCATCATTGCACTTTGGGGCAAGCCCATCACGGTACAGGACGCACTCGATCACAACTTTGCATCGCCCGCACCGCGACCCAAGCAGGCCACCTTCGCAAGTTTTATGGGTACCGACGAATCGGACGAAAGCCCACAGGCCAAGCGGCGCGCAATCCTCGACGGCCTAACGTCCGACGAGCTCCAAGCCCACATCGACCAGCTCTACGCGTCCGAGGTCACCGCAGCGCTACGCGACATCGTGCACGCGTACGAAATCGCAATGGGCGTCACCGTGGCCCGCGTTTCCGTACGCAGCATGAAAACGCGTTGGGGCTCATGCACGCCCAAATCCGGCGCCATTCGCATCGCGCGCGAGCTCGCCGCCTACCCTGTCGAATGCCTCGACATGGTTGTCGCCCACGAGCTCGTCCACTTGCTCGAGCCAAGCCACAATCAGCGGTTTCACGCCCTGCTCGACACGTACTGCCCCAACAATAGGGCTCTGTCGCAGCGGCTCAAAAAACCGCCTGCCAACGAGCTGTAGGGCCGGTTAGCGCACGCGCTCGATCTCGACACCGCAGCTTGCCAGGGGAAGTCCGACGGGCGCCCAAGGCTTATCGAGCTTAACACGCACGCCAAGCAGCAAGGGGTAACGACGTAGCAGCATCTGGGCCACACCCTCGGCTGCAGCCTCGATGAGCTTAAACGTATGCTCGCGCAGATAGCCATCGACATCGTGGCACACCGAGCCGTAGTCAATCGAGGCGTCCAGGTTATCGTGCTCCCCCGCTGCACGCAGGTCGGCATAGAGAACCAGAGAAACGATGAACTTCTGACCCAGCGCGTTCTCCTCGGGATACACGCCATGGTTGGCAAAAACCTCAAGACCGTCAATGACAATACGGTCGGCATGGCGCAGATCGTCATAGCTCACGTGGGGCACCGCCGTTGCGGCGGATATTTCGCCCCTTCCACGGCGGGCGAGCTCGGCGCCTTCAGTCTTGGTTGCATTCTCGGGCAGTTTCTTGTTACTCATCGCGATCGTCTCCTTCGTTTAGAACCCCGACCGCGCAAACTAACTACACGCGAATCGACAGATTCTTTTTATCGTCGCTCCAGTTGCAAGCATTGCGCGCGGGACATGCAAAGCAGGCGCGCGATGCTTTGTCGGCTGCATAGAGCAGACGCTCAAGCGGTTGGCTGTTCACGCGCAGCTTTCGATGGCCCAAAATGGCCGTCTTAATGGCTGCAGCATCGGCCGGCTCAAACGCCACGTCATCGGGCATGCCACCGAGAATCGCATCAGCGACGCGTTCGCTTGCAACATCATGGGATATACCCGATTCGTACTGTTCATCTTTGCCGATATCGTGAAGAAGTGCCGTGGCGTAGATGACCTCGCGGTCAAATTCGAGCTCTTCCTCGAGATTCTTGATCCACATAATGCGAGCGACATCGAGAAGATGGTCAATACCGTGGCGGCAGAAGATGCGCCCCGATTCCAACTGTGCAATGTTGCCCAGGTGCCGACGGAACAGCCCGTTGGCACAAATGTAATCAATGCGAGGCATGGCACCAAAGGGAGTCAGGCCCGAAGCCATAAAGCCGCGACGCGACGTCCCCTCATCGGTCTTCGATGCAAAGTCGTTGACGACCCTCATGGTTAGCGGCCCAGCATCCTAAAGAAACGCTCCTCGAGCGCGGGGTCGGTCTCAAAGACACCGCGGCGAGCGAGCGTCACGGTCTTGGTGCCGGGCTTTTGCACGCCGCGCATGGTCATGCACATATGCTCAGCCTCCATGAGCACAATCGCTCCCTGGGGAGCGAGATAATCCATGAGAGCGTCGGCAACCTGCGCACACAGCTGCTCCTGCAGCTGCAGACGGCGGGCATAAACCTCAACCGTGCGGGCGAGCTTGGAAAGCCCAGCCACCCGACCGTTAGGGATATAACCAATGGCGGCCTTGCCATAAAACGGCAGCAGATGGTGCTCGCACAGCGAGTAAAACGTAATGTCGCGCTCGATAACCAAATCGTTCGAAGCGACGGCAAAAGTTTTGGATAGGTGCTCCTCGGCACTCTGGTCCATACCGCCGGCAATCTCGCCATACATACGGGCGACGCGTGCCGGAGTCTCCAGCAAGCCCTCACGAGTTGGGTCTTCGCCTATACCTTCAAGCAGCAGCTTAATGGCAGTCTCGACTTTTTCCTGATCGACCATCTGGGCCTCACTTTTTTCGATTTCGCGTTCGCGCTATGGTACCACGCCGGCACGCAACCTCTGTCAGCTACATAGTATGGGTCGAATAGACCGGATCGTCCCGCCAAAGCTCCACGGCGTCGCAAAGCGCAATGTTCTCACGCTCGGCACGGGCACGCGTGGCGTTCATATCAATCACGCGCTGATTGCTCGAACCCCTAAAGCGCAACGAGATATCGTACAGATCCTGAACGAACGGACCGTCCACCAACATATCGAGGCAGGCGAGAATGCGGTCCGTCACCTCGGTATAGTGACGACCGCCCGGCATAAGTTCCTCGAGCACGTCGCCGGTAAAGCACCAAATAGTCTTCCCCGACTCCACGGGATAAGCGGCACGAACACGCTCAATGAAATCAACGAGCCCCGCCTGGTTCTCGGGTTCCATAGGCTCCCCGCCCAGAATCGTCAGGCCATCAATAAAGGGATGGTCGAGACTCTCGATAATCTTATCCTCGACGGCGCGATCGAACGGCTCGCCCGCAGCAAAGTCCCACGCGACAGAGTTAAAGCAGTTCTTGCACCCACGACGGCACCCGCTCACAAACAGAGAAGTACGAACGCCTTCCCCATCAGCAATGTCGAAATACTTAATGTTCGCGTAGTTCATAGGTAACTCTCCCGGAAGGCCGGGACATATCATCCCGTCCTCAAACATTCTCGGCCTTCGGCCTGCGAAACTGCGGGCGGGACGATATGTCCCGGCCTCATGCAAAGGGTAACTCAATGAACGAAACGAACATCGAGTATAGGGTTCGAGGTCCAATAAAAACTGGGTTGCGGCTCAACCGCCATCGCAAGTAAATCGCAGCTGCAGCTCGAATTATTTCCGCTAAGAACTTCGAGGAGTGAGCAGGCTGCGTGCTGCATCTCAGCTACATCAACTTGGCTGCCCCGTAGCGAGGCCCCGGACCTTTGCTCGATATGAGTTCCGCACGAACAGGAGGCGCCAGTGGCGCCTCCGTCGTGAGCCAGGACTGTCCGAAATAGCGAGTAAAGGTCCGGGGCCTCGCTACGGGGCAGCCTGGGATGGTTATTAGAGATGCAGCACGCGGTCGCGGATCTCCTCGGTTCGACCCTGGTTCCAGAACTGGGTACCGATGTAGCCGCACGTACGACGAGCGACGTTCATCTTCTCCTGGTCTCGGTTGCCGCAGTTGGGGCACTCCCACACCAGCTTGCCATCGTCCTCAACAATCTTGATCTCGCCATCGTAGCCGCACACCTGGCAGTAGTCGCTCTTGGTGTTGAGCTCGGCGTACATGATGTTGTCGTAGATGTACTGCATCACGCGAATGACAGCCTTGAGGTTGTCCTGCATGTTGGGAACCTCAACGTAGGAGATGGCACCGCCCGGCGAAAGCTGCTGGAACATGCCCTCGAACTTGAGCTTGTCGAATGCGTCGATCTCCTCGGACACGTGGACGTGGTAGCTGTTGGTGATGTAGCCCTTGTCCGTCACGCCCGGGATGATGCCAAAACGACGCTGCAGGCACTTGGCGAACTTGTAGGTCGTCGACTCAAGCGGGGTACCGTACAGCGAGAAGTCAATATCGCTTTCGGCCTTCCACTCGGCGCACTTGTCGTTCATGCGCTGCATGACGGCCATGGCAAAGGGTGTGCCCTCCTTCTCGGTGTGGCTGTGGCCCGTCATGTACTTGACGCACTCATACAGGCCGGCATACCCCAGGCTGATGGTGGAATAGCCGCCCACGAGCAGCTTATCGATCGTCTCGCCCTTCTTCAGACGCGCCAGGGCGCCGTACTGCCAAAGAATCGGTGCGGCATCCGAAAGCGTACCCATCAGACGCTCATGACGGCACAGCAGGGCGCGGTGGCACAGCTCGAGGCGCTCGTCGAAGATCTTCCAGAACTTGTCCATGTCCTGATGCGAGCTCAGCGCGACATCGGGCAGGTTGATGGTCACAACACCTTGGTTAAAGCGGCCATAGTACTTAGGTTTGGTCGGGTCATAGTTCAGCGCGTTGGCAACATTGTTAAAGCCGTTGCCCGAGCGGTCGGGCGTCAGGAAACTGCGACAACCCATGCAGGTGTAGCAATCGCCGTTGCCGGCGGTCTCGCCCTTCGACAGCTTGAGCTCGCGCATCTTCTTCTCGGAGATGTAATCGGGCACCATGCGCTTGGCGGTGCACTTGGCAGCCAGCTGGGTCAGGTAGAAGTACGGAGAATTCTCGTGAACGTTATCGTCCTCGAGTACATAGATAAGCTTGGGGAATGCCGGGGTAATCCACACACCGGCTTCGTTCTTAACGCCCTCATAGCGTTGACGAAGCGTCTCCTCCACGATCATGGCAAGGTCGTGCTTCTCCTGGGGCGTACGGGCCTCATTGAGATACATAAAGACCGTCACGAACGGCGCCTGGCCATTGGTGGTCATAAGGGTCACGACCTGATACTGAATCGTCTGGACGCCGCGACGGATCTCATCGCGCAGACGGTCCTCAACGACCTCACGGACCTTTTCGGCAGATGCCGAAACACCGAGCTCCTCGAGCTCGCGGGCAACCTCGCCGCGAATCTTTTGACGGCTCACCTCAACAAACGGGGCGAGATGGGTCAGTGAAATAGACTGGCCGCCGTACTGGGAGGAAGCAACCTGGGCGATAATCTGCGTCGCGATGTTGCAGGCAGTCGAGAAGCTGTGCGGCTTCTCGATCAGCGTGCCCGAGATAACGGTGCCGTTCTGGAGCATGTCCTCCAGGTTCACCAGGTCGCAGTTATGCATGTGCTGGGCAAAGTAGTCAGAATCGTGGAAGTGGATCAGGCCCTCATTGTGGGCATCCACGATCTCCTGGGGCAGCAGCACACGCTGAGTCAGATCCTTTGAAATCTCGCCGGCCATATAGTCGCGCTGGACGGAATTGACGGTCGGGTTCTTGTTAGAGTTCTCCTGCTTGACCTCTTCGTTATTGCACTCGATCAGCGACAGAATCTTGTCGTCGGTCGTGTTCTTCTGGCGCTTCAGGCTCTGAACATAGCGATAGATGATGTAGTGGCGGGCGACCTCGTAGCAGTCGAGACGCATGATCTCGTCCTCGACCAAATCCTGGATCTCCTCGACCGAAACGGTGTGGCCCGCGTTCTCGCATGCCTCGGCGACGTTTTGCGCCGCATAAACCACCTGGCGGTCGGTAAGACGAGAGCTCTCCTCGACCTCCAAGTTTGCGGCGCGGATGGCATTGACGATCTTATCGATGTCAAAGACAACCTCGGTGCCGCTGCGCTTGATGATCTTCATCCTCTTGCCTCTTTCGCGTCGTAGCCTCATTGCGCTTCAGAGCCAAACGATGCCCGGCAGGGCCTGCCCCTGCCTTGCGGCGCCGTCGCGCAATCTGTGTTCTCGATAAACCATAAGCCTCCATGCGGACATTCCCTAGAGCCAATCAAGCGGTTCAAGGACACGTTCAAAAGAGGCAGTTAAGGTCTTCGTTCTCTGTCCGCCATCTATCATACGACAAAGAAGCATCTATATCCTGTATTCTTTTTTTAGGTCAAACACAACATATAGTGTTTCAGCAGGTCAAAGCAATTGGTCATTTTGCAGACGCATTAAAAATGAGGGATATTTGACAAGTCGGTAAAACGTTACCAACACGGCTACCTGCATGGCAGTTATAAAACCCCCTTAGTCAAGCCGCTGACAAATCCTACCAAAACCAAGCCGCTCACGCCAAAAGAATCCAAAAGATTATGCTTGACCAACATGTTGCGGTCGTGCCTTGTCGAGCTCCATGCAACCGCGGCACGAATCCTTGAAAGATATGTGCATGCAAACGGAGAAGATGGGAGTTTTCTCGGATGACTACTGAGAAGCATTCCGGAAGATCAAAAACTCGATATTTGGTGACGTATTTGGCGACCCATTTGGCGACGTAAAAGAAAACAGCCCAGAGGCGATGCCTCTGGGCTGCGAACATTTGGTGGGCGTTAGAAGATTTGAACTTCTGACCTCTTCCGTGTCAGGGAAGCGCTCTCCCCCTGAGCTAAACGCCCAAATGGAGCGGACAACGGGGCTCGAACCCGCGACCCCAACCTTGGCAAGGTTGTGC
>CABPCW010000004.1 GCA_902406155.1 uncultured Collinsella sp.
TGAAGCACGAAGCACGGCAGGAACAGATTGACCGACTTCAAGGACCCCCGCTGCGCACTTCGTGCTGCGGGGGTCCTGCCGTCCTGCGGAAAGATTTGGGGGCAAAGCCCCTGGCCTCCCCTATGTTAACTTCGCTGGCGGCGGCTACAGGGACCTACGCTCTGGAAAGTCGCCGGGCTGATTTTTTGGCTTCTATTTGACAAAGGCGCACTTCCCAGCATCTCATTCGCCCTATAGCTCTGTTTTAATTTCTAATTGATGATCGATGCGTGGCGTCATCTAATTATCTCCGCTACTCAAAACAGCCCCAAGTTTACGTACTAGCGTCTCAACAGTAATTCCGAGTGCATCCGCATAGACAAACTGCTCATAGACCCTAAGGCTGCGTTCCCCGGTCTCGACCTTTGAGATGAACGACTGAGGTACCCCCAGTTTCTTTGCAAGTTCAACCTGAGTGATACCTTGCTCCCGACGAATCTGGGAAAGGCATTTTCCGCATGTCCTGTTAGCATCAACGTTCATGCCGTTTACGCTATATTCCATTTTGATATATCCCAAACTGGGATATATTTATGTCACCAGCCATTCCGCTTATCAAAAATGCCCATCGCAGATTCATAGCTAGGAAGGAGCCTCGATAAACATGAATGACGAGATGAAGGAGCCCGACGAGGAAAAGGCACTCAGCGAGTCCGACGAGCGGAAGCCAGATTTCAAAGCCGAGCAGTTTTCTGATGGTGCTAGCGACATCCCCTCCTCTGAAATTCCGCCATCAAACGAAGATGACGGCGCACGCAAAAATGAAGAAAACGACTCACTTCTAACGCGGGCCATTCATAAATTAGGCAATAAAAAACGAGCGGCAATCGCAGCTGCCGTGGCAGTTGTCATCATCTTCAGTTTGCCCATGCTGTTTCCTCAATTGTTTTGTAACCACAAGCTATGGGCCAATGCAACCTGCACTAGCCCCCGTGTATGCAAAAGTTGCGGCAAAACCGAGGGAGAGCCTCTCGGGCACGAATGGGAAGAAGCAACTTGTACGACACCGAAGACCTGCCAGCGTTGCGGCGAAACGAAAGGGGAGCCACTCGGACACCAACCGGGCTCGTGGACCAAAGAAGTCGACTACGTAGATGCCACTTCGAAGGAAATACGAGAATGCGAGAGATGCGGAGAGGTCGTTGACACCCGCAACGAGAAGGAAATCACATCTTTTCTTGGCGACGGAAAGTTTTCAATTTCACCTGAAGGCTTTATTGATCGACTTAACGAGGAATTCTCCGATATCCCCAATTGCAGCAGCATGAATGCGGATTACGAACTAGACGATAGCGGCATGGGACTCGAACTTCAGATCAAAAACGGTTCAAAGATTGCCGGTATTGGAGGCTTCTTTTCGGACTCGAGTAACCCGGTGCTACTCAGCTATCTTGGATCCGAAAACTGCTTCAAAAACATAGTCATGTACTTCGAAAACTCCGACTATGCCGCGGCGACAGCATTGGCAACTATACAAGCAATCGATCCAACACTTTCGTTTTCAGACGCCAAGGAAGTTGGTGCTGCCTGCGTAGATACGCCAACTGTCAAAAATGGAATTACGTACGCAATCGTAGCTTCGAATGGAGAGTACTGGCTAAGCGCTCGAATTGAATAATTATCTTTGATTACTAAATTCAGACGCCTCTTACTCGCGACATATTAAAACTCAACCCCTGGCAGCATCGTCAATCGAAAATTGCCCCGCCGAGCACTTTAGCTTGGCGGGGCATTTCAATACGTAGGCGGATTTTGATACCTAGAAGGCCCGCATGCCCCCACTAGGCAGCCGGCTTCGCTGCTCAAATTGCTCGAGCTGCAACATGAGCAATCAGCGGCCAGCATCTCTTTTAGGCGGCGCTGGTTTCTTTGTATTCGAAGACTGGCTCTAGGAGGTCTTCGATGTTGCAGTGTAGGGCTTTCGCCATATCCCTTACGGTTGTTACCGATGCTTCGTTGATGTTTCTCTGGCGCTGTTCGTACATTTGGATTGAGCGAAGTGATACGCCCGATTCGTATGCCAGGTCTTGCTGGGTTTTCTTGACCCTCTTTCTTGCTAGCGCCAGTTTGGTTTGACGAGGTGTTTTCTTCGCCATATCGCAAACAAGACGCGCTACGCGTTCCTCCGAGGCTTCGTGCCAGGGGTAGTACAGGCCGCGCAGCGCATCAAACGGAACGACATGCAGTAGGTCTTCAAAAGACTCTCCTAGGCGCCACTGCAGGTATGCCAATATCCAGCCTGTCCAATATTCTGGCGTCTTCTCAAAACGATAGGTGCGATCCGGTATAGACCCGCTCTGATAGCCGGACCTTTCAGCGATAAGCGCGAACAGCTCAACGCCCGATTTTCCCGATACGACCCATGCGTTGCCGCGTTCGAACTCGCGAGCTACGCCGCTCAGGCAAAAGAGTTCAGCAACTTCCGATCCTTCTGCTCCATAATCGTTAATGGCATAGTCAAAGCAGTCGCCGAGGTTGTTCATTGCATCCTCGAGGTAGTAGACGGGGTATGTCCTACTCGGCCCACACTCCGTTAACTCTTGGATCATTTAAATCAACCCTCCCTGCCTTTAAATCCCTGATATAAACAGGAGCCTATGACGGGCTAAAACCTGATTACAGGCAGGCCTCGGCGATGCGGCGTTTGAGTTCGTCGATGCCGGTGCCGGTTTGGGAGCTTGTGATGATTACGTTCTCGGCCGGGACGTTGAGCTGCTTTTTGATGGCTGCTGACTGGCGGGCCTGCTGGGTGCGGCTGAGCTTGTCGGCTTTGGTGAGGCAGACGATAAAGTTGAACTCGTTGCCTTGCAGGTAGTCGATCATGTCATGATCGAGCTTGCTGGGGTCGTGACGAATGTCAACCAGTGATACAACCAGGTTAAAGCTGCGCTCGGAGTCAAAGAAGTCGCCGATAAGCTCGGCCCAGCGATCGCGCTCAGCTTTGGAGCGACGGGCGAAACCGTAACCCGGCAGGTCGACAAAATGCACGTCATCGGCCTCAAAGAAGTTGATGTTGCTCGTTTTGCCCGGCGTACTCGAAACCTTGACCAGGTTCTTGCGGCCAAAAAGCTTGTTCATAATCGACGACTTGCCCACGTTGGAGCGGCCGACAAAGCTCACCTCGGGGCAGGTGGACTCGGGAATCTGCGAAACCTTGCCATAGCTGGCGACGAACTTGGCAAGCTGATAGTTAATGGAATCGGCCATGGACACTCCTTGGTCGTAGGTTTTTACAAAACGGGCGCGCTATTGCGCGGCGGCAATACGACGAACGATGTCAAGCGTGATGCCGCTCGCGGTGCGAGCGTACTCATCCAGATCGAACTCGCGCTCACAAAACGCGTCATATGCCTCGTCACAATTATCGCTGATAGCGCGCAGCACCAGGCAATCGACACCATTCTTGGCCGCGACGTGCGCAATTGCCGCGCCCTCCATCTCGACGCAATCGGCATGCGTGGCCTCAATCGCAGCGTTACGCATGGCGTCACCCGTAACAAAGCGGTCACCCGTGGCGATAGTGCCACACAGGAACTGCTTGGGGTCCTTCTCCGCAGAAGTCTCCTCCGTCGAGGCATCCACAAATCCATGCTCGGCAAGCACGGCGGCAGCAACATCAACCAACGCCGGCGTCGAGACAAACTCCTCGAACCCCGGCGCCGACTCGGCAATGAGTGCCGTGTCAGTATCCAGATAGCGCAGGCACTTGCCAATAACCACGTCGTTAATATGGAGCTTAGGGTTTAGGCCGCCCGCGATACCCGAAAACACAACTGCCCGCGGGGCGTATTTGCTGATGAGATGCTGCGTTGCGGCGGCGGCATTCACGGTGCCCATGCCAGCGGTCGTGGCGACTACTGTCAGACCGTCAAGCTCGCCGCTTACAACGGTCAAGCCCGCCTCTTGCGACACATGAGCGCCGTTCAGTTCTTCTTTAATCTGCGTAACCTCTTTTTCGAGTGCGCCTATGATCGCGATGGTCGCCATGCCATCCCCCCAAATTCGTGCAAATTGCTTATCCACGGTATGGTACCAGCATTTTGGTTCTTTCACTTTTTACGAAGTCGCTAGGCCAACGAGGACCGCACATCATAGAGCGCCTTTGCAATCGCAGCCGTAACCTCGCTCGAGCGATCGCTCCACGGCATCGACGTCATGACGCTCATAACATAGCTATGGCCGTCGACGTCGATCAGTCCGGCATCGCATGTCGAATAGCAACCGTCCTCGCTGATCCAACCCGCCTTGTTGCGCACCAAGACCTGATCGTCCGCAATGCCATCGCGAATAAACGATCGGGTCGTAGAGGTCAGAAGGCCCGACAGCCATTGCGACGTCTCGGTGTCACAGCTCAAATACTCACTCATCTCGCACCACAACTTGGCCGAGGTGCGCGGGCAGTAGGTCGGAAAATCACTCATCGGATCCAGTGCCGTTTCGTTATCAACACCCAGGTTGGCAATCCAATCCTCATAGCCATCATGGTCAAACGCCGCGCGTAACGCGATAAACGAATCGTTGTCCGAGTTGACGACGGCATTCTCGATAAGGTCGCGTACCGTCTGCCAGCCCATGCTGTAACCACCATACGTGGCTAAAGCCCAATCGAGCGACACCTGCCCCGATTCGACCAACGTCTCGCAAATATAGAGCGCATACAGCGCCTTGTAACTGCTCGCTCCATACACCGCGACATCGGCGTTATACGTCACGCCCCTACCGCTCGATAGGTCGTAGAACACTACGCCTACGTCGCCCAGCTCCTGCGCCCGACTCAGGGCATCCTGGAGCGAGGTAAGGCTCTGATCCTCCAAGGTAGGAGTCTTGTTATCCACCAACGAGAAGGTTTGAACGGTATCACCCGAAGGGATATCGTTGAAGTCCGCCTTCGAAAGTCTCGTCTTGAGATCTGCCGTCGACAGAGCTTGATCTGCCGACGCTTTGGACTTTGAAACCTTCTCGTTTTGCAGCTGTACCGTTGACGCATCTGAGCGCACCGTTCGCTCCAAGGCGTGGGTTTTAACGGCAATTCCGAGGATAAAAACCGCTAACGCTAGCATTCCTATGGCGGCAATCTTCGCCCCGCGAAAGCGAGCGTCGGCAAGGCCGCGCGAAGACGTGCCCTTCGTCTCATATCTGCTGCCATGCTGCGGCACATACTCGTCCCGCGATTTGCCCTTTCGCACGTGGTCTCCTGATTGTGACCGTTCATATACGAGCAGCATAATACTGAGCAGCCATTTCTTTCCCAAATTGTTTGACACCGTTTAAGGCGTCTTTAAAGAAACCACAAGCGTATTTATCCAAATGGCGCGATTCTGTTGCGCATCTCCGCCCAAAACGCAGTTGCGGTGAAATAGTTCCTGTTTGGACAGCATAGGCCGATACACAAGAACTATTCCACCGCAACTTGACGGGGCTCTTTAGCAATCAACTAGGTGCCCGGGGGCACTCATTTAAGTCTGTCCCCAATGAGTGCTGCTAGCCGATGGCGTTTTTGAGTTCCGTACGGCGCTTTTTCATGCCGGTCATAACGGCATTGCGCAACTCGGGCATGCGCGCGGTATCCATCTGAGGCACGCCCTCAAGCTTATAAGGAATGCCCAGCTGCTCGTACTTGACGACACCCATCGTGTGATACGGCAGCATCTCCAAACCCACCACGTTGTGCCATGGAGCGATCAGGCGGCCGAGTGCCTCGCATTCCTCCACCGTATCGGTGATACCCGGCACTACCACGTGGCGAATAACAACCTTGATCTTGCGACGCGCAAGCTCATCGCCAAACGCCAGGATGCGCGCAGGATCGCAACCGGTTAGCTTTTTATGCTCAGCCGGATCGGCGTGTTTAATGTCGAGCAGCACCATATCAGTCTCGTTGAGCACAGCATCGAACTTCTCGGGGTGGTTGGGGTCAAACGCATATCCGCAGCTGTCAAGGCAGGTATGCACGCGGCCATCGGGGTTGTTGTGCATTGCACGGAACAGGTCGGCCAAAAACTCGGGCTGCAGGAGCGGCTCGCCACCCGAAACCGTAATTCCGCCGCTGCGGTAAAACTCATGGTTACTCTGGAACTCGTCAATCAGGTGCTCGACGGTCACCATGGTGCCGCCGTTAACCGACCAGGTATCGGGGTTGTGGCAATACGCACAACGCATGGGGCAGCCCTGAACAAACACCACAAAGCGGATGCCGGGTCCGTCGACCGTTCCCATCGTTTCAATCGAATGTACGCGGCCCAGGGTAAACGCAGAGTCCTCGGGACGAGCATCCACACCCTCAAGCGTCATCTCAGCCATTCCCGCAACCTTGCCTCTCTTTGGTTATTGCCAATTAAAATGCCAGAGCCATTCTAGCCCATACGCATGATGGTGAAACGGTTTGGCGGCCAATTGGGTTGTCCTATTTGGCCCCACGCAAGAGCGGCGGAAAGGTTATCGCAACCCGCCCGCCGCCGAGGCAATAGATATCGATAGACGCCAGGCCCTACGCTTTAAGCGTAAGCACCGCGCCAAAGGCAGTCGGACCACAATGGCTCGAGATCACACCGCCGACCTGAGTCCAGGTGATGTCCTTAAAGCCGAGTTCATGCGCGTAGACCTCCATGTCGTCGCGCAGCTCCTCGGAAAGGCCCACCGAATACGCCAGGCCAATGTGCGAGTAGTCGATCTCGCCCTTCGCAACCATGTGGTCAATAAAGGCACGGGCACACTTGAGCATAGAGCCGCGGAACTTCTTGGTCGCCACGAACTTGCCACCCGTTACCTCAATGCAGGGCTTAATCTTGAGCAGATGGGCGCCAAGAAACGCGACGTTGGACAAGCGACCACCCGCCTTAAGGAAGGCAAGGTCCGTAGGAACAAAGCCCAGCAGCACGCGGTCCATCACCGAATTGGTAAAGGCGAAAATCTCGTCGACGGTGGCATCGGGGTGAGCCTCGATGTATTTGGCAGTCTCAACGACAACGAGTGACTGGCCCACCGAGACAAAGCGCGTGTCCATAGAGAAGACGTAGTCGCGGCCCTGGGCCGCAATCTTCGAGGACTGATGCGAGCAGGTCGTGGCCTCGGAATACGCAAGATGCAAAATGGTCGCATCGGGCTGCTCAGCGTGAATGCGATCATACACGCGAGAAAAATCTGCCGGCGCGCAGCCGCTCGTCTTGGGCATGACGCCAAACTCGTTGCAACGCGAATAAATCTCGAGCGGATCGATGGAACCGTCATCGACGGTCTCGTCACCAATCGTGACATGCATGGGCACGCGCACGATGCCATAGCGCTCGCAGAGCTCCGGCGTCACATCCGACCCAGACTCAACCACGATCACGTACTTGCCCATTATCATCACGACCCATCTCGACGTTGACTTTTCAATACATGGCACGCGCCGCCGCACCGTTGCACAACGGCTCCAAGCGCCAAAGAGACGCCGCCCCTTGCACACAACAAAGGACAGCGTCTCCCTGGAAAACTCCGTGCTTATCTGAGATTCTACACGGTTTATTAAGGAGTGTTACTTATTCCGCAAACGGTAGCTATACGCGATAAACGGTAGTTGGCCGCGGCAACTGCGACACAATCCGCCCAGCAAGTCCAATCGTGCTCCATGCACGGTTAATGAGCGAGGCGGTAGAAATCCATCGACGCCGCACCCTCGGCGTGCAGCTCCATCGCCGGAACCGCCGGCGAATAGGTACGGCTCGTAAGTGCTACCTCACCACCGTTGGCAAAAATCTCGACCATCGTACTGTCCGAAAGCACGCGCAAATCGCGAAGCTCGCTTAGCTCGATCGACCTCTGGTCGCGCCCATAGCCTTCGTCACGCATGCCGAGGGTAAGCGTCCCGTCTGCATAGCGCACAAAGACACCCTTGCGAATCTCGAGCTCGACCATCTTGGCTCCCTCACAGGAAACCACGACATCAAACAGGCGTCCCGGCTCCTCAACGGTCTCACCGCCTACAGCACGAACGCAATCGCCGCGCATTCTCTCAATCTCGTGCGCCGGCTGCTGGCAGAGCTTACCATCGCGCATGCTCAGCTCTCGCGGCACCGTCAACGCGCACTGCCACCCGCGCGCCACCGTCGGGTTTTCCGCCGTCGCATCGGGGCAACCCGACCATCCGATCATCAATCGCCGGCCTGCAGCATCCTCAAAGGACTGCGGAGCATAGAAATCAAAACCGGCATCGACCATCGGGGGCATGCCCTGCCCGACGATTTTAAAGCTCGGCGCCTCCCAATCGGCCTCGATGGGGAACCACACGCACTGATGCGGATTGCGGTAACGCCAACCATCGGCAGGCACACCCTGCGGACAGCAAACGAGAATAAGCTCGCCATCGAGCTCAAACAGATCGGGGCACTCCCACATAAAGCCAAACTTCTCGCCCAACTCAATGCGCGTCGCATAGCTCCAGTCCTCAAGATTGCGCGAGGTATAGACAAGCACGCAGCCACGGTCGTCTTTCGTACGAGCGCCCAGAACCATGTAGTAGATACCATCGTGCTCAAGGATCTTGGGGTCGCGCACGTGCGTACCGATATCGTCGGGGTAATCGACCGGTCCAACAGCTATGCGCTTCTCGCCCAATTCGTCGGGGTTCTCCGCAACCATATGAATCTGGTTTTGCTCACGACCCGTCAACACGTAGTCGTAATCATCGCGATCAAAATGCTTGACGTTGCCGGTATAGAAGTAGTGAATCTTGCCATCACGTACAAAGGCAGAACCAGAATACGCTCCGTTCGAATCCAAATCGGAATCGGGGAACAGCGCGGGGCCGCGATTCTCGTACGTCACAAAATCCTTTGTCGTCAGATGGTTCCAAAGCACTGGACCGCCATGCGCAGCATCGAACGGATCGTATTGATGATAGATGTGATACGTATCACCAATCTGAACCAAACCGTTGGGGTCGTTGAGCCAGCCAAGCTCAGGCTCCACATGGAACAGGAGCCTATCGGGGTCGGACGCGATGCGACCCGCCGTCTCATCCTGTCCGGCACGCCACTGCTCATAGTCCGCGCGTGTCACCTTATTTTTTTGATTAAACATCGCCGTTGACTTTCTCGTCTATGGGGAAGGACGCTCGACTCACACGAGTCGAACGCCCTTCCTCAAATGGACTTATCCTCAGATTACACTGAACGGCTCAACTAGAAGCTGACATCGAAGCCAGCGCCAGCGCCCTCTTCATCGGTGGTCGGCACGCCCTTTGCCTTGTTGTAGGCAAAGATCAAGACGATTGGCACGATAAAGGCGATGAGATTGCCAGCCACATACCACACGAGGGTCTCGGGCGTGACGATGAGCAGGCCAAGCACGCCGGTCAGACCCTGACCGATAGCGCGCACCTCAAAGAGCTTGACGAAGGCACCGCCGCAGCCTGCACCGATGCATGCGCAGATGAACGGAATGATCGAATAGCGCATGTTTGCAGCAAAGATAGCGGGCTCGGAGATTCCGACCAGCGTCGGGATAAAGGACGACATGCAAATGTTGCGCTCTTTGGAATGCTTCTTGTGAATGAGGTACATGCCGATGGCGCCGCCGCCCTGGGCGATGATGGAAACCGACCAGATGGCCTGGATGTAGTTGAAGCCAGTCGTGGCAACAAGGTTTGCCTCGATACCCTGGATGAACTGATGCGTACCGGTAACGACGAGCGGCTGCAGGAACGCGGCGAAGACAAAGGCACCAAAGACGCCCATCCTGTTGTACAGGATATCGATTACGCCGGCGAGGACGTCACCGATCAGGTTGCCGAGCGGGCCGAACACGGTGAACAGGGCAACGTTAGCAAGAATCAGGGTAACGGTCGGGACAAAGACGAACGAAACGACCTCGGGGATGTACTTCTGGGCAATCTTCTCGACCTTGGCCATAAACCAGGCAGTCAGGATTGCGGGGAACACACCGCCCTGGAAAGCAACCATGGGAATGGATAGCGGACCGAAGTTCCAGTACTCAGCACCCGTCGGGTCCATAACGAACGTGTTGCGGTTCATAAGGCTCGGGTGAACCATGACGATACCGACGAGGATGCCCAGGATCGGGTTACCGCCAAAACGCTTGACCGCGCTGTACATAACCAGGACAGGCAGGTAGTCGAACGTGGTGGCGATAATGGCAAAGAAGCTTGCGAGGTTCTTGAGGAACTCGCTGTGATCGGCGAGGCTGCCTTCCATGCCAAAGAGGCCGTTGGCAACGATCAGCGACTTAAGGCCGATGATGATTGCAGCGCCGACGAAGGCGGGAATGATGGGGATAAAGATGTCCGAGAATACCTTGAGGACCGAGAAGAACTTGCCCTTCTTGTCCGCCTCGGCGCCCTTGACCTCGGAAGCACTGATCTCCTTAACGCCCGTCAGAGCCATAAACTCATCGTAAACCTTGTTGACGGTACCGGTACCGAAGATGATCATGAGCTGGCCGCTGTTGTACAGCACGCCCTTGACGCCATCGATGTTCTCGAGCTCGGCCTTGTTGTATTTGCTCGTATCCTTGAGCACCAGACGCAGACGGGTCACGCAATGCGTGGCGCCCTCGATGTTCTCCAGTCCGCCGACGTTGTCGACGACTTGCTGGGACACTGCCTTGTAGTCCATGTTCCTCTCCATTCCTTTTCTAAATCATAAAACGGTTCGTTGCCGCTACAGAGACGCGATCGTTGCGTTTGCGCACTTGAGCGCACCGTCGGTGACGGTAAGCGCCACACCCTGGCCCTGCTTGTTGCAGAAGCGAGCGTTGAGCGCAACATCATCGACAAAGATGGTCGCGATGTCGTCGTCGACGACCAGACGCACATGGTGAGTGCCCTCGCCCTTAAAGAACAACGGACGCTCGAGGCCCATGTTGTTGACCTGGAACCACGGGTACTGGGGAGCCGGCGTGAACTCGAGCTTGCCCTCGCGCAGGTTGGCGCGGAACTCATAGGCAAGACCGGTCTCGGCGTCCTCGGCAAGCTTCACCGAGAAGCCGGCAGCGTTACCGCCGAGCTCAATGTCGGCATCGAGCAAGTAGGTGGAACCGGCATCCGCGGCGAGCACCTGCTCGACCTTGCCCGACTCACAGGAAAGCTCAAAGGTCTCGACTGCCTTAGCCTCGCCAAAGGCGCCAAGCATGCTGTCGGGGAGCTTGGTGCCGAGCGTTCCGTCGGCACGCTGAACGATCTCGAGGGGCATAAAGGTGCCACCCCATAGGTAAGAGCTGGGGTCGCCGCCCTCGTCACGCGTAGGAACCCAACCAAAGAGAACGCGACGCTCGCCATCGAATGCGGTGCGAGCGGCGTAGTACGCGCGGCCGTCGAAGGAGTCGTCAGCGGGGGTAATCCAAGGACCGTTGATGGACTTGGACATGCGGTAACGGGTCTTGTTGCCGTCGCTGTACTCGGAAAAGACGAGGTACCACCAGTCGCCCATCTTAAAGAGATCAGGCATCTCAAACATGGTGTACAGGCCCGGGTTCCACCAGTCGCCCTGGAACTCCCAGTTGGTCAGATCCTTGGAGGTGAACTTGACCAGGCGGCCGGTCATCAGACGCTTGTCCTCGCCCACACGCGTGCCGAGGATGAGCATGTACTCTTCGTTCTCCTCATCCCAAAGCACAAAGGGATCGCGCCAGTTGCGGTCATCGTAACCCTCCTGGGGCGGAAGCAGCGTCTCGGCGATGTTCTTCTCCCACTTGACGGCGTCGTCGCTCGTTGCGTGAAGAAGAACCTGCTTCATCAAACGTGCGCGGACCTTATCGCGATTGCAACCAGTGTAGAGCGCATGGTACTTGTCGCCCACCTTAAACACCGTGCCGGCATAAATGTACTGGTCGACTTCCTCGTCGCCGCCACGCTCAAGGCTCTCGCCAAAGTCCTTGTAGTTGACGAAATCCTTGGTCGTAGCGAGTGCCCAGCCAAACGGCTCTCCGAAAGGTTCGGGGTTACGCGTGTCACGCTGATGATAGAGATAGAACGTGCCGTCCTCGCCGTACGGCATGATGTCGCCTACCCAAATTCCCTCAGGCTGGTAATACACCTTGTGCATCCGAGACTTCCTTTCCACGACATACTAACTCGGTACAATGGCAAGATATGTCAATCGTTTTCATATGTCAAACGTTTTCACACCAATACGTCTTTTCGCAGTTCTAGTCGTCGGCAAACGGTTGACATATGCCGGTGAACGGTCATCAGAGGCGTTTGAGGAATTCTTTTGGCACGGGATGAACTACGCGGTTTTGCCCTCAATGAGTTCAACGGGGAGCTTGATATTCGATTCGGGATTATCGCCGTTAATAAGAGCGATGATGGATTGCGCCGCGAGCTCTCCGATGCGATCGATATCTTGACGTACGCTTGTTAAGTCAGGCATAAACGTCATAGTTCGGCGGGCACCATCCGCGCCCACGACCTTAATATCGTCCGGAGCGCTCAAGCCGCGCTGCTTCATCACGTTGAGACAGATGGCCGCCATCGTATCGTCTCCCGCAAAGATGCCGTCAATATCGGGGTTCTCATCGAGGATCTTCGCAACGACCGCGCCCTTTTCGTCGTCGGGCTTAACGAACTCAACCTCACGGACAAGCGCGGACAAACCGGCCTGCTCAACAACATCGAGGTAGGCATCGGTACGCTTATTGGCAGGCATGCGCATGCGGCTATTGCTGCGCAGGCACAGGATACGCCTGCAGCCGTCATCAATCAGACGGCGCGTGGCGAGCTCGCCAATGCCATAGCTGTCACTTGCAATCTGGACAGAGCCCTCGCCAAGATCGCAGTCGATGCCAACCAGGCTCAAGCCCATCTCGGCATATGCCTCGGCACCGATATTGAGGGAGTTGACGATGACGCCGTCGACCATATTGCGGCGGAGCATGTCAATATAGGAACGCTCAAGATCGGGTCGATTGGCGCTGTTGCACAGCAACATCTTAAAGCCGTTTTCCGCTAACGTGCGCTCGACCGCCTGCACAACCTGAGCATGGAACGGGCTGCTCACAAAGGGAACGATCATACCGATAAGATTCAGGCGACCGTTGAGCATGGCACGGGCGATATCGTTGGGCGTATAGTTGATGCGCTCCATCGCGGCATGGACCTTATCGCGGGTCTCTTGGCTAATATAGCCGCGATTATTAAGCACGCGAGATACCGTAGTAGGCGAAACCCCCGCCACCGCTGCAACTTCCTTGATGCCAGGCTTAGCAGAATCCTTAGAACGAGCGCCCTCGCGAGCCATAGCACCCTCCCCCATCAACATGTCAAACGTTTACATACGAACAAAGCATACCCCAACAACAGCGGGAAGACGGTAACAGCACAAGTAAGTAAACGACTCATCCTAATAATTAGGAGAGTTCCGCCTAAAGGGTGACTACACAGGACCCCCGCCGGGCCGCTTTGGGTTACTTTCCAAAACATTTCCGCAGGACGCAAAGGGCTCCGCCGCGCGAAGCGCGCAGCGGAGCCCTTTGCATGTCCGAGGACGTTTTGGAAAGTAACCCAAAGCGGCCCGGCGATCCTGCGGGAGTTAAACCCCTTTAGAACTTGTCGTGGAAGGTACGCGAAATGACCTCGTCCTGCTGCTCCTTGGTGAGCGTGTGGAAGTTCACGGCATAGCCGGAAACGCGGATGGTCAGCTGCGGGTACTTCTCGGGGTGAGCCTGAGCATCGAGCAACGTCTCACGGTTGAAGACGTTGATGTTCAGGTGGTGGCCACCCTTCTCGGCGTAAGCGTCGAGCATGTGGACCAGGTTATCGGCCTGAGTCTCGGAAACTTCAGAAACCTTCATAATGTGTCTCCTTCGATCGATAGGCGCCGGCCGAAACCGGCGCGCTAATCAGTAATCGTTATTGTTAGTATAGCACTAACAATAGTTACTCGCCCAGCTGATCAAGGTCGATATCGCCAAAGAACACCTGGTCCTCCTTGCCGAGCGCACCCGGGATGATGGAGAAGGTGTTGGAGATGCCGTCCTGAGCATCGCGGAACGGGAGCTTGGAAACCGAAGACAGCGAAGCGATGGCGCCGTGGCTATCGCGCTTGTGCATGGGGTTAGCACCCGGGGCGAACGGCTGGCCAGCCTTGCGGCCGTCGGGCGTGGAGCCGGTCTTCTTGCCGTACACGACGTTGGAGGTGATGGTCAGAACCGAGGTCGTGGGCACGGAGTTGCGGTAGGTGTCGTTCATGCGGATGTACTCCATGAACTGGTGCACAACGTCGTGAGCGATCTGGTCGACGCGGTCGTCGTCGTTACCGTACTTGGGGAACTCGCCCTCGGTCTCGAAGTCGACGATGATGCCGTTCTCGTCACGGACGGGGTGGACCTTAGCGTACTTGATGGCGGACAGGGAGTCAGCCACGACGGAAAGGCCAGCGATGCCCGTAGCGAACCAACGATGCACGTGCTTGTCGTGCAGAGCCATCTGGATGCGCTCGTAGCAATACTTGTCGTGCATGTAGTGAATGATGTTCAGCGAGTTGACGTACACGCCAGCAAGCCACTTCATCATGTCGTTGTACTTGGCCACGACGTCGTCGTAATCGAGCGTATCGCCCTCGACGGCGCGGTACTTGGGGCCGACCTGCTTCTTGGAGACCTCGTCAACACCGCCGTTGAGTGCGTACAGCAGGCACTTGGCCAGGTTGGCGCGAGCGCCGAAGAACTGCATCTCCTTGCCGATGCGCATGGAGGACACGCAGCAGGCGATGCCGTAGTCGTCGCCGTGGTAAACGCGCATGAGGTCGTCGTTCTCGTACTGGATCGAGGAGCTGGCGACAGAAGTCTTGGCGCAGAACTTCTTGAAGTTCTCGGGCAGACGGGTCGACCACAGAACGGTCATGTTGGGCTCGGGGCTGGTGCCCATGTTCTCGAGCGTGTGCAGGTAGCGGTAGCTCATCTTGGTAACGAGCGTACGGCCGTCAACACCCATGCCGCCGATGGACTCGGTGACCCACTGCGGATCGCCGGTGAACAGGGCCTGGTACTCGGGGGTACGGGCAAACTTGACCATGCGGAGCTTCATGATGAAGTGATCCACGAACTCCTGGATCTGCTCCTCGGTGAAGGTACCGTTGGCAAGGTCGCGCTCAGCGTAAATGTCGATGAACGTAGAGGTACGGCCGATGGACATAGCGGCGCCGTTCTGCTCCTTGACGGAAGCGAGGTAGGCGAAGTACATCCACTGGATGGCCTCCTGCGTGTTGGTAGCAGGGTTGGAAATGTCGAAACCATAGGTCTCGGCCATCATCTTGAGCTCGCCGAGGGCGCGGATCTGCTCCTGCAGCTCCTCACGATCGCGGATGTTGTCGGCGGTCATGACCGTCGGGGTGGAAGCCTTCTGGGCCTCCTTGTCCTTGATCAGGTAGTCGACACCGTACAGGGCGACACGACGGTAGTCGCCGATGATGCGGCCGCGGCCATAGCCATCGGGCAGACCGGTGATGATGTGGGCCGAACGGCAGGCGCGCATCTCGGGGGTGTAGACATCGAAGACGCCGGCGTTGTGGGTCTTGCGCTCGAAGGTGTAGCGCTCGACAACGTTCTCGTCGATCTTGTAGCCGTGCTGGCTGGCAGCCTGGCAAGCGATGCGGATACCGCCGTTGACGTGCAGCGCGCGCTTGAGCGGCTTGTCGGTCTGGAGGCCGACGATGGTCTCCTTGTCGCGATGGGCGTTATCGATGTAGCCAGCGGGGTGGCTCACGATACCCGTGACGGTCTTGGTGTCCATATCGAGGACGCCGCCCTGCTCGCGCTCCTTGAGCAGCAGGTCGAGAACCTCGCCCCACAGCTCCTTGGTACGCTCGGTCGGGCCGGCGAGGAACGACTCGTCGCCCTCGTAGGGGGTGTAGTTCTTCTGGATGAAGTCTCGGACGTCAACCTCTCCCGTCCAGATGCCTTCCTTGAAGCCTTCCCATGCCTCCTGCATTGTGTAACCACGCTCCTAGTTACGTGTAATGCGGCGCTCTCTCACACCGCTGCTTATTGAATTCTTGAATTATCGGCTTGCACTACCGGCTTCTTCCGTTCTTCACCACACGTTGGTACAGGGAAAAACGTTTGTCCACCTTGGAACTGCAACCCAAAACCCAAGATTTCACCCGTTTGAGAAGGATAACATAGCCACCCCCTTCATCAGGGCTGTTATATGTTTCTTTTTTTATACCATTAGGGCGTTTTTAACAAATCCGCAGGAAACGCGCCCGCCATCATCTACCGTTCACCGATTTGTTTGGTATATTTCCTTGCCTTTGTACGACGTTCACTCTAGCTGTTATGCCAGTTTTAGCAGGGTAAAGTGCCCCAGAGACCCCGCAGAAACTGCAGGGCGGCCACGGGATTTCCCCCGGGACCGCCCTGTGGCATGGTTAGTTATTTAGCTTTGATTGCCGCTTGGCATTAGGCGGCTGCGGCGGCCTTGTCGGTCGTTGCCTTGCTGTGGCCCTGACCCTCAAAATGCTTGTAGCACCAGCTGGTGACCAGCGGGGTCAAAATGGCCGTCACGATAGCACATGCTGCAACCTGCGCCGTAGCCGTCGCGAGCACCGCGCCGCCGTACATGGCCTCGTTGACGCTTGCCATGGCAGCAGGCGTGGCCACATTGGCTCCGGCGCAGCTCGAAATGGCCGCACCCGCGACACCCGTACCGCCCGTGAGCTTATCGACCGCGATGACGGGAATTGCAAAGACTACCGAGCAGATCACGCCGAGCAGGATGCCGGGAAGACCACCGTTGATAAGCTGGCCAAAGGTCATGGTCGAGCCCATGGCAAAGAAGACGAGCACGATGATGGCGGAAAGTGCCGGTGCCATCATCTTCTTAAAGCTCGGGAAGAGGTTACCCAGAATAATGCCGACGACGATCGGCAGGATGGCGCCCACGAGCGACCAACCGATCGGAGCCTGACCGGCAGCGCCGAGCACGATCATCGTGACCGGAGGGCCGACAACCAGCGTGGTGATTGCGACGGCACCACGCTCGGCCTCATTGCCCATGGTGCCCATCAGACCAGCGTACATAGCGTTGTTGGCGCCGGTGCAAGCGGCCAGCATCACCATGGCAGAGATGCCAAACAGGTTGTCGTTGAATACATAAAGGATGAGCAGCGACACGGCAACGACCACGATCTGCTTGACGGCGATGATGATGGCGCCGCGGGCAGCGGCGGCAGGAGCGCTCTTAAACGAAATCGTCGTACCGACGATGAGCAAAAAAGCGCCAACAAGCGGGCCTGCGCCCTGCTGGGTCATGCCGAGCGTAAAGCTGCCGAGCGTTTTGAACAGGTCGGGGAACAGCGTGTTGAGCAGGCAGCCCAACAAAAGCGGCACCAAAATATTGGCACCCGGGATGGAGGACATCTTAAAGAACGGCTCCTTTGCCGCCGGCGCCTCCACCGCAGTCGATTCACTCATATATATCTCCTTTGGATGCATGCGAATCGTAGCCGCACGCGCCTTTGTCAGAAAGAAGGCGACGGTCCCGAGTCGCAGGAGCCGTCGCCGAATTAACGTCGCGGGGTATTACCCGTCCAGAACGATGCCACCGTCGCAGTCACCGATCTCGCCGTTCACGAAGCTAGCGAGGTCGGAAGCGAAGAAGAGCACCATCTGCGCAGGCTCGCTGGCCTGGGCGGCGCGGCCCAGAGGAATACCGTTGATGATGCGCTGAGAGTTCTCGTCAGAGAGAATCGAGGTCATATCGGTAAGGGTGAGCGACGGGCACACGGCGTTGCAGCGGACGCCAAACTTGCCGCCTTCCTTGGCGACTGCCTTGGTTAGACCGTTAACACCGGCTTTGGAGCTGGCGTAGGCAGCGGTGCCGAGCAGGCCGCCGCCGATCTTGCCAGCAACAGAGCTCACGTTGACGATAGTGCCGGCATGGGCCGCCTTAAAGTGCGGGTACACGGCGTTCATCATGGTAAAGGTGCCGTTGAGGTTGATGTCGATGGTGCGACGCCACTCGGTGTCATCGATCTCGTCGAACTTCTTGGTGCTGATGACGCCAGCGCAGTTGATCAGGATGTTGGTTTGCGGCAGGTCCGTAAAAATCTGCTCGACGGTCTCACGCGCCTTAGGCGCATCGGCAACATCGAGCTGATAGAACTTGTTGCCCTCGCCAAGCTCGGTCACAGCGGCCTCGCCCTTGGCAGCGTTCCTTGCGATGAGCGCGACGTGTCCGCCGCCCGCGACGATGCCCTTGGCGATCTCGAGGCCAATGCCCTGAGTGCCACCCGTGACAATCGCGGTCTTGCCCGTGAAGTCAAATGCCATGACTCCATCCCCCTTTATATAAGGTGTCTCCTTGCGGGAAGTTGGAGCATCGCACGTGGCGATAAATGAGTCCCAGTCGTCATGGTGGTGACAACCCCTCGCCTAACCGCGGGCATAATAGTTCTTTGAAACGCTTCAGCAATTGAATTTTTTAACTCTTTATGCGCTCTTTATATTGCCCACTGAATGAGGCCCGAATATGCGGGTATCATCTTTCACCGAAAATAGTTTCTAGTGTTAGGGGTTTTCGGTGGAAGATACCGATTTCCATGAGCTTGGGCGTCAGCTCTTAACTGAGTTTGGCAGTATGCATCATCGCATTTCACGCTCTGCGGACAAAGCTCTCGGCGGCGAGATGGCTGTCATGCGCGCCCTCATGCTCGCTGGCGGTTCGCTCACGCCGAGCGAACTCGCAAATTGCGCCTGGGTCTCGAGTGCCCGCATCGCCAATATCTTACGCACTCTCGAAGCCAAGGGCTGGGTCGAGCGCGAGCACTCAAAGACCGACCGTCGTCGTGTACACGTCACGATGACCGATAAGGGATTCCAGAATCTCGAAATCAAACGTCGGGAATTCGAGGAGCGCACCGCGGCCTTCCTCGAGCAGCTCGGCGAAACAGATACCCAAGAGATGGTGCGCCTTCTAAGGCGTTTCAACGAAATTATCGACCGCAATCAAGAAAGGAGAGATGCCGAGTGAGGATTCTCAAGCTCTTTAAAAAGCATGTCCTGGCACTGTTCACAGCTATCGTACTTATCGTAATCAGCTGCAACGCCGATCTGGCACTGCCTACCTACATGAGCGACATCGTCGACGTGGGCGTACAGCAAGGCGGCATCGCCTCGCCCGTGCCCGACACCATTCGTGCCGAATCACTCGATGACCTTGAGCTCTTTATGAGCACCAAGGACGCCAAAGCTGTGGAGGCCGTGTTTAGCAAGGCTGACAAAAAAGGCATTCGAACGTACAAGGGCACCGAGGAAGAGCGTGCCGATGGCGGCAAGATTGCCGACATTATGAGCCTGCCCGAGACCGTCGTCCTTTCTCTCAACCAGGGCATCGACGCCAGCTCCATGGGCGACATGACCGGCGCATCCACCGAGGCAAGCAATGGCGGCGGCGCCCAGGCCATGCCCACCCCCGAGCAGATGGCGGCAATGACGCCCGAGCAGCTCGCCGAGATGCAGCAGAAGGCCACAGCGGCGCAAAACATGCAAAAGCAGATTGATGCCGACGGCGGCAAGATCACCATGAAGAGTCTGCGCCTAGGTGTCGAGGGCGGTCTGGTAGACCAAAGCAAGCTCGTCGAGGGCGCCAATGAAATGGCGGACAAAATGGGCTCCATGTCGGGCTCCATCGTGACCCAACGCGCCGTGAGCTATGTGCAAGACGAGTACAAGGCGCAGGGTATCGACCCCGCCGACGTGCAGAACGCCTACCTGGGCCGCATGGCGACCACGATGTTTGGTCTGTGCCTGATCTCACTGGTCGCCACCATCCTAACCGGCGCCGTGGCCTCGCGCACCGCCTGTTCCATCGCACGCGACCTGCGCCGCGAGACCTTCAACAAGGTCATGCACTTCTCGCCGGCCGAGGTGGGCAAGTTTAGCCAGGCCTCGCTCATCACTCGCTGCACCAACGACATTCAGCAGATTCAGATGGCCGCAACCCTGTTTATCCGCATGTGCCTCATGGCGCCCGTCATGGGCATCGTCGCCGTCATGCGCGTCCTGGCCAACCACACCGGCCTGGAGTGGACCATCGCCGTGGCCATCATCGCGGTCTCGGCCGTCGTCGGCGTGCTTATGGGCCTCACCATGCCCAAGTTCAAAAAGATGCAGAGCTTTGTGGACCGCGTGAACCTTACCGCCCGCGAGCTGCTCGACGGCCTTATGCCCATCCGCTCGTTTAACCGCGAGGAGCATGAGCTCGAGCGCTTTGACCAGGCGTCCCTCGACCTGATGACCACGCAGCTCTACACCAACCGCGCCATGAGCTTTATGATGCCGCTCATGATGCTCGTCATGAACTGCATCACCGTGCTTATCGTCTGGTTTGGCGCGCAGGGCGTGTCCGACGGCGTGATGCAGGTCGGCAACATGATGGCGTTCATCTCCTACACCATGCAGATCGTCATGGCGTTTATGATCCTCACCATGGTTTCGGTTATCCTGCCCCGCGCCGAGGTCGCAGCAGAGCGCGTGGAAGAGGTCATCACCTGCCCCACGAGCATCAACGACCCTGCCTCGCCCAAACTGCCCGCAGCCAGCGCGCCGCGCGGTGAGCTCACCTTCCGCGACGTGAGCTTCCAGTACCCCGATGCCCGCGCCGATGTCATCAGCGGCGTGAACTTCACCACACATGCCGGCCAGATGCTCGGCATCATTGGCTCAACGGGTTCGGGCAAGTCCACGCTCGTGCAGCTGATTCCGCGCCTGTACGACGTCACGGGCGGCAGCATTTCGCTCGACGGCATCGACGTGCGCGACATGACCCTTTCCGAGCTGCGCCACCGCATTGGTTACATCCCGCAGCAGGGTCGCCTGTTCTCGGGCACCGTCGAGAGCAACCTCAAGTTTGCCGGCGACATGGTGAGCGATGATGATATGCGCCAGGCGGCACGCATCGCCCAGGCCGAGGACTTTATCGCCGAGCGCGAGGGCGGCTACGACTCCCCCATCAGCCAGGGCGGCTCCAATATTTCGGGTGGTCAGCGCCAACGCCTGGCCATTGCCCGCGCGTTGGCCAAAAAGCCCGAGGTCGTGGTGTTCGATGACTCGTTTAGCGCCCTCGACTACAAGACCGACGCGCGCCTGCGCGAGGAGCTTGCCAAAAACGTTACCGACGCCGCGCTCGTGGTCGTGGCCCAGCGCATCGCGACCATCATGCACGCCGATCAGATCATCGTGCTCGACGACGGCCACGTAGTGGGCACCGGCACGCACGAGGAACTGCTGCACAACTGCCCGGCATACCTGGAGATCGCACAGTCGCAGCTTTCCGCCGAGGAGTTGGGGCTTACCCAAGAAGAGATTGAAGCCGTCATGGAAGGAGGCGAGCGCTAATGGCAGACGAGACCAAGACTCAGATTCCCAAGCCCACCCGCCGGCGCGGTCCCATGGGCCGCATGGGTGGTATGGGCCGCGGCGAAAAGGCCAAGGACTTTAAGGGCACCATGAGGCAGCTGCTCGGCTATATCGGCCAGCACAAGATTGCCGTGTTTGCCGCCGTCGCCTTTGCCGTGTGCTCGGTCATCTTTAACATTGTGGGACCCAAGGTGCTCGGCCAGGTTACGACTAAGCTGTTCGAGGGCTTGGTTGCCAAGGTCAACGGCACCGGCGATGTCGACTTTGCCTGGATCGCCAAGACGCTCGGCTTTTTGCTCTGTCTGTATCTGGCGAGCTCTGCCTGCAGCCTGATCCAAGGCTGGCTCATGACCGGCGTCACGCAAAAGATTTGTTATCGCATGCGCAAGGAGATCGCCGCCAAGATCGCCGTCGTTCCGATGAGCTACTTCAACGGCCACAGCAAGGGCGACGTACTCAGTCGCATCACCAACGACGTCGATACGCTCGGCCAGTCGCTCAACCAGAGCGTGACGCAGCTCATCACGTCTGTCACACAGATTATCGGCGTGCTCGTCATGATGCTGTCGATCAGTCTGCCGCTCACCGGCGTCACCGTGCTCACGCTGCCGGCTGCCGCGATTATCCTGACCGTGATGATTCACTTCTCGCAGCCGTACTTCCGCGAGCAACAGCAAGTCCTGGGCACCGTCAACGGCATTATCGAGGAGGACTTTGCCGGCCAGAACGTTATTCAGGTGTTCGACCGCGCCGAGGCCTCAATCGAGGAGTTCGACCGTCAAAACGACCGCCTCTTTATGAGCGGCTGGCGCTCGCAGTTCCTGTCGGGCCTGATGATGCCGCTTATGAGTCTGGTGGGCAACATGGGCTACGTGGGCGTCGTCGTGGTAGGCGCGCAGCTCGCGCTGACCGGCAATGCCACGCCCGGCGACATCCAGAGCTTTATCCAGTACGTTCGCAACTTTACGCAGCCGGTGCAGCAGCTGGGCAACGTGAGCAACACGATGCAGTCGATGGCCGCCGCCACCGAGCGCGTGTTTGAGTTCCTGGCCGCGCCCGAGGAGGAGCAGAAGGCCGACGCGCAGATTCCCGAGAAGCGCCCCGGCCACGTGGAGTTCGACCATGTCAAGTTTGGCTACACGCCCGACAAGACCATCATCCACGACTTTAGCTGCGAGGCGCAGCCCGGCCAAACCATTGCCATCGTCGGCCCCACCGGCGCCGGCAAGACCACGCTCATTAAGCTGCTGCAGCGCTTTTACGACGTGGACGGCGGTTCGCTGCGCGTCGAAGGCGTCGACGTGCGCGACTGGGACCGCGCGGCGCTGCGCGGCGAGTTTGCCATGGTGCTGCAGGACACCTGGCTGTTTAACGGCACCATCCGCGAGAACATCCGCTACGGACGCCCCGATGCGACCGACGCCGAGGTCGAGGCCGCCGCACGCGCCGCACGCTGCGACCACTTTATCCATACGCTCGCCGGTGGCTACGACTTTATGATCAACGAGGAGGGCACTAACCTGTCGCAGGGTCAGCGCCAGCTCGTGACCATCGCCCGCGCCATTTTGGCCGACCGTCCGGCGCTGATTTTGGACGAGGCGACCTCCAACGTCGATACCCGCACCGAGGAGCTCATCCAGCGCGCCATGGATGCGCTGATGCAGGGCCGCACGAGCTTTGTCATCGCGCATCGCCTGTCCACGATCCGCAACGCCGACGTGATCTTGGTGATCCGCGACGGCGACATCGTCGAGAAGGGCACGCACGACGAACTGCTCGCCCAAGGCGGCTTCTACGCCGACCTGTACAACTCGCAGTTCGACGAAGCGGCGTAAAACCGGCGGCAAACAACCGCAATACCCAAAGAATGGGGGCGCAGGACAACCAGCGCCCCCATTTTTCGTTCTGCGGCCCTTGGACCGCATCCCCTGGAGCCGAATTGACGGTCCTTTCCAGCCCCTGTGGGCAAAAAATGGCAAATATGAGTACTGTTACCTTTTTAGTAACAGCCAAAACAGCCCCATATGCTGCCCGCACGGCTTGCAAGCGCCCCTAAATTACTCAAATAGTTCTATAGCGGGCTTATATGTGTTAAGGTTAATGAACATATTTTCTGTTATGTCTATTATCTTATGCCGGCAATATGACACTACGATAGCAACAGTACTCATATTTGCCATTTTTTGCCCACAGGGCCTGGAAAAGGCCAACAGGGTAGTCATTGGGGACGTTCTTAAACGACCAGTCAAACAAGAACGTCCCCAACGACTACTTAAAAACGGGAGATTATCCACTCTCATTCTGCGAGCACTCATTTAAGTCTGTCCCCAATGAGTGCCCGGCAGCAACGGGACCGCCGATGTCTTGGCAGAGTCAGCGAAAACCCGCGTAACTAAACCCGCTCCGCGATCTCGTGAATGAGGTAGTCGGTCTTTTCCCAGCCCAGGCACGGATCGGTGATCGACTTGCCAAAGACACCGCCGTCGACCGGCTGGTTGCCGTCCTCAAGGTAGGACTCGATCATAAAGCCCTTGACCAGCCTTGAAATGGCTTCGTTGCGGCGGCAGCTGTCGAGCACCTCCTTGCAAATGCGATACTGCTCCAGCGGACGCTTGCCCGAGTTGTCGTGGTTGCAGTCGATGACCGCTGCCGGATTGGCATAGCCGGCGTGCTCGGTATAGCGCTCGGCCAGGCGCTCGAGGTGCTCGTAGTGGTAGTTGGGGTAGGTGCGCCCATCGAGACCGATGTAGCCACGCATAACGGCGTGCGCGAGCGGATTGCCGTCGCACTCGACCTCCCAGTTGCGGAAGATGAAACTCTGATGCGCCTGGGCGGCGTAGATGGAGTTGAGCATGACGGTGGTGGAGCCGGCAGTGGGGTTCTTCATGCCCACCGGCACCGAAATGCCGCTCGACACCAGACGATGCTCCTGGTTCTCGACCGAGCGCGCGCCCACGGCGACGTAGCTCAGCAGATCGACGAGGTACTGGTAGTTGGACGGGTAGAGCATCTCGTCGGCGGTAAAGAAGCCGGTCTCCTCGATGACGCGCAGGTGCATGTGGCGAATGGCCTTGACGCCCTCGAGCAGGTCATCGGGCGCCTCGGGGTCGGGATTGTGCAGCAGGCCCTTGTAACCGGTGCCCTTGGTGCGAGGCTTGTTGGTGTAGACACGCGGGATGATGATGAGCTTGTCCTTGACCTCCTCGGCGGTTTTGGCCAGGCGGTTCATGTACTCGAGGACCGAATCCTCGCGATCGGCAGAGCACGGGCCGATGATGAGCACCTTGCGCGCGTCCTCGCCGGTAAAGACCTTGGCGACCTCGGCGTCGAATGCCTGCTTCTTAGCGGTAAGCTCGGCGGAAAGCGGCATTTCCTCGCGGATCTCCATGGGGATCGGCAGCCTGCGTTTGAAATCCATGGCCATAGGGGCCTCCTCAATCTATAGAGAGAGCAAAAAGCGTATTGTCGAGTGCTCGGCATTATCCGCTGTCGCACGCTAAAGTGCAAGCACAGCCTACTAAAAAGGGAATGAATCGACACAAGGGCCCGCTCACCACGAGAGTGGATAATCTCCCGTTTTTGGCCCATGTTCGCGCTCAAAGTGGGAGATTATCCACTCTCGTCGGGCAAGCGTCCGAAAATCCTCACTCGTGACCCCTTTTCCTCCGTCCCCGAGGGATCGGGGCTCGCCTGCCGAATGATTGATGCGGCCGCCCTGCGTCCATGTCACACTCAGAGGTGGCCTGACCCAACTTGGAAGGAGCCTTCATGAGCCTTGACAACGTAACCCTGCGCGCCGCCACGCTCGACGACCTGACCGGCATCGCTGCCATCTACAACCAGCTGTGGTGCAACACGCTGCGCAACCGCGGCGACGTCGAAGCTGCCGATTTCTGCGCGCGCTTCAACATTGCCATGCAGCTGCAGCGCTCCCCCATCGCGCTTGTCGCCGAGGCCGAGGGCCGCATTATCGCCGCCTGCTGCATCGGCATCTTCGAGGACGGCAAGCCGCACACCAACCCCACGTGGGAGTCCTGCTACAACGAGATGCTCGCCCAGGCAACCGAAATGGCAAAGGCTGCCGACGCCAAGCTCGAGGGCTCGCTCTTCGGCGACAGTCGCGAAAAGGCCACGGCGGATCGCTTTGCCGCCACAGGCAACGAGTATGCCCAGGGCCAGCTCAACCTGATCATCATCGTGCCCGAGTGGCAGGGCAAGGGGCTCGGCCGCGCGCTTATCGACCTTGCGCGCGCCGAGCTCGCCAAGGCAGGCTGCACCAAGTTCTTCCTGATGAGCGACTGCAACTCCGACTGGCAGTTCTACGAGCACCTCAACATGAAGCGCATCCTGGAGGATCACAGTCAAGACACCGGCGACGGTTTTATCGTCTACATGTACGGAGGCGACACGCAGGATTAGCCTGAGTGCCGCCTCATGGGCTTTCTCCAAAACAGCCCAAACCAATCAGCCACGCCAAAAGGGACATGCCAAAAAGGGACAGGTTTATTTTGGCAGGTTTTATCTGGGCAAACGCCAACCGCCGTGAGGAGAGCTGCTTACCCTTGCGGCGGCCTTCTCGCCGAAAAACCAAGTGAGTAGACCTTTTGCAGGAGGCCGAGCACACTCCAAAACGCCACAGCTCTGACCTGCGGTTTTATTTAGCGTTTGTCGCGGTGTGCTCGACAGATCCAAAAAAGCCTACTCACTTGCATCTGAGGCGCACCGGATCGGCAAAAAACCGCCGCGAAAGGGGTCCGATCCTCTTCGCGGCAGTTGTTAATACGCCGAACTTGTTATCGCAAAAGCCAATCACGCGCCGAGACCACGCTACAGTCTTTCGACTCATACGTTGAATCCACGCGGGCCACAACATAGCGCGCATCTTTTGCAATGTCGATCTCATCGCATACAGCCTGTAAATGGCGGGCGTACTTATCGTGATACGTTCTGGATGATTTTATTTCGATAGCCTTGGGACTCCCTGAGTTTGTGCAGTCGAGCAAATCGATTTCTCGCTTGCCGTCGTCCCTATAGAAATACAACTCGGGATTCTCGCCCACGTTGAGATGGCTCTTCGCCGTTTCGGAAACGATGAGGTTTTCGAAAACTGCCCCCAGATAAGGGCTCTCCAAAAGTTGCTCCAGTGATCCAATTTTGAGCAAGTAGCAGAGCAGCCCCGTGTCGTAAAAATAAAGCTTGGGCGTTTTAGTCAAACGTTTCCTGGCATTTGCATAATAGGGCTGCAGTGAAAACGTCAGGTAGCTCTGCTCCAGGATAGACAACCAGCTTTTAATGGTCGATACGTTCACACCCGTATCTCGAGAAAGCGAAGATATATTAATGAGAGCACCGGCGCTCTGGGCAATTATGGACAGAAACTTATGAAACTCCGCTTTATTGCGCACGTCAAGCAAGCCCACAACATCGCGCTCAACATAGGTATCAATATAGCTGGGGAAATAAACCGAGGACGGCATTCCGGCGGAACGCAGGCGAGGGTATCCCCCTTCGAGCGCAAACAAATCCACTTCCAACTGCCCCTGCTGGCCCCTCTCCGCTTCTCGAAACGAAAATGGCAGCAATTTTAAGATCCCGACTCGCCCGGCAAGAGACTGGCCGATGCTTTTCATCATCAAAAAGTTTTGCGATCCCGTAAGGATATATTGACCGGCGTCTCCCCGCTCATCCGAAACAACCTGAATCATCGAGAACAAATCCGGGGCGTATTGCGCCTCATCGATGATGAGTCCGCCCTTTCGGTTGCGGATAAAACTCACCGGATCCTCCAAGGCCGCGCGCCTCGTTTGGGGGTCCTCAAGCGTGACATAGGAATAGTCGGGAAAGGCATGCCTAACCAGCGTAGACTTACCGCTCTGCCTAGGCCCCGTCAACGACACAACAGGAAACCAACCCGCCATGCGAATGAGCAACTCATGCAAATCCCTGTTAATGTACTCGGCCATATCAACGCCCCTTATAACGCTGTTACCATAATCGTATAGTATCATTTGCCATAATCTTGCAGTAGCGTTTTCCATAATCTTGTAGTAGTGTTTTCCACAATCTTTTAGTAGCCCAGTTCAAAAACGTTATTTATAGAGCCGAAATCTCAGACCCTAAATAACAATAGCCACCACAATGGGAACTGTCCCCATTGTGGTGGCTTGCAGGCGAGTTGACTTATTCGACTATCGCGGGCCGGCCGTGTCCGAGTCTAGAGCGTGGCAAGTCGCTTGGATTCGCGGACGGCGAGGGCGATGGAGATAAGACCAGTGATGGCGTCAGCCGCCACCAAGGCAAACCAGACACCCTGAACGCCCATCATGTTGCCAAGCAGGTACATAAGCGGCACGGAGCAGATCACGTAGCGGAGCAGACCGGTGAACGTGGCGATACCCACCTTCTCAACCGCCTGGAAGTACATCGACATGGTCATGGCAAGATAGCCCAGGGCCACGGCCAGGATAACGATGCGCGTGGCGTTGGCGGCAACCTCGACGAGCGCCGGGTCGCTACCAGCAAAAAAGGCGCAGACCGGCGTTGCGGCCACCCATAGCACAGCAGACACCGCAGCAAGCGTCACGACCTGGTACCTAAGCGTGCAGGAGAGCGTTTCCTTGAGGCGCGCCCACGCCTTGGCGCCGGCGTTGAAGGCGGCAATGGGCTGCAGGCCGTACGAGAAGCACTGGGCGACCATCATGGTAATGTAGAGGATGTAGCCGTTGATCACACCAAAGGCCGCGATGTAGAGCGAACCCATGTCGCCGCCGAGCTGGCCAAGCAACGAGTTGGCAACGGTGTTGAAGATGAACGTGGCAGCTTGCACCAAAAAGAACGGGAAACCAATCTTGATGATCTGGCCGCAGATGGCCATGTCGAGCTTAAGGTCGGCCAGGCTAATCTGGAGCTGGGACTTTTTGCCCCCGATGAACCAGAAGATACCGATGGCCCAGATACCGATGGAAAGCCCGTAGTACACGCCGGCGCCCATAACGCCAAACTTGAGCACAAACGTGGAAAGCGCGAGCCAACAGATGGCGACGATGGCCGAAACGGTCATGAGGTTGGCCTGGATCTGAACCTTCTCGTCCACACGCATCACAGCGGTGATCATCTGGCCAATGACCGTGAGCGGCAGTAGCACGGCGAAGGTGCGCACGCCGGCAACGGTATCGGCCATGATGTCGGGCGTGGCGCCGAAGAATGCGCAGATGGGCTCGGTAAACACTGCCATCACCACAGCAAGCAGCACACTCACGATCGTGGTAAGCCAAAAGCCCTGGCTAAAAGCCTTGCTTGCGCCCTTGATGTCGCCGGCACCCAAAAGGTTGCCCACCACGGCGGGCACGCCGGTGCCAAACAGGTTGCCAAAGGCCAGGTTGATGTACTCGACCGACATAATGATCGAGACACAGGCCAGGCCGTGGGCACCCAGGCCCCAACCCATCACGAGGCCCTCAAGGACCACCATGATGATCTGGGCGAGCATGCCCTGGCCGGTGACGATGGTGTACTTACGCACCAGACCGGGAATCGGTTGGGAGGCGAGCTCGCGCTCCTCCTCCACGGCAGCGGTTACTTCTTCTGCCATTGTTCTCCCCTTTCCTTGAGAGAGTAGTGCTGAATGGATGTCAGGCGGCTGACAACTGGCACCAAGCCGCCCAATCAAACGATGGCGCTATGCCTCAAAGACCACCTTGCCGGCGATCATCGTGAGGGCTGCGGTGGCCTCGAGCACCTCGGCCGGCTCGCAATCAAAGAGGTTGCGGTCGAACACGCAGATATCTGCCTGTTTGCCGCACGCGAGCGTGCCGATGCGGTCCTCGGCATGCATGGCATAGGCGCTGCCATAGGTGTAGGCGCGCAGAGCCTCGGCCATGGTAATGCGCTCCTGGGGGAACCAGCCCTCGGGGTTGGAGCCATCCTCGAGCATGCGGAAGACCGCGCCGTACACCTCCTCCATGGGCTCCAAGCCCACAACGGGGAAGTCACTGCCCAGGTGCACCACGGCACCGCTGGCAAGCAGGCTATGCAGGGGCCACGAAAGCGCAGCACGCTCGGGGCCCACGGCATCGTCCTTGGCAAGGTCAGCCATATCGAGCAGCATGTGCCACGGCTGCATGCCAGGGCATATACCCAGCTCGGCATAGCGCGGCAGATCCTCGGGCTGAACCGTCTCGTTGTGCTCCATGGAGTGGCGACAATCCCGCTTGCCATGCAAGCGCTCGCCCTCCTCAAAACAATCGAGCACAAAACGCACCGAGCGATCACCGATCGTATGGATGCGCGTGTCAACACCCCATTCTTGCGCCCTGAGGATGGCAGCGCGGATGCGCTCTGGCTCCTCCGCGGGCTCACCGCAGGTATCGGGCGCATTGCTATAGGGTTCAAGCATCCAGGCGGTGTGGTCGGAGCACACGCCATCAAGGAACTGCTTAAAGCCGTGCCACTCCACCTGCGTACCCGGGAAGGCGTATTTCTCCTTGATCTGCTCGAGCGTTAAGGACTCGTTTTCGAACAGGTCGGTGTACAGGAACACGCGCAGTGGCAAGTCGCCCTTGGCATTAAGACCTGCCAACACCGCATACGGGTTTTCCATGCTCACAAACGTAGGATTGACCATGCCGACCGTAGTGATTCCCAGGGCATTGGCGCGCCGGGCGGTTTTTGCAAACGACGCGTCAACAACCTCGGGCGCTGGGTCGTAGACCTCGTCCATAAAGAAGACGCCGGCGTTGTTGGAAAACACGCCCGTCAGATTGCCCTCGGCATCCTTAAGGATCTTGCCGCCTGCGGGATCGGGCGTCTGCGAAGTTACTCCCACCTTGTTGATGGCGCAGGTATTGGCACTAAAGGTATGCAGGTCAACCTGCTGCAGAAAGACCGGGCGGTCCGATATGTACTCATCGATCATCGCGGCTGTGGGCATCTCGGGGACATCCCACTGGAACTGGATAATCTGGCAGCCCAGAATCCACTCGTTATCGGGATGGTCGGCCGCAAACGCCACGACACGTTCCATCGCCATCTCAAAACTGGTGCAGTCGATGAGGTTGACGGCAAAATCGGGGTCGGTCATAAACGCGCCCTGGGCAAAATGCGTGTGCGAGTCGATCAGGCCGGGCATGACGAGCTGGTCGCCAAAGTCGCGCACCTCGGTATCGGGACCGATAAACGGTGTCAGGTGAGCATCGTCACCGCAGGCAACAATCTTATCACCGCGCACGGCAACGCCGCCCTTAAACGGCTCGAGCCCATCGCCGGTAAAGACGGCGTTGCTCTTGATAACTACATCAGCCTTGTCCATGTGAGCCTCCTCAGGCATCTTTGGTTGCAACGCGGACGCACCGCCCGCGTGGGCACTCGGTTGGGAGCGTAGCGCTCCCGCATCGGCGCGTGCCTACAAGCCGTGCTCGGACGTCTGTCCCACGTCCGCGGCTTCGCGCTACACCCATTGATACACAGGGGCAAATCCGTGCCAAGGCCAGGGACCGCAAACGGTCAGTTTAAGCAGGTTTACACGCTTTACCTGCAGGTTTATTGTCTGAGATTATTACCGCGTCATTACGCCCAACGGCGTGCCCGCCCACACGGCAGGACCCGCATGCAAGGAAGAATAGGACTAGGAACGCCAAAAGGCATCTATGAGGTCATCTCGGTTGGAGACACCGCTTTTAACGTAGATGCGATGCAAGTGCGCCTTGACAGTGCCAGGGCTGATGACCAACTCACTGGCGATGTTTTGGGCGTCGTTGCCCTTCAGCACCAGCGTGAGCACCTCCTGCTCGCGCCGCGACAGCTTATGGGCATCGGCATAGATCACAACGCGTGATGCTAGATCGTCCCCAGAGCGTGCGCTCTCGGCCGCTACGTCCTCATCGGCACGCGGATGACGGGCATACACGCGCAGGATATGGCTAAACTGGCAAAAGAGTTGGACCGCGCATACCACGAGCAGCACGTTTTCGGAGATATTGCGCTCGGACAGATACCACAAAAAGAGGCTGATGACGGGGTTTTGAGAGTCGGGGCGGCAGAGCAAAATCATGTAGGTGTCCTCGGCGATTACGCAAAACGCAAGAACGAGTGCCACCTTCCAAAAGAGCTTTGAGCGGTCGAGATCGAGTTTCTCAACACGCGTGGCCCTGTGCCGGTAATGCCAGGCGGCATAGGCAAGACATCCTACATTGCCCAGGTCACGCGTGAGCCAAAAGAGATACTGCTGCATCTCTCCGGCAGCACCGCTGCGAGGCACCAGCACCAATTGCAAGATTGAAAACGGCACGATAGCAAGTCCGAGCATGCGCGACGTCGGCCTTTTGCGCAAGCGCGCAAACATCCACAGTACCACGCAGGCATAGATGGCAATACCGAGCACGCAGCGCAGCAAGGGGTGCTGCAACGGCTCGCTAAAGGTAACAGCGTAGTCGTATTTGAGCCGATTGTACTCGTCAAAAAAAATGACCGACATATCGAGCATGTAGAGCAAAAAGCCCGCCGCGGCCACCAGGCTGTCGCGACGGCGCGTCATGAGCCAAACCACCAACGCCACGGCACTGGTCACCAGAGCCACACCCATGATAATCGTGGTGTAGATATAGAACGCGAAACTCATGCCCGCCTCCCCTGTCTAGATGCTGTGAGGATGTTGACAGATTCTTTGCCGCAAGATTAGACTCACCGATTAAACGTACTGTATCGTTTAGATAAACAAGCTGTGTCTCACCGATGAAAGGAGATGCCATGACACCGATCGCTCCGCTCAAGATGCTCGTCGCGCCCGCCGCCAAGGCCATCACCCGACTCGGTTCTTCCATGACCTACGACGATGTCCCCTGCGCCGTTGAGGCGCGTTCGGACAGCTGCCCCTACCTGGGCCACGTCCCCTACTTTGCACCCAAGCTCGCATCTGATCCCGAGCACCGCGAGCAGTAATCCAAGATGCAGCAAGCACCGCGCAACTCGCGGCGCTACTGTTTTAGTGCAAAGTAATCTGACCCCTTTGCACCAACGCCGGGATTGTCGATGCTGCGGCCGCGGCGCGATATGAGGCGCGAAACCTCGCCCAGCAACACGCCGATCACCACACCCATGAGGATCGGCAACTTTGACATCTCGGCAGGTGAGCTGTTGAGCGGCACAATCGTAGCGACAATCGAAAGCACAAGTTCCACCACGGGAATCGCGAGCGCTACCGCGAGCACCTTACCCTCAAAGGGCGCACGGAACACGCGCGGGCGATCGTCGTATGCACGCAGACGCCAAAACGCTGGGAACATTGGGATATAGCTCATGAGCAAAAAGACGACGTTCATTGAGAAGAAAACCCAAAAGACGTCGGATCCCTCACCCAGCGGGATCTGAAGCAGCAACACCAGGCTGGCAAAACAGCCGTTAATGAGTGCCGAGCCATTGGGCATGCCGGTCCTCTTGGACACCAGCGCAAAGGGGCGCGGCATGTTGCCGTGACGTGCGGCATAGCTCGCTACGTTGTTGACGCCAAAGCTCCAGCAGATCATGTTGGCAAAGAGCGTCACCAAAAAGGCCACGCCCACGATCATTGTCAGCGGGTGGCTGCGCCCCACCATGGCGGCGACCGCGTCCACAATGCCCGAATCGAGCGAAAGCTGTTCGGTGGGAACCGCGGCTCCAATGCCGATGCCGCAGATGATGTAGATCGCCGCAATGGCAACGCCGCCGGTGATAACCGCCTTGGGGATATCGCGCGACGGGTTTTTCATCGTGCTGGCAAAGGTCGCGACCACTTCGAAGCCCATAAAGTTGAACAGGATAATCGATAGATACGTCAACGAGTTGGTGTCGCCCAGATCTGGAATGAAGGTCTTGAGCGACATGTCGTTGGCAAAGCCGTTATTACAGGCAAACCAGATACCGACGATCCCCACCACGGCGGTAATGAGCACCTTGATGACAGCGCCGCCGTCCATGACCCAATCGGCCTCGGCCACCGACTGCATCGCCATGACCGTAACGCCCCACACAAAGGCAAGCTCAATGACAATTCGGAGCCCGAGTGAAAACTCGAAACCCCATACCGCAGTGATGACACTGGGGAACATGCAGGCGATACTTGCCACCCACAGCGGAAAATTTACCCAATAGCACCAGGAGCAACGGGCGCCCCAACGGTCGCCCAGGCCCAGGCGGACCCAATCGTACAGGCCGCCCTCGGAATCAAACGCCGTACCCAGCTCGGCCACCACCAGGCCATAAGGCAGCAAAAACGTGATGATAAGGAAAATCCACCAGAAGAACTGCACGTTACCCATGGCAGAAGCCGGAGCTGCCGCCTCGATAGTAAACACGACGCAGATAACCGAAAGGATGACCTCAATCAGGGAAAACTTCTTACCTGCCATGGCACGTTCCCCCTACAGCAAAAAGGATGGCATCTGTACCGAAGGCGCGGCCCATGGTAGGGTTGCAGGCCGCGTCACCGGTACAGGTGCCATCCCAAAGAGAAGAGAGGGTGCAATTGTTGGACCAACGCTCGCGGAACAGGCGCGTGTAGATAACGATACGCTGGTACATAGATACTCCGATCAAACCGGTCGCGCTCGCAACCGGAAACTATCAGCAATTGAATACGCGTCTGACCTGGGAAATTCAAGCGAACAATTGACCTAACCCGCAATAAATCCCAGATCAGACGCGTACTCAATCAAAGAGGCGGGCACTCCGAAGTGGAGGCAACGGAGTGCCCAAAGAAAAACCCAGCCGACCAAGACATCAAGTGACCAGACCATCAATGCCCCGAGATGGTCACGGTGCGATTCACCGACTGTCCGATTGATCGGCTGGGTTTCCGAGGTGCGGCAGATTGCCCTGAAAGAGGAGGGCATAGACCTTAAGGGTCATGCCCGACGATTGAAGGGCAAGGTGCCGTGCCTCGGGAAGACAGACGTTTACTCGGCGTGCTCAGGTGCGCCAGATTGGCGCGAACGAGGAGCGTAGCGTACTGACGCTACGTAAGCGACGAGTGAACGCCAAGGTGGCGTGCCTGAGTTACGCCGAGGGCTCCTGCTGGGTAATGCAGTGGATGTTGCCGCCGCCGAAGACGACCTGCTCGGACTGGACGCCGACGCACTTGTAGACGCCCTCGCCCCAGACCTCGTCGTAGATCTTCTGGAGCGTGTCAACGGCCAGCTGGTCGTTCTCGTCGCCGTACTGCGGGACGATAACGCCGTGGTTGGTGACCAGGTAGTTCATGTAAGAGGCGATCAGCGGCTCGTCGGGGACGCGCGGCTCGGCGTTCTCGTCGGCGTCGATGGTGTCGCAGGAAGCCTGGTCCATGAACAGCGGGTTCACGGGCATGCAGAGCTTGTAGACCTTCATCTTGCGGCCCTTGGCGTCAACGGCGTTGGAGAGGGTCTCGTAGGCAGCGTGGCACTGCTCGTAGAACGGATACTCGGGATCGTCGGTCCAGATGCAGGCCATGACGCCCGGGGCGATGAACGTGGCGACGTCGTCGATGTGGCCGTTGGTCTCCTCGGGGTCGATGCCCTCCTTGACCCAGATGACCTTCTCGACACCCAGGTAATCCTTGAGGTGCTCGTCCATGTAGGCGCGAAGCTCCTCGCTCCAGGGCTCAAACTTCTTCTTGAACTTGGGCCAGATGGACTCGGGATCCTCTTCCTCCTCGAGCACCGCAGAGCAGGTGCGGCCCGGGGAAAGCAGGCACTGGTCGGTCACGACAAGGGTGCCCTCGCCGTCGACGGTGATGGAGCCGCCTTCGAGGATCATGTCGTCGGGACGGTAGCGACGGCAGCCGGAAAGCTCAGCCATCTTAAGGGCGATCTGCTCGTCCTTGTCCCACGGGAAATAGAGGCCGTCGACGAGACCGCCGTAGGCGTTGAAGTGCCAGTGGTTGGCGCGCTTCTCACCCTTGCCGTTGATGACGTAGGTGGCGGCGGTGTCGCGGAACCAAGCGTCGTCGGTGGTCATCTCGATAACGGTGACGTTCTCATCGTTCTCAAAGACGGCCTTGCAGTTGGCATAGTCGACCTGGTTGGCGCACATATAGACCGGGGTGAACTCGGCGATGGCGCGGGCGATGGCGGCATACTGCTTCTGGGCCGGCTTGGCGCCGTGGGCCCAGGTGTCGGTGCGGTGGGGCCAGCCCATCCACACGCGATCCTGCGGGGCGAACTCGGCGGGCATAAAGAAGCCGTCGGCCTTGGGGGTGGACTCGGACTCGGTGATCGTACGCATAAGATTTCCTCCAAATCGAACGATCGCTTGCTGCGGGCGGGTTACCCGCAGCCTAAAACCAAGAGATGGTAGGCGCCCGTTCCCCGGTAAAGGTCGGGGCGCCCGGTGCCGGTTTTCACGGAATCGCACCGGCAAGCGACGACGTAACCAAGTGCGCGGAGACAAAACGCACGAAGGATACGGAAGAGAGATTGGGGTGGGCGGTGGTTACCGGAGCTATCGCTCACACCCACCCCGGGGAATGGTTAGCAAACCTGTCGCTTGGGCACGTCTCCGAAGAGGCTAGAGTGCCCGGAGTCGGGAGCGACAAGCCCGACGAAGCGCACGTTGGTACGCGAGGAGGGTTGGAGCCCCAGAACCGGGTGCTCTAGTTCTCCTCGGCCTCGGCGGCCTCCTCAGCGAGACGCTGAGCTGCCAGCTCGGGAGTGAGGCCCTTGTACTCGGTCTCGCGGCCCTTGGCGCTGACGACGCGGACAACCTCGCCGATGAGCAGAAGCACGATGAAGATAACGATCATCGGGAGCTTGTCGCCAATTTCATCGACGGAGAACGGAACCAGCGTTGCAACGATGGCCAGGATCAGCTCGATGCAGGGGATGGCCAGCATAACCTTCATCATGGCGCCCTTAAACGGGAACGTGAAGATGCGCTCACGGTTCGGGTCGTTCTTACGAAGGTTGAGGAACGCCGGGAACATCGGGATGTAGGTGAGCAGCAGGAAGACGACGGAGGTGCCGAAGAGCATCCAGAAAACGCCGTTGGAGATGGCGTCGATAGGAACAAGCTGCAGGCACAGCACCAGGGAGGCAACGATGGCGTTGACCAGGTTGGCACCGTTGGGCATATCGTCGTCAGAGATCATCGAGGCGAAGACCTTGGGCATGTTGCCGTGCTCGGCAGCGTAGCGAGCAACGGAGTTAACGCCGAAGGACCAAGCGGCCATGTTGGCGAACAGGGTGATCAGGAAGGCGATGCAGATGACCTTAAAGATCATGGAGTCGCCCACCATTGTCTGGACTGCATAAATCATGCCGTAGTCGGGGTCGATGGAATCGGCCGGCACAGCAGCGCCGATGCCAAAGCCAGCGAACAGGTAGATCACGGCGATGGACAGGCCACCGACGATGATGGCCTTGGGGATATCGCGAGCGGGATCGGCCATGTCGTCGGTCATGGTGCAGATGACCTCGAAGCCCATGAAGTTAAAGATGATGATCGACAGGTAACCGAGAGCGTTGGTGTTGGTGAGCTCAGGCAGGAAGGTGGCAGCGGACATGTCGTTCGCAAAACCGTTCTCCATGGCATACCAAATGCCCAAAGCGCCAACGATAACGGCGACGGCGACCTTGATGATGGCGCCACCGTTAAGGACCCACTCGGAGTCGGCCGCCTTGGAGCGGCCCATGAGGTAGACGATCCACACAAAGGCAAGATCGATACCCATCTTGGCGATCAAGTTGAACTCGACGCCAAAGACCATGCCCAAAATGTCGGGGAACATGGTAGCCAGCGAGGCGATCCACAGCGGGTAGTTGACCCAGTAGTAATACGAGATGCGGGCGCCCCATTTGTCGCCCAGGCCATCGCGTACCCAGTCGTAAATGCCGCCCTCGCCGTCATAGGTGGTACCGAGCTCGGCGACAACCATGCCGTAGGGAAGCAGGAAGGTCAGGATCAGGAAGATCCACCAGAAGAACTGCTGGTTGCCAATGGCAGCAGCAGGAGCGGCGGCCTCGCAAACGAAGACGACGCAGATGATGGTCGAAATGACCGTCAAAAAGGAAAGCTTTTTCTTTCCGTCGCTCATGATGAGCTCCTTCGCTCAGTCTTGGACAGATCCGAGGCCCAAGGTACTAAGGCAATTGCCTGAGCCCCGGTGAGCGGGCGACAGGAGACGAGCATCCGCCGCCCGCAAACGTGCGTTTAGCAGGCTTAAGGCTTAGAGCTGCTCGAGAGCCTCGAGAGCGGCGTGAAGCTCGGCCTTGGCGGAGTACTCGACACCCTCGTCGTTGAGCGGGGTGCGCTTGCCCAGGGCGGCAAGGAGAGCACGGATGGAGTGCTTGCGGTTCTCGGCCTCGACCCAGCACAGGGAGCGCTCGGGATCGTCCATGACTTCGTCGACGACCTCCTCGTTGCGGGTGGCCGGCAGGCAGTGCATGAACTTGGAGTTGGGGCCGGCAAAGTTCATCATGTCCATGGTGACCTGATACTTGGGATAGAACACGTCCATGTAGTTCTCGCCCGAGACCTCCTCGTCGTACAGGCCATACCACACGTCGGTGTAGATGAAGTCGGCGCCCTTGATGCACTCGATGTCGTCGGAGATGACGACAGAGCCGCCGGAGACCTTGCAGTTCTCCTCGGCGATGGCCATCATCTGCTTGCCGAACTCGGCGCGCTCCTCGACGGTGCCAACGTGCAGGCCGCCGTCGGGGATCTGGTGGCCCTTAGGTCCAAACTGGACAAACTTCATGCCGACCTTGGAGGCGATGAACATGAGGGAGACGCAGACCTGGGTGGCGTCGCCGATGAAGGCCAGGGTGCAGTCCTCGATCTTCTTGCCCTCGGGGAGGTTCTCGAGCATGGTCATGAGGTCGCCCATCTCCTGCGTGGGATGGTTGAACTCGGACATGCCATTGATGACGGGAACAGCGGAGCCCTCGGCGAGGCCGACGACGTCCTTGTGACGGTCAACGCGAGCCATCATGATGTCGAGCAACGAGCCCATAACGCGAGCGGTGTCGCCCAGGGACTCGTGACCGCCGAGCTGGATGGTGCCAGGGCCATAGAACTGAGCATGGCCGCCGAGGTCGGTCATAGCGGTCTCGAAGGAAAGACGAGTGCGGGTGGAGACCTGCTGGAAGATCATGCCAAGGCTCTTGTTGCGGAGCAGGTGCGGATAATAACCGTCAACCTTGATGGCCTTCTTCATTGCCAGGCCAAGATCCTCGATAGCCAGGATCTGCTCTTTGGTGAAGTCGTTGGTGTCGATGAAATCCTTAGGCAGTGCCATGTCGATTCCTTTCCGCCGGTCGTGCCGACTATTGCTATGAGGCGCTCGAACATCACGCCTCGTGTTGACAAGACCATCATTCACCCGTATGCAATTTTTACCTAGTTTATTCGGGATTAAAGACCGTTCACGGAGTTACACCCCCTCTAAACCAATATAAACCCGCAGGTAGCCAGCTTGCAGGGGGTTTACTATCTAGAACCGCGAACGGTATACGGCTATGCTGTATCTCGGCGCCTAATCCGCAATGGAACGAAGGGTTGAGACGTCTATATCCCACAAGGTATACAGGGCTCGGCCATAGATGAAATGAGATGGGACGGTGGCAGATGAACACCCTGATGTTCTTCTATACCCTAGCGATACTCGTGATCTGTATTGTGACGGCAGTGCTTTCGCTTGCCGCCTATGCCTCGTCTCGTCGACGCTTCTTTATCTATGGCAGCGGCGTTTTTATTTGCTATGCCATCGAGATGACCGAGATCTTCTTTTTTGAATACACGTTGCAAAACCAGAGTTTTCCAGCCAGCGACTATTACTCAATTACCATGCCTGTAATGCGGACCCTTGTGGCGACCGCTTCACAAGCTTTTATCTGGCTCATTGCCATGGACTTGCTCGACAAACATTCAAAAAAGCAGTTTGTTATTCCCGTCGCAACGTTCTTCCTGAGCGAGCTGCTGATCATTGTCGCTGTCCCCTACGGCCCCATACATCAATGGCTCTACTACACGATGCGTCAGGTATTCCTTGTATTTGTAGGACTGTATATCTTTTGGACGGCGCATAAAAGCACGCAGGTCGAGCTTAAGGCGCGCGTCAACAATCAACGAAAGCACCTCATTATCGGCGCCATTCTGGTCGGGTGCATCGTTGCCGAGGATTTCTACAACATCCTTGTTGTTCCCATGAGCCTGGCACCCTCTTGGCTGCAGCTGTACCTGTCCGAGCGCAACTTTAGCGAGAACATCTTTGCGTGCTACTTTGCGATTCTGCTGATCATCTATGCCTATCACGTGCTTTCGATTCGCATGCAGGAGGCGCCCGAGGAAAAGAACGTCAGCGATCTTGATCGACACATCGAAGAGCAGATGCCCTTCTATCGCAACGCCTACAAGCTCTCCAACCGCGAAACCGAAGTCATGCGTCTGGTTGTGTTGGGCAAATCGAACCAAGAGATCGCTGACGAGCTCTTCCTTGCCGTGGGTACCGTCAAGACCCACATCCACAACATCCTGGTCAAAACCGAGCAGCAAAACCGTACGACGCTCATCCTCCACTTTTGGAAACGATAACCTACCAAAAAGGGACAGGTTTATTTTGGCAGGTTTTATCTGGGCAAACGCCAAAAACCGCCGCGAGGGAGCTACTTTCCCTCGCGGCGGTTTTCTAGCAGTAAAACCAAGTGAGTAGGCTTTTGGCGGGATGCCGAGCACACCTCAAAACGCCACAGCCCTGACCTGCGATTTTATTGAGCACTTGCCGCGATGTGCTCGGCAGATCCAAAAAAGCCTACTCACTTGCATCTGAGATGCTCTAGATACGCAAAATACCGCCGCGAAGGGAGCTGGACTCCCTTCGCGGCGGTCATACGCCTCTGATTTTGCGACGATTTTGCCCGCTTGTTACTCGCTGTAGCGGGTGGCGATGGCAGCTTGTACCATGCCGGTGCTCATGAGGTACGTCACCAAGAAGTGACCACCGTAGGCTGCCAGGAAAATCGCACAGGTGAGGCCCACGGTACCGCCGATGCTCATGTTGCCAAACGTGCTCACCAGCTCGATGATCACCTTGAGCGCCACAAAGGAGTGCGCCAGACCCACTACCAGCGGGAACAGGAAGAACACCGCTTGCTGCGCCATCACCGAATGGCGAATCTGGCGGTCGTCACAGCCGATCTGCGCCAGCACGCGATAGCTGCGGCTGCCATCTGCCACGTTGGAGAGCTGCTGGATCGACAGAATTGCCGCGCATGCAACGACCAGTACAAAGCCGATGTAGATAGCCAGATAGCTAATCATGCCGTTCATCTGCGCCGCCTGCGTATATAGCTCGGAACGCGTGATGAAGACTCCCCATGACCCCGGCTCCTTGCCGTCAACGAGCAGATTGTCGAGCATGGTGTATTTAATGCTCTCGTCTGCCTTGGTCACATCCATCCCCTGCTTGTAGTTAACGAGCAAATTACTGGCATACGGCTGCAGGTTAAGCTGGGACAGCAGCTCATCGGCAACGACGACGGTACCCGGATTACTGCCCATCCCCGAGTTGGCGATGGCCGCCGTATCTTCGTCCGACTTATCGGTTGCGGGCTTGAGCGTATGCCCGCCCAAGGTAAGAGCATGGCCGCCAGCCATATACTTGGTGTACATGTCGACCAGCTCGCCGCCCATATCACACGTGAGCAGATACTGGTCGCGGCCAATGCTCACCGGCTCCTCGCCCATCATCTGGCGCAGCTTGTTGTACTGACTTGCCGGCGTCACAAACAGGCCCATATCATCGGCATTGCTACCCTCGAGCGCCTTGGGGAGCTTTTCGCCCATGGCCTTGCACATCTCGCCCGCCGTCACCGAAGGATCCGAGCCGCCAAGCGTATAGCTCAGATACGAGTCGATCTGCACATGCTCACCGGCAACATCGGCGATATTGACCTTCTTGCCGGTCTCGTCGTTGTTGTCCGCCGACTTGCGCTCGCCATGCCACGCAGCGTACAAATCGACCGTTGTATCGGCCAGCACCATGCGATCGGCCTCAGACGGATTGACATACTCTTTGTAGTAGTCGAGCGTTTCGGGCGTGTAATAGACATACGTCTGAGACACGTCAACAGGGTTATAGCGCTCCAGGTTTTCGTTCATCACGTTGGCGATCGACATACCGCACGTCACCGAGGTGATGGCCAAAAACAGGATCATCGCGATGACGCCCATCGAAAAGCACACCGTGTTGACCTTGGCCGAAAGCTGACGCACGGTAAACATATTGAGGCCGCGCCAATACACGCTGCGCAGGCTCTGCAGCAGCTTGATAAGCATGCCCGAAAGGCCCCAGAACAGGGCAAAGGTACCCACCGTAACCATGGCCGTGGTGATACCGAACTGATTCATGGCCTCCTGCAGCTTGGTATCGGTCGCGGTGAGCGGGAACCCGTCGCGCAGCAGGCGGTAATAGGCCACGCCCACCAGCACCACGCCTACGACAAAGATGGCAATCGCGATCCAGGGGTTGCGCGTCTTGATGCTCTCGTTGCGACGCTCGGCACCCATAAGCTCGATGAGCTTGGTGCGGCGCACGGCGCGAAGGTTCAGCAGTAGCGTGAGCACAAACATTACGAGCATGCAGGCAAGGGTCAGGTTGAACGCATGCACCGAAAAAAAGAAGTGGAAATCGGCGATCTGCGTCTTAAAGAGCGAGGCCGTAAAGAATGTCATGAGCTGCGAGAGTCCCACACCCAGCACAATGCCGGCGACAAAGGCGCCGACCGAAACAAATACGGTCTCGAGCGCCATGATCGTGGCGACGCGCCCGCGGCGCATGCCGAGCACCTGGTACAGGCCGAACTCCTTTTTGCGGCGCTTCATGATGAAGTTGTTGGCATACGCCATCAAAAAGGCCATGACGCCGGCCAAAAAGTACGTGAGGTAGCCGAGCATGCCGCCCATGAGCTCGGACAGTCCCTCCTCCTTGATGCCGGCAATGTCGACCTGCATCGAGACGGTATTGAAGGCATAGAAGACCGTGACACCCAGGGTGAGCGTCAGCAAGTAGACAAGGTAATCGCGGCCGGCGCGGCGGACGTTGCCCCAAGCGAGTTTACAGAGCATCGGAGCCCTCACCGCCCATCATGGCAACGACCTCCATAATGCGGTCGAAGAACTCTCGGCGGTCGGTGTCGCCGCGGCGCAGCTCGGTGAAGATCTTGCCGTCACGAATAAACAGCACACGGCTCGTGTAGCTGGCAGCAAAGCTGTCGTGCGTGACCATGAGCACCGTGGCGCGCAGGCGGCGGTTGAGGGCCTCTAGGCTCTCGAGCAGCAGGCGGGCGCTCTTGGAATCGAGGGCGCCGGTGGGCTCGTCGGCCATGATCATGGTGGGGTCGGTGACGAGCGCGCGAGCCGCGGCAACACGCTGCTGCTGACCGCCGGACATCTGGTAGGGATACTTGTCGAGCACCTGACTGATAGACAGACGCGCGGCTACATCCTGCACGCGGGTCGAGATCTCTGCCGAGTTTGTGCGGGCGATGGTGAGCGGCAGGGCGATGTTCTCGCGCGCCGTGAGCGTATCGAGCAAGTTGGAGTCCTGGAAGATAAAGCCCAGCTCCTCGCGGCGGAACTGCGAAAGCTTGGCCTGCTTCATGCGCGTCACATCCTGGCCGTTGATGCGAATGGTGCCGCTCGTGGCGCTATCGATGGTCGAGACGCAGTTGAGCAACGTCGACTTGCCCGAGCCCGAGGCGCCCATGATGCCAACGAACTCACCGCGGTTGACGGTAAAGCTGACGTCGTTGAGCGCGCGGGTCACGTTGCCCAGCGCTCCATATACCTTTTCGAGATGCGCGACCTCCAGTACCGGGGTCGCCATGTGCGTGGTTTGCATACCGAGTCCTTTCTTGCGATTAGTCTACGGCATCTATAGTCGCAAGGAGCCGAGTCGGCTACCATCGATATGGCTTACGCTTGCCTTACCGTTGTGTAAGGTAAGCGTAGTCTGCCATGTGTTGATGTTGAGAGAGGGCTCCTGTTGAAGACTGTTCATGTTGCCGCTGGGATCATTCGCAAGGATGGATCTGACGAGCTGCTTGCCGTGCAGCGCGGCTACGGCGACATGCAGGGACTATGGGAGTTCCCAGGCGGCAAGCTCATGCGCGGCGAGACACCCGAAGACGCCGTGCGCCGCGAGCTTATGGAAGAGCTGCAGGTAAACGTTACCAACCTGCGTGATTTTTACACCGTTGAGTATGACTACCCCGATTTTCATCTCTCAATGGAGTGCTATTACTGCTCGCTGGCTAAAGAGTCCGGCGAGCCCCAGAAGCACGACCGTCAGCTCGATATCCGCTGGATTCCACGCACCTCGCTTGCCACGGTGGAATGGATGCCCGCCGACAAGGGGCTCATTGATGCTCTGATTGAGTTAAAGGAAGATCGGCTTGAGGCAAGCTCCGCCGATGACGCCGCGCCCAACACAACCGACAAACCCGCCACCAAACCCAAGCGCGCACCTAAACGCCGCAGCAAAAAGCGTCCCAAGCCCGGTCTGCTCGACGGCATCGATACCTCGGACCTCTCCGCTGACGAGCGCGAACTGGTCCGCCGTCGCGCCGCCATCAAAAAGTCCATGAAGGGCAACAAGCGCGCCAACACCAAGCCCGAGCTGCTCGTACGTCAGCGCCTACGGGCCGCGGGCCTTACGGGCTATCGTTTGGAATGGAAGGTACCCGGCAAGCCCGACATCGCCTTCCCCGGCCGCAAGATCGCCATCTTCGTCAACGGTTGCTTTTGGCACCGCTGCCCCAAGTGCAACCCAAGCCAGCCCAAGCGCAACGTTGAGTTTTGGGAGGCAAAGTTCCGTCGCAACGTCGAGCGCGACCGTGCTGCTGTGGCAGCGCTCACTCAAATGGGCTGGACGCCCATAACCATCTGGGAATGCGAACTCAAAAAAGACCGCATCGACGCCACGATGGAAAAGGTCATCGAGCAGGTGCGCGCCACAGAGCCGCAGCGCTAACAGCGAGCATTCACACGCTCCGCACGTCCGCGCCACATCCACGTCACAAACCTTAGAAAGCCCTTAAGCTCAAAACCTTTCAAGAGTGTTACTCGATATCTCTGACCTGCAGTTTCATCGTAACACCAAACCAGGTTAAGCCTTTCTTTAGCGCTTCTTTGCGGCAGCCGCGGCATAATGTAGCCAGCGCACGGGACCTAGCAGCAAACCCCGAGCGCATCCTTTTGGTGGATATCGAGGAGGCCGCAAAAGCATGCATTCTTCCAATGACGCAGCACAGCAGCCATCCCTAAAACATGCAAACCTTTTCTCCTTCCCCCCGACACAGAGAAACGGCCTCCTCGACTCCCCCACCACAAAAACCAAGCGCTCAGCCGATCAGAGCCTCAACTTACGAGCATCCTTCGAAAAGCTCCAAGCATCCCTAGACAAGGCGTTCCCCGAACAGGCAAGAGCAATCTAAGCCCATTGCGCTTTATACTGATGCCATGCGAAACATGGATCACATAGAATTGCACCGCGGAGGACGCGAGGAAGCGTTTCCCGAGACCGCCGAAGACTGGCCCTATATTGCCGAACGCGCAGAATTCGCTCGCTATCCGGGCAATTCCGTCCCCTGGCACTGGCATTCCGAAGTTGAGCTTTTCTACATGGAGCAGGGAGCGATTGACTATCGAACGCACGCGGCTCATGAGCACGTACGCTTTGAGGAAGGGTCCGCCGGCTTTATCAACGGCGGCGTTTTGCACAGCACGCTGCAATCACCCAATTCGGCGCCAGCCATTCAAATGCTGCATATCTTTCAGCCGTCGATGCTCGGCGATCCCGCAGGACGTCTCCAAAAGCGCTACATCAACCCATTGCTTCAATGTCGAGGCGTCGATGTGCTCAAATGGTCGCCCACCAATCCCGACGATATGCCCTTTATCGATTTGCTGAAGAGCTCCTTTAGCCACGACCTTCAACGGCCGCAGAACGAGATGGCGCTTCGAAATAGTTTGTCAGAGCTCTGGATTCAGATTAACGCCAAGGCCGAACCGCTCTTTTCTTCCGACGGCGCCTCTTGGATGACCAGCCGCGACGTACAGTTCAAGGCAATCCTGGACTTTATCCGCGCAAACTATGCAGCCGCTATAGATGTGCCCCAGATGGCATCTGCAGCCGGCGTAAGCGAAAGAGAGTGTTACCGCATTATCGAAACTTGTGCAGGAACGACCCCGGCGGCATATCTACGCGCATACCGCATAAACCGTGCTTGCGAACTTTTGGCACACACCACGCGAACGGTACAGACAGTCGCGCGCCAATGCGGATTTATAACAGCAAGCCATCTTGGCCAGGTATTTAAAGAACAAATGGGGTGCACTCCTTCGAGCTATCGAGCAGCGAGGCAGAATCTCGATAGCACCAGGCAGAAATCCCGCTAGCCCTTCTTCTGTCACTGCATCAAACTTGCAGGCAAACAACAGAGAGGAGCAATCATATGAAGCACTTTGACCATATCGTATTTGACGTTGATGGGACATTGGCAGATACAGAAGAAAGCGTTCTGTCATCGCTTGTCCAGATTGTCCAAGAAGAGACCAGCAAAACGCTTCCCCGACACGAGCTTGACTTTGCCCTCGGCATACCCGGCAAGGATGCCCTTGAGAAACTTGGGATCTACTCGCAGGCAACGTTGGATCGCTGGTGCCAAGTTGCCGCCAGCTTTAAAAGCACCATCAGCGTGTTTCCAGGTTTGCTTGAAGTCATCGCAACGCTCGCCGATAGCGGCTGCAAACTTGGCATCGTCTCCTCACGTGCGCGCGACGAATACGCAAAAGAAATTGCACCCCTTGGTTTCGATAAGTATTTTGAGCACATCATCCTCGTCGAAGACACAACCGAACATAAACCCGCACCCGCACCCATGCTCGAATATCTCCGACGTGCGGGCGCGAATCCTGGCAACGTCGTCTACGTTGGCGACACCGTCTACGACGAACAATGCGCAACTTCAGCAGGGGTCAGTTTTGCCCGAGCAGCATGGGGATCACACCAAGATATCCCAAACGCCACCTACAACCTCAAAACCCCCAACGACCTACTAACCCTAACAACCAAATAACCCACGCGTCCCACCCTTTCAGCCCCAACGCCACAAGGGCGACGACCTCGAGTAGGTCAACCTGGGAGGGATGAGGGCTTAGTTCCCCAATCTTTCCGCAGGGGGCAAAAAGCCTCGCCGCACGAAGTGCGCAGCGAGGCTTTTTGCATGCCCGAGGACGATTGGGGAACTAAGCCCTCGTCCCTCCCC
>CABPCW010000005.1 GCA_902406155.1 uncultured Collinsella sp.
CATAACCGGTGTAGCCTTCACGCAGCGAAGCTGTTGGAATAAATGCGACTTTTTTTTCAATTTCTTCCTTTATCAGACTTCCTACACTTGAAAAGTGAGAACATAAAAACAGTTTCATCAATATTCTCCTTTATTTATATTCTTATTTGTTGAACTAAGCCGTGTATACCATACTCTCCAATGAAAGAACGCCCTGATATAGCGAAATTTTGCCGTTTTCCTGCGTACGTGCGTACACACTCCACAGGAATTCTAAGAGGCCTGCCCCCTTAGCACACGGACTTTGGAACAAAGTCTAGTGTTTTACGCCTTGCCAGAGGTGTACAGGCTCCCGGTATGCACGTACGATGCAATTGCCATCAATGCCCCATATAAGTGGCGATCAAGTTCGCATAAGGCGACCTTGATCCCGCAAAACAAAAGGCGGGATACCATCACCACGATGATACCCTGCCTCTGTTCGTTCCTGTTTACCGTTCCGAGTAGTCCTTCCGCAGAATTTCCGATAAACAAAAAACGTACCCGAACCCTTTCTCGTAAAGAATCGGGTTCGAGTACGAACTGAATGCTGGAGTAATAAAAAACCACCAGAAAGGTGCCTGTCCCCTTTGTGGTGGTTTTGGGCCAGTCCTAGAGCGTGTGGCCGTAAGCGTCGGCGGCCTTGATGGCGGCGGCGAACTTTTCGTCGGTGAAGGGCTCGGGGTTTCCCTGCTTCCACTCGTTGGTGGCGTGCGCGTACTCGCACAGGGCTGGGATGTCGGTCTCGGAAAGCCCGACCTGCTCTAGCGTCACGGGCAGGCCCATCTGCTTGTTAAAGGCTGCGTAGCGCTCAAGGTTCTCGGTATCGCCCGTGTAGGCAAACAGCACGAGCACGCCCAGGCTCACGACCTCGCCATGCAGGTAGGTGCCCTCGAGCGGAATGCTGCAAGTGGCGTTGTAGAACGCATGCGCCACGCTCGAGTTGTAGTAGTAATCGTTTTGGTTGGTCAGGTTGGAGACGTAGCCCGTGTTGACCACGATATCGAGCGCGATCTGCTTGACGGCTTCGGTCGACAGGTCCTGGCGCACGTCCTCTAGACCCTGCACGCCATAGGTAAACAGCGGCTCGGAGCAGGTGTGTGCGAGCGCCAGGCCAAGACCTGCGGTGTGCTCCAGGTTGCCGGCGCTCGTGGCGTACTCGACCTCGGGCTGCTTGGACAGGGCATCGCCCACGCCCGCCCAGAAGTACTCCGCAGGAGCCTCGGCGATGATCTTGGGGTTGATGAAGATGTGCGCGGGTCGGTTGGGGTACGAATAGCCCTCGAGCGAGCCGTCGTCGTTGTAGACAACGGCAATGGCGGTCGCGGCCGAGCAGTTGGAGCAGATCGTCGGTACCGTAAAGACGATCTTCTTGAGCTCGATGGCCGCCGTCTTGACGGTGTCGAGCGCTTTGCCGCCGCCGCATGCGATGAGCACATCGGCCTCTCGGCAGGCGGGGGAGTTAACAAGCTTGGCGATATTGGCACGCGTGCTGTTGGTGCCGTAGACGCGTGTCTCCAGAATCTCGACGTCGGTGTCCTCCAGTGCCGCTTCGATACTGGGAAGCGCCGCGGCCAGTGCTCGTTTACCACCGATAATCGCGACCTTGGCCGCTCCGTACTCGGCCAGCGCGCTGGGCAGCTCGTCAAAGCAATCCTCGCCGACGGTATAGTCGCTCATTCCAATTGTGCGCATAGCAGCCTTCTTTCGTTAGATAAAGTGCTTTCAGGTATTTTGCTCCAAGAGAAGGCTCACTGCCGCGAGAAATTTCGAACGTATAAAACCAGTGTTGAGGGTTTTTCGCCGGCGCGGAACGTGCTAGCATACTCCGCATAAGCGTTGATGGGGACGAGTAGTCGGCCGTCCGCATGCTACAGAGAGCGGGGAGCGCTGAGAACCCGTGCATGCGACCGATGAAAATCACCCCGGAGCTGCGGTCCCAACGGGCGCGCCGCACAGGCACGTCTTAGTAGACATCGCCGAGATGGTCGTCGATACAGGCCAGCCGAGTAACGGATGCGAGCGCGCTGTAACGCGGGCGAGGGCATCTAAGCTGGGTGGTTAAGCGAAGAGCTTTTGCGGGCACATGGCCCGTTTTGTGGCGCTTCGTCCCAGCTTGCAGGGACGGGCGCTTTTTTTGGTGCCCAATGGGCGTGCGCGCCCACGACATGAAAGGGGTACCGTGGCAAACGAGTACAAGCAGACGATGAATCTGCCCAAAACCGGATTTCCCATGCGTGCCGGTCTTTCCAAGTCCGAGCCCAAGCGACTCAAGGACTGGCAGGACAACAAGGTCTACGAGCAGGTTCTGAAGAAGAATGAGGGTCACAAGAAGTTCGTGCTGCACGACGGTCCTCCGTACGCCAACGGCCCGATCCACATCGGCCATGCGATGAACAAGATTTCCAAGGACATGATCAACCGTTACTGGATGATGCAGGGCTACGAGGTTCCCTATGTCCCCGGTTGGGACTGCCACGGTCAGCCGATTGAGCACAAGGTCGAGGAGAAGCTCGGCACCGAGAAGTTCAACCAAACCTCCACGGCTAAGATCCGTGAGCTCTGCAACAAGTTCGCTGTCGAGAACATCGAGCTGCAGAAGGCCGGCTTCCGTCGTCTGGGTGTGCTCGGCGACTGGGACAATCCCTACCTGACGCTCTATCACCAGCATGACGCCGCCGACATCGAGGTCTTCAAGGCCATGTTCGATAAGGGCATGATCTATCGTGGCCACAAGCCGGTTCACTGGTGCAAGCACTGCCACACCGCACTGGCCGAGGCCGAGATCGAGTACTCCGACGAGACGAGCCCCTCCATCTTCGTTCGCTTTGAGATGACTTCGAAGCCCGCCGGCCTCGAGAACTTCGACGGCCCGGTCGACTTCATCATCTGGACGACCACCCCGTGGACCATCCCTTCCGACCAGGCAGTTTCCCTCAAGCCTGGCGCCGCCTACGTCGCCGTTGAGCACGATGGCCGTGCCGAGGTCATGCTCGAGGACCTGGCTCCCAAGTGCTGCGAGGAGTTTGGCTGGGAGTACACCCCGGTCATGGTCGACGGCAAGCCCTATGTGGTTCCCGCCGAGACCTTCCACCACATCCACTACAAGCAGCCGATCTTTGACGGTGTCGAGGGCGTGGCGCTGCTGGCCGATTACGTCGGTGTCGATGACGGTACCGGTATCGTCCACAACTCGCCCGGTCACGGCGTCGACGACTACTTTGCCTGCCTCAAGGAGGGCATCACCGACATCTGCATGCCGGTCGATGACGACGGCAAGTTCTACACCGGCGAGGAGTTTGGTACCGGTGGCCCCTTCAGCGGTATGGATACCGATGAAGCCAACCCGCATATCATCGAGTTCCTGCGCGAGCGCGGCACCCTGGTCCTCGAGAAGAAGATCACGCACAGCTATCCGCACTGCTGGCGCTGCAAGCACCCGGTACTCTTCCGTGCTACCGACCAGTGGTTTGTCTCGATGGACAAGACCGGCTTGCGCGAGCAGGCTGGCAAAGAGGTCCGCGAGAACGTCACGTGGTATCCGGCCCACGCCGCCAACCGCATTGGCGCCATGGTCGAGCAGCGTCCCGACTGGTGCATCAGCCGTCAGCGCAACTGGGGTGTGCCTATCCCCAGCTACACCTGCGCCGACTGCGGCGAGAAGGTCATGAATGACGCCACGCTCGACGCCGTCATCAAGCTCTTCCACGAGAAGGGCTCCGACGCCTGGTTCACCGACGCTCCTGAGAGCTATCTGGGCGAGGCCTGCGTCTGCCCCAAGTGCGGTGGCCATCACCTCAAGGCTGATAAGGACATCCTTGACGTGTGGTGGGACTCCGGCGTGTCTTGGAAGGCCGTCTGCGAGTACCGTCCCGAGCTGGAGTACCCGGCGGACGTCTACCTCGAGGGCTCTGACCAGCACCGCGGTTGGTTCCAGAGCTCACTGCTCACCTCGGTGGGCGCCAACGGCCACGCTCCGTACAAGGCGGTCGTCTCGCAGGGCTTCACCCTCGACGGCCAGGGCCGTAAGATGTCTAAGTCACTCGGCAACGTCATCGACCCCAACAAGGTCTGCGACGAGATGGGTGCCGACATCATCCGTCTGTGGGTCGCCTCCGTCGATACCAGCTCCGACGTCTCCATCGACCACGAGATTCTCGCTCGTACGTCCGATGCCTACCGTCGTTTCCGCAACACGCTGCGATTCCTGCTCTCCGAGCTCGAGGGTCAGTTTGAGCCCGAGACCGACGGCGTCGCCTTTGCCGACCTGCTGCCGCTCGACAAGCTCATGGTCGCCCGCCTGACCCAGGTCCAGGCCGAGGTCGACGATGCCTACGCCAGCTACGAGTTCCCGCGCGCCTACCGTGCGCTTTACGACTTTGTGGTTACCGAGCTCTCCAACGTGTATCTCGACGCCCTGAAGGACCGTCTGTACTGCGAGAAGCCCGGTTCGCTCGAGCGTCGCAGCGCCCAGACCGTGCTGGCCGAGCTCTTCTCGATGCTCATGCGCGACCTGCAGCCGATCTTGTCCTATACGGTCGACGAGGCCATGGCCTATGCGCCCGCCGGCTGCGTCGATCACCAGAAGTACGCCGCGCTGCTCGATTGGTACAAGTCGCCCATCACGGTCGACGAGGCCAACGAGTTTGAGGGCGTGCTCGAGGCTTCACTCGAGCTCCGTAGCGTCGTGACCAAGGCCCTTGAGGATGCCCGCTCCGCTGGCACCTTCACCAAGAGCCAGCAGGTCCGCGTCAAGGCGGTCGTTCCCGCCGAAATGTATGCGCTGCTGACCGGCGACAAGGTCGTCGACCTGGCCGAGTTTTACATCGTCTCCGATGTTGAGCTTACCCAGGGCGAGGAGCTTTCTGTTGCCATCGATGCTGCCGAGGGCGAGTGCTGCGACCGTTGCTGGAACTACCGCACCACCGTCGGCGAGTACAACGGCCACGCTCACATTTGCAAGAGGTGTGCGAATGCCCTTTAAGGCACGGTAACTCGGCATTTTAGTTATAGGGAGAATTTGACGCCTTCGGCCCATTTGCTCCGCTGAAGAAAAGCGACATTCCGTTATCCGGAATGCCGCTTTCTTTTATGCTGGTTATTTATCTGACGTTAGCGAATGTGTCGTGCGCTCTGCGTGTGGCAATATAAGATGGTTGTTTGCGTTAAACGGAATTTGATTATCTGAGGGTAGGGGATTTCTTTGGGTCGTGGTGCGGATATGACGCCGCCTTTGCGTTGGCGGTTGGGTGTTGCTGGTGGGGTGGCGCTGGTTGTGCTGCTTGTTGACCAGCTTACTAAGCTCGCGGTTCGTGCCGTGGGCGACGCCTTGCATGTGACCGTCATCCCCGGTGTTATCGACTTTATGTTTGTCCGCAATATCGGTGCTGCCTTTAGCATGGGCGAGGGGCATGGCATCGCGTTTGCCGTGCTGGCGTTGGCGGTCATTATCGCTATTGCCGTGTACCTCGTTCGTGCACCCCAGCTCGCCCATCTTGAGGTTGTGGGCATGGCGATGGTTGCAGGCGGTGCTATCGGCAACGCTATCGATCGTTTGGCCTTTGGCTTCGTGACCGATTTTATTGCCACCACCTTCATCGACTTCCCCGTCTTCAATGTGGCCGATATCGGCATTACGGTCGGTGTGGTGCTGGCGCTCTTCGGTTACATGTTCTTGAGCCCCGCGGCTCGTGAGGTCGATGCGACCGCCGAGCTTAACGCCCGTGACGAGGCCCGCGCCAAGCGCAAGGCTAAACAACGTGGGGAGCGTGCCCGCAAGATTCGCGAAAGGACTGAGCGCTAATGGCCGACATCCATATCCTTGTTGCCGACGATGCCGCTGGTCAGCGTCTTGACGCCTATCTGGGCGCCAATGACGGCTGCCCTACGCGCTCTGCCTGCGCACATCTGATTGAGGGTGGGGCCGTAGTGGTCAATGGCGAGACCTGCCTGTCCAAAAAGTACGCCGTGCGAGCCGGTGACCGTATTTCGGTTGATTTGCCCGAGCCGCACGATCCCACCGACGTGATTCCCGAGGCCATCCCGCTCGACATTCGCTATGAGGACGACTACCTCATCGTGCTCTCCAAGCAGCGCGGCCTGGTGTGCCATCCTGCTCACGGCCACGAGAGCGGTACGCTTGCGAACGCCCTGGTCTACCACTGCGGCATCGACCATCTGGGCACCGTGCAGGGCGAGGACCGCCCCGGTATCGTACATCGTTTGGATCGCGATACCTCGGGTCTTATGCTTGCGGCAAAGGACGACGACACCCAGCGCGCGCTCCAAAATCTTATCCGTACGCGCACGCTCGACCGCCGCTACATTACGCTCGTTCACGGTCATATCGCCATGGATGAGGGCACCATTAACACCGGCATTGCCCGTTCTACACGTGACCGTGTCAAGATGGCGGTTTCCGATGATCCTTTTGCACGCCAGGCCATCACGACCTTTAAGGTCCTTGAGCGCTTTGATTCCACGCGCTTTGATGACGGCTACACACTCGTTGAGTGTCATCTGTTTACCGGTCGCACGCATCAGATTCGCGTGCACATGCGCCATATCAACCACGCCTGCGTGGGCGATCCGCTTTACGGTAAGTGCGATGCGCGTGCCGATCAGGGTCTGACCAGGCAATTCCTCCATTCCTGGCGCGTGGCGTTCGATCATCCCGTGACGGGAGAGCGCATTGAGTGCCGCGACGAGCTGCCGTGGGATCTCGCCGCCGTCCTCGACGACTTAGCCCCGCGTTCGCTTGGTCGCACTGCTGCCGGCGACGAAATCGTACCGCAGCTCGGCCTGCTCGAACCCTAGCCAGTATTAGGTGGTTTCTTGAACTCGGTAAGCCTGCGGTAAGATATACGATTGTTTACGTAACACGTTCCTGGGAGCCTGCATGCTCGCCTTTTTACAAACCAACACACCCATCGTGATCTTCAACCAGATTGTCGTCACGCTGCTCACGGTCTGCTTCTTGTACCAGGTGGTCTTCTTTGTCATCGGTGCTCTCCGCGGCGAGGTCGCGCCTCCCAAGGCCAAAAAACTCCACCGGTATGCCTTCTTTATTGCAGCACACAACGAGGAGGCCGTTATCGCCAACCTCGTTCGCTCCATCAAGGACCAGGATTATCCTTCAGAGCTTATCGAGGTCTTTGTCGTCGCCGATGCTTGCACCGACAACACGGCGCAGCTCGCGCGCGAGGCGGGCGCTGTCGTGTACGAGCGAAACGACCTGGCCCGTAAAGGCAAGAGCTGGGTCATGGACTTTGGTTTCGACCGCATTCTTAACGAGTATCCCGATACCTTTGAGGGCTACTTTATCTTCGATGCCGACAACGTTATCGCCCGCGATTACGTGTCCAAGATGAATGATGCCTTTGACCAGGGCTTCCATGTGGTCACGAGCTATCGTAACTCCAAGAACTTCGGAAGCTCGTGGATCTCGGCAGCGAATGCCACTTGGTATCTGCGCGAGGCGCGTTTTCTCAACAACGCGCGCAACATCTGCAAGACGTCCTGCGCCGTATCGGGTTCGGGCTACCTTATCTCGGCTAGCGTTATTGAGGGCATGCACGGCTGGCAGTTCCATACGCTGACCGAGGATATTCAGTTCACCACGTTCTGCGCTATTCACGGCATTCGTATTGGTTATGCGCCGGCGGAGTTCTTTGACGAGCAACCCGTGACGTTTAAGGCGTCCTGGAAGCAGCGTATGCGCTGGACCAAGGGCTTCTACCAGGTGTTCTTTACCTACGGTAAGCATCTGGTCAAATCGACGTTCCGCTATCATCGCTTTGCCGCATATGACATGTTTATGACGATTGCCCCTGGTATGCTGTTATCGCTGATTTCGATGCTCGCCAACGCCACGTTCCTGATCGTCGGTGGTCTTTCGCATGGCTTTTTGGCTACCGAGGTCGAGATGCAGGCGTGTGCCGCTTCGCTCATCATGACCTTCGTCATGATGTATCAGACCTTCTTTATCCTGGCGCTGCTCACGACCATCTTCGAGTACAAGCACATCCATTGCGCGCAAAAGTGGCGCCTGGTGACCAACCTGTTTACCTTCCCGATCTTTATGTTCAGCTATATCCCCATTACGGTGGCTGCGTTGTTCCTGAAGGTCGACTGGGTCCCGACGCAGCATGCCGTCAGCGTTACCCTCGACGAGGTCATGCAGGGCGCTAAATAACCACCACCAAAACCACCACGAAGGGGACAGGCACCTCTGTGGTGGTTTTTGCTTTTGAGAGACTGCCCCGGGAGGTGTTCAATGGTCTATATTCCCTTTTGGATCTGCGCCTTTGCCGGTGCGGTGATTGATGTCCGTGAACGGCGGTTTCCCAACGCGCTTGCCGCCGCATGCGCCGTGGCGGCGTTTGCAGGCGTTTGGCTGGACAGGGGCTTGAACACGGCGCTTGACCACGCCGGTCCTGCCGTTATCGTGTACCTTTCCCTTGTGCTGACCGAGTCGCTTTGGCGGCGTTTCCGCCAGGCCCCCGGCATCGGCATGGGGGATGCCAAGGCGCTTTTCGCGCTTTGCACGCTCGACCCTCTGGGCGGCATCGTGGCATTTGCCGTCGCGCTCCTGGTCCTGGCCCTCTCCTGCCTCTTCACAAAATCGCGCTCCCTGCCATTGCTCCCGTTTTTGGTGCCGATATTTGCCATAATCGAGGTCGTGGGCTGGACATTGTAACCGATTGCGCATCCTTTTTAAGGAGCATGCCATGGCAACTAATCAAGAAACGGCCGTCATTAAGGCGCGCATGGACCGCATTCCCGCGGCGTTGTCGCCCGAGCTGGTCGAGCGTATCGCCGCCGACCGCGCCTCGGGTGTCGTTAATCCTTATCGATGCTGCGACGACCAGGTCATTCGTCGTATAGATCGCGCTGCCGACAAAGGCACGCTTATGCGTCCGGCGTTTATGCGCGATACCGAAAAGATTCTTCATCTTCCTGCGTACACGCGTTATGCAGGCAAAACGCAGGTCTTTAGCTTTCGCAGCAACGACGACCTGTCGCGGCGCGGCCTTCATGTGCAGCTTGTCTCGCGCATTGCCCGCGATATCGGCCGTGCCCTGGGCCTCAACTGCGATTTGATCGAGGCGATTGGCCTGGGCCACGATTTGGGCCACACGCCCTTTGGCCATGCCGGCGAGCGTTTCCTCAACGATATCTATCACGAGCGTACGGGTCGTTATTTTTTCCATAACGTGCAGTCCGTCCGCGTGCTCGACGCGCTGTACGGCCGCAACGTGTCGCTCCAGACGCTCGACGGCGTGCTGTGCCATAACGGCGAGTACGAGCAGCGTGTCTTTGAACTCTCGGACATGGCGTCGTTTGACCAGTTCGACCGTACCGTCGAGGACTGCATCGCCACGGGCTATGGCGCGATCGAGCACCTGCGCCCCATGACCCTCGAGGGCTGTGTGGTGCGTATCTCGGATATCCTCGCCTACGTCGGTCGTGATCGTCAGGACGCCATTGCGGCGGGCCTGCTGTCGCCCGACGCTTTTGACGATGGTCGGGGCGGCGCCTATAACAGCTGGATTCTCACGCACGCTTCCATCGATATCGTTGAGCATAGCTATGGCAAACCGCGTATTGAGATGAGCGAGGACCTGTTTGAGGAGATCCGCCGGGCGAAGCGCGAGAACTACGAGAAGATCTATAGCAAGGGCGGTATCGAAGGCGATTCTGAGGCAGAGTTGCGTGAGGCCTTTGAAAAGTTCTACGACCGTTGCCTGCAGGATCTAAATAAAGGCGACGAGTTCTCTTACATCTTTAAGCATCATGTTTCGCGCATTGAGCAGCAGCTTTCCTACTACGATCGCACCTATGCCTGGCAGGACGACAAGGATCAGGCCGTCGTCGATTACATCGCAAGCATGACGGATGGTTATTTCTGCGAGCTGACGAGCAAATTGTTCCCAGGTCTAAAGTTTCCGCACCGCACCTATATTAACGAACGGTAGTTCGTATTTATTCGGTATACTGTTGACGAATAAAGCTTTTGATTGATGCATGGGATGGCTATGGACGACCTTTTTTCTGCCTCGACACGCGAGCGTTCCTTTAAAAATGCGCCGCTCGCGGTGCGCATGCGCCCCAATTCGCTCGACGAGTATGTGGGCCAGCAAAAGGCCGTGGGCAAGGGTTCGTGGTTGCGTGCGGCGATCGAGCATGATGTGCTATCGAGCGTGATTCTGTATGGGCCTGCTGGTACGGGTAAGACGACGCTGGCGCATATCATCGCCAACCATACCAAGAGCGAGTTTGTCGAGGTCAGTGCCGTGACGGGTACCGTGAAGGACCTGCGTCGCGTGATCGACGAGGCAAAGACGCGCCTGAATACGTATGACCGCCGTACCATCTTGTTCATCGACGAGATTCACCGTTTTTCGAAGTCTCAGCAGGATGCGCTTTTGCATGCGGTTGAAAACCGTACTGTCATTATGATTGGCGCCACGACCGAGAACCCGTACTTCGAGGTCAACTCCGCACTGTTGTCGCGTGGGCGCGTGGTAGAGCTTGAGCACCTGAAGGACGAGGATATCGCCATGCTCATTGAGCGTGCGCTCGAGGCGCCGCAGGGTTTAAACGGTAAGTTCTCGGCCGATGAGGATACAGTCAAGACCATTTGCACGCTGGCCGCGGGTGATGCGCGCTCGGCGCTCACGACGCTCGAGCTTGCGAGCGAGATTGCCGTTACGCGTCCCGATACCGAGGGGACGCCAGCGCCGGCGGCGGGGGAGCGCTATCCCATCACTGTTGACGATGTGAAGATCGCCAACCCACGTCGTGGCTTTTCGTATGACAAAAACGGTGACATGCACTACGACATTATTAGTGCGTTCATCAAGTCCATGCGAGGCAGCGACCCCGATGCCACGATCTATTGGCTCGCACGCATGATCGATGCGGGGGAGGATCCTAAGTTTATCGCTCGCCGCATTATGATTCAGGCTTCCGAGGATGTTGGCAACGCCGACCCACAGGCGCTTTTGGTGGCACATGCCGCGTTTAAGTCTGCCGAGGTCATTGGCTATCCCGAGTGTCGCATCAACCTGGCACAGGCTGCGCTCTATGTGTGCCTGGCGCCTAAGTCCAATGCGTGCGAGGCCTCGATCGATGCGGCGCTGGCCGATATCCATTCAAGTGGGCTTCGCGAGGTGCCCAGCTACCTGCGCGATCGTCACCGCCCGGGCAGCGATGAATACGGTGTGTATAAATATCCGCACGATTATCCCGAAGGCTGGGTCGATCAGCGCTATTTGCCCGAAGGCCTGGAGCGCGGCGCGTTCTGGCAGCCTGCGGGCCGCGGTTGGGAAGAGTGGCGTGTGGAGCAAAGCGAACGCGACCGTAGCGGCAACGCCCCCAAGTAGGTCATTGGCACCTCGCACATTCCCTTTGGGTATCTTTGCCCTTCTTTGGGGTACCATGAAAAGCGTCTGTATTTCGATTCCTTCGGGAGGCTTGTATGAGTCCCATTCAAATTGCCCTGCTGGTGCTCGCCGTTGCCGGCGTGTGGGCTGTTGTCGAGCTCGCGCTCACGCTGCGCAAGACCCGCACCGTCGTCGACTCGCTCGACAAGACGGTGAGCGACCTCAATAATACGCTCGCCGAGGCACAGCCTGTGGTGGCAAAGCTCGATGGCGCTGTCGATGAGCTCACTCCCGCGCTGGCACAGGTTGAGCCGCTCCTCAAGTCGAGCAAGACTGCCGTTGATGCTCTGACGTCTAACCTCGTTGAGGTTGAGGCGGTCGTTCGCGACATCTCCGAGGTCACGGGCAGCGTGGCCGAGGCCAGCAATGCCGTATCGAGCGTGACTGATTCTGCGGCCGGTGCCGTGCAGAAGCTCTTCAATAAGGTGAAGGCTCCTGCAGCCGACGCCGATCGCAAGCTCGCCGCTGCCGCCGCCGAGGCCGAGCAGCCTACTGAGCGCGTTCTGATTGACGATGACGATGCCGCTGCTGACGACGATGATGTTCAGAAGCCCGCAGCCAAGCCTGCTCAGTATTACACCTATATGCCTGCCGAGACCTCCGAGGAGTCCTGCGATGAGTAGTGAAGCAACCTGCCCCATTACGCTGAGCGTTGCCGGTGATCCGCGTCTCGCGCGCTTGGTGCGCATGACGGCCGCCAACGTCGGCGCCCTGTGCTCTATGTCCGTCGATCGCATCGAGGATATCCGCATGGCTGCCGAGGAAGCCTTCATCTTTGGGTGCACCGCGGTCGACTGCGACGACATCACGATCAATTTCGATGTGGACGAATCTCACGTCGGCATGACCTTTACCTTTGGGGAACAGGCCACCGTCGACGAGGATGACCAGGCTGCTGTGTATGCCGAGCTCATTCTTGCAAGCGTGTGCGATTCCTACGAAAAGACTGCGGCGCCTCTAACGCTTTCCCTCGACCTCAAGGCGGATATCTAATATGACCGAACGTTCCCGGAGCGGCAAGACCGCTTGGGACAAGGAGAAAACCCGCGAGCTGTTTCGTCGTTATAAGGAGACCGGTGATCCGGATGCCCGCGAGCAGCTCGTCATGTCCCATATGAATCTGGTAAGGTTTCTTGCCAACAAATTTAAGAACCGCGGCGAGCCGCTCGATGACCTTTTGCAGGTCGGCTATTTGGGCCTGCTCAAGGCTATCGACCGCTTTGACCCTGAACGCGGACTTGAGTTCACGACGTTTGCCACGCCCACCATCTTGGGCGAGATCAAGCGTCACTTCCGTGACAAGGGCTGGAGCGTGCGCGTGCCTCGTCGCCTGCAGGAGCTTTCTGCCAAGGTTAACCAGGCTACCGACAAGCTTACCAACGAGTTGCAGCGCTCGCCCAAGGTCGAAGAAATCGCTGAGTACCTGGACGTGACCGTCGACGAGGTCCTGGAGGCCATGGAGTCGTCGTCGGCCTATACGTCGGTGCCCATCGAGGCTCCCGGCGCGTCCGACTCCGACGATGCTCCCTCGATTCTCGATCGCTATGCCGACGACGACAACGAGCTCGACTTTACCGATGACCGCCTGGTAATCGAGGAAGCCATCCGCGATTTCTCGCCGCGCGAGCGTGAGGTGATCGAGCTACGCTTTGTGAAGGGCATGACCCAGATCGAGATCGCCAAGAAGCTGGGCATTTCGCAGGTGCAGGTCTCGCGCCTACTGCGCCGCACCCTCAAGAAGATTCAAGACAAGATTGACCCTGACGGAGTAATGGTTCGTTCATGAGTGAGCACCCCCAACAAACCGACCGCACGCTGCGCGATACCCGCATTCTGACGCTTCGCATTTGGGCTGTCGTCGGTTGCATCGTCATCGCCGCCGTCATCTTTAACCTTATGGGCATCCTGGCACCGGTTATTGAGTTTCTTGCCGTCGGCTCCATCATTGCTTTTGTGATGTCCCCGATCACCAACTGGCTCGAGCACCATGGCGTGAATCGCGGCATCGGTTCGCTTATCGCGCTTATTGTGGTCGTTGCTGTGCTCGTCGGTGTCGTTTGCATCTTGTCGCCGATTCTCTTTGGTCAGATCATGGAAGTCCTGAGCCGCCTGCCCGAGCAGCTTCGTGTTGCGGGTGGCGACCTCAACGAGATGATCTCGCATGCCAAGACGCTCAACAACACGCCGCTCAAGGAGTATCTGGACGATAATCTTTCGTCGCTGGTTGCCGTGGCATCGAAGTATGTGTCTCAGATCGCTGCCGAGCTTGGCCGCGGTGTGTTCCCGCTCATCACCAATACAGCCTCGCAGTTGTTCGTGATCTTCCTTGGTCTGGTGCTTGCGTACTGGATGGCCTGCGACTACCCTCGCATGCACCACGAGATTTGCACTATCATCGGTCAGGAGAAGGAGACCTCGTACCGCTTTATGGTCGCCATCCTTTCTCGCTCTGTCGGCGGCTACATGCGCGGTATGGTCGTGACGTCCATCTGCGGTGGTTTCCTCGCCTTTATCGGTTTTATGATCATCGGCCATCCGTATGCGGCGCTCATGGCCATCTTTACCGGCATCATGCATTTGGTTCCGGTCGTCGGTCCCTGGGTGAGCGCAGCAATCGCCACAGTGCTCGGTTTCATGTTCAGCCCCATGTTGGCGTTATGGACGCTCATCGTGACGATGGTCGCTCAAAACGTCACCGATAACGTAATTTCGCCTAAGGTCATGCAGAGCTCGGTGCAGGTGCATCCCATCATGAGCCTCACGGCGCTCGTTATTGGCTCGGCACTCATGGGTCCTATTGGCATGATCATTGCCATTCCGCTGTGCGCAGCCCTCAAGGGCATTTTCGTCTACTACTTTGAGAACGAGACCGGCCGCCAGCTTGTGGCCTATGACGGCGCCGTGTTTAAGGGCACGCCGTACCGCGATGCCGATGGCAACCCGGTCGCCGCCTATGACGCGCTTGGGGACGATACGTTCATCTATGAGTCCGAGCTCATCGGCAACGAGACCGCGCCCGAGGCCAAGGCTATGCCCAAGCCCGAGCTCGATAATCCCTGGATCAAGCTCTCGGGTCTTCAGCCCGATGCCACGGGTTTCTTCAAGAACCCCTTCGCCAAGGATGATGATTCCAACACGGATGACGACACCAAAACCGGCATCGACGGCTCCATGGACGATTCGGATTCCAAATAGGCCCTGTTAGCGTTTCTTGATGTTGTAAATAACAATAAACGCGATCAAAGCGATTGATAAGGGGCCAGCCACATAGAAAAAGATGGCGTCAATTGCGCTTAGGGTGTAATACGCTTTATCGCCAGATGTTACTGCGTACAATGCGTAGCCAAATCTCGGCTGGTTCACATACCAGCTCGAGTAAACGAAGATTGCTAAAAGGGCTACCGAGGTTAGTGCATTCACGACAAACCGTTTGCTATTCATCGATCGCTCCTTCCGGACGATTCTTATATGCAATTATACCGAAATCATTTTTTTCAAAGTATTTGACAGACCTAAATAACGTGCACTTTCGCTGGAGTGTCGCTGTTTGGCGGCCCTCTTTTTTGCACAGGCGCGGTGGGATGGTAATATCGTTACGTTTGAACTGTTTCGATGTGAAACCGAGGAGATTCCCTCTATGAGTGCTGACTACCCGTCAATGACTACGGCCGAGATTCGCTCCAAGTTCCTCAACTTCTTTGAGGAGCGCGGTCTTAAGCTCTATCCTTCTTCGTCCCTCGTCCCCGACGATCCTTCGCTGCTGCTTGCCAACGCCGGCATGAACCAGTTTAAGGAGTACTACCAGGGCAAGAAGACCATGAAGGAGATCGGCGCGATCTCCTGCCAGAAGTGTGTCCGCACCAACGACATCGACTGCATCGGTGAGGACGGCCGTCACCTGTCCTTCTTTGAGATGCTCGGCGACTTCTCCTTTGGCGGCGTCTCCAAGCAGCAGGCCTGCGCTTGGGCCTTTGAGCTCATCACCAAGAAGTTCAAGCTGCCGCTCGACCGCCTGTACTTCACCGTCTTTACCGAAGACGACGAGACCCACGACGTGTGGCGCTCCCTGGGCGTTGCCGAGGATCACATCTCGCGTCTGGGCGAGGACGACAACTTCTGGGCCGCTGGCCCCACCGGCCCCTGCGGTCCATGCTCCGAGATCTACTTTGACATGGGCGAGGAGGTCGGCTGCGGTAGCCCCGACTGCAAGCCCGGCTGCGACTGCGACCGTTTCCTTGAGTTCTGGAACCTCGTGTTTACCCAGTACGACCGCCAGGAGGACGGCTCCATGCCGGAGCTGCCGCACCGCAACCTCGATACGGGCATGGGCCTGGAGCGCATGGCCGCCATCATGCAGCACAAGACCGCCAACTACGACGGCGATCTGATGCAGCACCTCATCAAGCTGGGCGAGAAGATCAGCGGCAAGACCTATGACGCCGACGATTACTCCGGAGCCAGCCGCTCGCTGCGCATCATCGCCGACCACTCCCGTGCCGTCGACTTTATGATCTCTGACGGCATTCTGCCCGGCAACGAGGGCCGCGAGTACGTCCTGCGCCGCCTGCTCCGCCGCGCCGTGTTCCACGGCCGCTTGCTGGGCATCGAGGGCGCCTTCCTGACCAAGTTCATCGACGAGGTCAACGCCCAGATGGGCGAGGCCTATCCCGAGCTGCTCAAGAACGTCGCGCTCGTTAAGGGCATCGTCGCCTCCGAGGAGGAGCGTTTCTCCACGACGCTCGACAACGGCCGCGTTTACCTGGACGAGGCCCTGGCCGCGCTCGCCGAGGGCGCTGTGCTTCCGGGCGACGTTGCCTTTAAGCTGCACGACACCTTCGGTTTCCCCATTGACCTTACTGTCGAGATCGCCGGCGCCGCTGGCCATGACGTCGACATGGACGGCTTCACCGCCTGTATGGAGGACCAGAAGGCCCGCGCTCGTGCCAACGCCAAGGGCGATGCCTGGGGCAGCTTCAACGACGTGTGGGTCGAGCTTTCGGACAAGGTCTCCGCGACCGAGTTCGACGGCTATGACAACGACGTCATCGAGGGCGCCAAGGTTGTTGCCATCGTGCGCAACGGCGAGTCTGTCGAGTCCGCTGCCGCCGGCGAGGACGTCGAGGTCGTGCTCGACCGTACCCCGTTCTACGCCGAGATGGGCGGCCAGCAGGGTGACGCCGGTGAGCTTTCCGCCGAGGGCGTTGCACTGACCGTTTCCGATACCAAGAACCACAACGGCCTGTATGCTCACGTCGCCCACGTCGCTGAGGGTACGCTGACCGTCGGTGCTACCGTGACCGCCGCGCTCGACGCTGAGCGCCGTGGCTTCCTGCGTCGCAACCACACCGCCACGCACCTGCTCGACGCCGCGCTTAAGCAGGTCTTGGGCGAGCATGTCTCCCAGGCCGGCTCGCTGGTGACGCCCGAGCACCTGCGCTTTGACTTCACGCACTTCGAGGCCCTCTCTTCCGAGCAGCTCAAGGCTGTCGAGGATCTGGTCAACCAGCAGATCTTCGCTTCCAAGCCGGTCGTTACCCGCGTCATGGGTATCGACGAGGCCAAGGCCGCCGGTGCTGTCGCCCTCTTTGGCGAGAAGTACGGTGACGTCGTCCGCGTCGTCTCCGCGGGCGCCGAGGACCAGCCGTTTTCCCGTGAGCTCTGTGGTGGTACGCATGCCGCCAACACCGCCGAGATCGGCCTGTTCAAGATCATTTCCGAGTCCTCTACGGGCTCCAACGTCCGCCGTATCGAGGCCGTGACCTCCAAGGGCGCTCTCGACTACATGGCCGACCGCCTGGCGCTCGTTGACGCCGCTGCCGCTGCGCTCAAGTGCCGCGTTGACGAGGTTCCCGCCCGCGTGGAGAACCTGCAGGCCGAGCTGCGCGAGACGTCCAACAAGCTCAAGAAGGCACTCACCGGTGGCTCCTCCGATGCGATTTCCAGCGCCATCGAAGGCGCTGTCGAGCTGAATGGCTACAAGCTCGTTGTCGCTGAGCTCCAGGGTCTCGAGGCCGCAGACCTGCGCAATGTGTGGGATACCGTGCACCAGAAGGTTGCCGGCCCCGTCGCTTGCGTCGTCGCCAGCGTGACCGAGAAGGGCACCCCGGCCCTGCTCGCTGCCGGCTCCGATGACGCCGTGAAGGCCGGTTTCCACGCCGGTAACGTGATCAAGCAGATCGCGGGCCTGGTCGATGGTCGTGGTGGCGGTCGTCCCAACATGGCTCAGGCCGGTGGCAAGAACGCCGCCGGTATCGCCGATGCCCTCGCGGCCGCCAAGACCGCGCTCGGCGCCTAAGAACCTAAGTAGTCGCTGTGGTCGCGCTCGCACTGGACATAGGGGAGACCCGGATTGGCATTGCCGTCTCGAGCCGTGATGGCAAGATGGCAATGCCCGTCAAGGTGCTCCCGGCTGCCGAGGTCACTGGCATGGCCAAGACGTTCCGTTACCTGGTTGAGGACTATGAGCCCGATATCCTGGTAAGCGGACGTCCCTTGACCATGGCCGGTGAGCCCGGCCCCCAGGCCGAGCGCGTTGCCGCCGTTGCGCAAAAGATTGCCCAAGAGCTCGATCTTCCGCTTGAGTTTGAGGATGAGCGCCTGTCCTCGCAAGAGGCAAAGCGTATCCTGCGCGAGCAGGGACTCAACGAAAAGCAGATGAGGGGCAAGATTGACATGATCGCCGCCAGCCTGTTCTTGCAGACGTGGCTCGATCGCAAAAACGAGGAGGTTTCGCATGCCTAGCGCTTCCGATCCGCGCCAGCCGAATCGCCAGGGGCAGCCTACGCCGCGCCCTGTATCGTCCGGCCAGCGTCCGATGCAACCGACGCAGCGTGCGGCTCAGCCTGCTGCTCGTCCCGCACAGCCCTCCTCTCGTGCAGCTCAATCTGCTCAGCGTCCTGCCCAACAGCCCGCTGCCCGCGCAGCCCGGCCCGCAAGCGGTACCCGTTTTAAGCAGCAGGCGCCCACGCAGCGTGCGCAGGCGCCTCAATCGCATACGCGTACACATCATGCTCACGGCACACATGGCGTAGCTCCGGCCACGCGCTCGAGCTATAACACGCATGCCCGCCGTGGCGTCCAAAAGAAAAGCTCTCCGGTGCCTATGATTATCGGTGGCGTCATCGCCGTGCTTGCGCTTGTCGCGATCGTTTTCTTTGTCGTGCCAGCCGTCAAGGGCTTCTTTGCCGGCGAGGATGCGAAAGTCGCTGCTGGCCAGCAAGTTACTATCACGATTCCCGATGGCGCCTCGGGTGATACCATCGCTTCGATTCTCTCCGAGAACCATATCGTCGAAGACCCCAAGGATTATTATGCGGCGGTCAAAAAGCTCAATGCCGATATGTCGCTTAAGCCTGGCGCCTACTCGTTTACCACGCTCATGGACGCGACCAAGGTTGTTCAGCAGCTCATGGAAGGCCCCAATGCGGGCTCCGATGCGCTGACTATCCCTGAGGGCCTAACGGTCGACCAGGTCGCCGATCGCGTGGCCGCGGCATACGACAGCATCTCCAAGGAAGACTTCCTTAACCAGGCCAAGGCGAGCAATTATGTGAATGATTACGCTTTCCTTAAAGATGCCGCGAACGATTCGCTCGAGGGCTTCCTATTCCCCAAGACCTATTCGTTGGGTAAGGACCCGTCTGCCGATGATGTGATTCGCGCCATGCTTGACCAGTTCAACGCCGAGTATAAGTCGCTTGACTTTGCCAGCTGCGAGGCCAAGATCAAGGAGCGCTATGGCGTGGAGATGTCCGATTACGACATCGTTAACCTTGCCTCGATCGTCGAGCGCGAGGGCCTCAACGCCGATCAGCGCGCGCATGTGGCTTCGGTTTTCTATAACCGTCTGGCGGGCAAGCTCGATGGCCTGCGTTACCTCAATAGCGATGCGACCATGATGTATGTCACCGGCGGCGAGGTTACCGCCGACGACCTGCAGAGCGATAGTCCGTATAACACCTATAAGCATGAAGGCCTGCCGCCCACGCCCATCTGCTCTCCGTCTCTCGAGGCGCTCAAGGCTACCCTTGAGCCGACCGACTCCGATGACCTGTATTTCTACATTACACAGGACGAGGAGTATTTCTCGAAGACCTACGAAGAGCACCAACAGTCTTGGAATTGATCATGAGGATTTTTAGCCCCAAACGATATGTTGCCTCAGTTGACCGCATCGACCTCGATACCCTCTGGGCCGACGGCAAGCGCGCCATTCTACTCGACCGCGATAACACTCTGGTGCCGCGCGATACCGAGCAGGTTCCCGCTGCGGTTTCAGCTTGGCTCGAAGCCGCCCATGCCAAGGGCTTTAAGCTGTGTATGGTGTCCAATAACTGGCATCGCGACCAGGTCATGGCATCGGCGCGCGAGCTGGGGCTCGAGGCTATCAGCCACGCCATGAAGCCCGCCCCGTTTGCCCTGAAGGCGGGTCTTAAGCGTCTGGGCGCCACGGCCGACGAGGCCGTGCTGATCGGTGACCAGCTTTACACGGACGTGTGGAGCGGTAACTTTGCCGGCGTTGACACTATTCTGGTCAAGCCGCAGGCGACCCAGGACCTGTGGTACACGCAGGTCTTCCGTATCTTTGAGCGCCGGGCCCTGCGCGACCTTCCCTGCGAGGAATAGGTTTCGCCATGTCTCAGCACATCAAACACGGCTGCGACCATATCTTCTTTATCGGCTTTTTGGGCGCGGGCAAGTCGACGCTTGCGCGCAACGTGGGCACTATGTTCAAGCGGCGTTTTATCGATACCGATCGTTTGGTTGTGCGTCGATGCGGCAAGTCGGTGACCGAGATATTTGAGACCGAGGGCGAGGATCGTTTTCGCGAGCTCGAGACCTCGGCACTCCGTTCGCTTCAAAGCGAACGCAGCCTGCTGGTATCGTGCGGGGGCGGCATCGTCGAGACGCCGGTGAACATTGAGCTGATGCACGAGATGGGTACCTGTGTGTACCTCGAAGGCGACTTTGAGGACTCGTTGCGCCAGATTCGCCGCTCCGATACCCGGCCCGATTTCCGCTCGCCCGAGCACGCTGCGCGCCTGTTTGAGCATCGCCGTCCGCTGTATCGCCGGGCCGCCGATATTACCCTTGATATTCGCAACAAGTCCTTCGAGGACGTTTCCTACCTTTGTGCCGAGATGCTTTTGGAGCGTGGACTGCTATGATTCGCCGTCAACTTATCAATTTCCAAAACCGCAGCGTCGATGTCCGCGTCGGATTGGGCGCGTTCGAGGAGCTGCCGCGCATGTTTGCCTCGGCTGTGGGCAAGCCTAAGCGCGCGATGGTGGTTTGGAACGACGCCACATCCGAGCGATTTGGCGAGGTTGTCGAGCATGCACTGGTTGACGCCGGTTTTGCCGTGTCGCTGCTCGTCCTCGAGGTTTCCCCTGCCGGTGCTACGCTTGCCGATGCCGATACCGTCTTTGGCGCCCTGTCGGCTAACGGCATTACCTGCGACGATCTCGTTGTCGCTGTCGGCGACACGGCGACCTGCTCGGTCGTTTGCTGGTGTGCCAATCAGTGGTGCGGTCGCACCGAGTGCGCCTTGCTGCCGACGACGTTCGACGCCATGCTCACGGTCGCGACGACCATGAAGCCGCTCGTCGCCTCGTCGGCGCATGCGCTTCCCGCTATCGCGTTCCGTCCCGAGCCGGGCTTGGTCGTGTGTGACCTCGACCTTGTACGCGAGGCGGACCCCGAGGATCTCAAGCTCGGCTATGCGGTGCTCGTTGTCACCATGCTTTCGAGCAGCAAGTCCCGCTGGAATCAGTTTACTGAGACCGTCCCCGAGATTCTCTCGGGCGAGGAGGTTGCGCTCGTCAATGCCGTTCAGTGGTCTCAGACTGCACGCAAGGACGTACTGATGGCCACGAACCCGAGCGCCCGCCATGCGCTCGATTTTGGCAAGACGGGGGAGCGCACCCTGCGCGCCTGCTTGGGCGATGCCGCTTCGCCGGTGCCTGCCTACCAGCTGTTGTCCGAGGGCATGCGCTTTGAGGCGCGCCTAGCCCATGATGCCTGCGACTTCGACATCGATTACGTCTTTGAGGTCGATGACTGCCTGGAGGACTTTGGTATCGAGGAGCTTGCCTTTGATCTGGAGCCTGCCGCATATATCGAGGAGTTCCGCAGGCAGCAGTTTGCCCGCTCGAACCGCAGCATGTTGCCGCTGCCCGCGGCACTCGGCGCCATTCGTTTAACGAGCGTTGAGGACGAGGTTCTTGAGCGCCATACTCACGCCTACTTGGCTTCTCGCAAAGAACTTCTCTAAGATTTATTGACATCCATCGTCTTTCGTATCATGTTGAGGGGCGGGTTTCAATCGGTCGTGGATCACATGCGATTCCGTCGTTCGGTTGAGACCCGTCCCGCACTTTTAGAGACAACAAGAAAGGAATCTGCATGTCAGAGTTTGCTGCCGGCCCTGCCGGTCGTATCGAGCGTGTCCGTGTCCTGATGGCCGAGCGCGGCTACGACGCTATCGTGGTTCGTGACGAGGCCAATCTTCGTTGGCTTACGGGCGTGAAGGGCGTCTTTGATTACACCTTCGAGTTCCCGCACGCGGCGTTTATTACGGCTGACCAGTGCCTGTTCCATACCGACTCGCGCTACCTCAACAGCTTTGAGGAGAACACGCCCGCCGGCAGCCCCTGGGTCTACGACATGGACGAGGGCACCATCCCCGGTTGGGTCGCCGGCAAGATCGCGGCCAACAAGTGCCGCGTCTGCGCTGTCGAGGACGACATGCAGATCAACTTCTACCAGGGTATTCAGCGTGGCCTGGAGGATCGTTCTGTAGCCTGCATGCTGCCGCTGATGCATGACGACATTCGCAAGATGCGCGCCATCAAGGACGCCGAGGAGATCGAGCTCATGCGCCATGCGCAGTCGATCACCGACGCCGCCTTCCAGCATATGCTCGGCTTTATTAAGCCCGGTATGACCGAGAAGCAGGTTCGCAACGAGCTCGAGAACTTTATGTTCGCCAACGGCGCCGACAGCCTGGCCTTCGGCTCCATCGTGGCGAGCGGCCCCAACACCGCCAACCCGCATGCCGTCCCGAGTGATCGCGTGATCGAGAAGGGCGACTTCGTCCTCATGGATTATGGCGCGGGCTACTGCGACTACCGCTCCGACATGACTCGTACCGTCGTGATGGGCGAGCCCACCCAGGAGCAGCTCGACTTGTACGCGCTCGTACGCCGCACCCACGAGGAGTGCGTCGCCGCTATCCATCCGGGCGTCGAGGGCAACGACATTTTCAAGCTTTCCAAGAAGATCATCGGCGATGCCGGCTATGGCGATTACTACAACCATGGTCTGGGCCACGGCGTCGGTATCGACATCCACGAGCTGCCCAACTTCAACCGCAGCAAGAATATCATCGAGGTTGGCTCGGTTATCACCATGGAGCCCGGCGTCTACCTGCCCGGCGTGGGCGGCGTGCGCCTGGAGGACTACGGCGTGGTCACCGAGAACGGCTACGAGCCCTTCACCAAGACGCCGCATGACCTCCACGTCATCGATTGCTAGCTCATTTCGATAGATTTTGGGGCGGGACGTTCGGATAGATTCGGACGCCCCGCGTTCTCTTTTTATGCGCTCGCTGCAGGCGCCGTCTGCAAGTGTATAATTTTGGTCGTATGTAATTTGGACGCTTGTGCGTTCTGCCCATAACAAGAAAGGTCGCTATGCCTACCATTTCTACCGCCGACTTCAAGAACGGCCTCGGTCTCCGCATTAAGGACAAGGTCTACACCATCGTCGAGTTCCAGCATGTCAAGCCGGGCAAGGGCGGCGCATTTGTGCGCTACAAGACCCGCGACATCAAGAGCGGCCGCGTCGTCGAGAACACCTGCAACGCCGGCACCAAGTTCGAGAGCGTCATGCTCACCACCCGTGAGTTCCAGTACCTCTACAACGATGGCACCGACTACATCTTCATGGACAACGAGTCCTATGAGCAGGTTCCCGTTCCCGAGGACATGGTAGGCGAGAACTCCAAGTGGCTGCGCGAGAACGACATCTGCCAGCTGCTCTTTGCCGACGATGAGCTCATGGGCGTGACCCCGCCGATGTTCATCGAGACCACCATCGTCCAGACTGACCCGGGCTTTAAGGGCGACACCGTCCAGGGTTCCACCAAGCCGGCCACGATCGACACCGGCGCTGTCATCCAGGTCCCCATGTACCTCAACGAGGGCGAGGTCATCAAGGTTGACACCCGCGACGGCAAGTTCGTCTCCCGCGTCTAGCAACCAACTCTTCTAGGAGGACTCATGCCCCAGGAAATCAAGATTGACGGCATCGGCATTTCGCCCGATGTTCTGACCGCCATCGTCTCGCGCGCCGTGTCGGATGTCGAGGGCATCGCCTCCGTTGGCGTCAAGGACCTTGCCACCAACCTTGTCTCCATGATGCTCTCGTCCAAGGCCCCGGCTTCCGAGCCGGCGGTCGAGGCCGAGGTCATCGGCGACAAGCTCGCACTCACCGTGCGTGTCGTGGTGTTCTTTGGCTATCCGTTCAAGAAACTCGCCGAGGCCGTTCGCGCAGCCGTGGTCGCCGCCATCGATGCCCAGGTGGGCGTCGAGGTCGAGCGCGTTGACGTTTGCATCGACGGCCTCGTTTTCCCCAAGGAGTAACCTTTGAGCCTTAAGGTTTATCGCGGGCGCACGCTTGCCCGCAGTCAGGCGCTGCAGCTGCTGTTCCAGGCCGAGGCCACGGACAGTCCGCTCGAGCGCGTCCTCGAGGGCGATTTCCTGATCTCGAAGGGTCCCCTCGACCCCTATGCGCTGGAGCTTTGCCGTGGTGCCTACGAGCATATCGATCGCATCGACTGTGCCCTCCGCGCCGTCGCCAAGAACTGGGATCTTATGCGCATGCCCGGCGCCGACCGCAACCTGCTGCGTATCGCCGTCTACGAGATGCGCTTCCTCACCGACGAGGAGGTCTCGGACGCTATCGTCATCAACGAGGCCGTCGAAATCGCTAAGGCTTATGGCACCGACCAGTCCGCATCGTTTGTCAACGGCGTGCTGGGCAAGATCGCTCGCAGCGAGGAGCTGCCGGGTGAGGATTTGTACCAAGAGCTGCTGGCCGAGGATCGCGCTCGCGAGGAGGCACAGGCTGCCGAGGCGGCCGCCAAGGTCGCTGCCGCTCAGGCTGCCGCCGGTGTACTTGCCGAGGATCCGGACGCTGCTGAGGCCGTCGAGGCCGACTCCGTCGAGGAGTAGCCATGCCAGAGGGTTCCGTCCGCAACTTCGATGAGATCTCGGATCGCCTGGACCAGATCATCGCCACCGTTCGCTCCAAGGATACGTCCCTGGAGCGTTCGCTCGATTTGTTTGACGAGGCGATTGAGCTGGGCTCCCGTGCGGTCGATATGGTCGACAAGTTTGAGCTGACGCCGCGTGAGGCCGACAAGCTCGAGCAGGAATACGATGAGGATGCGGCAAACGAGTCCCAAGATAGGCAGGCTGCATCCCCGGATACGAATGGTTGATGGCATTCATGAAACGCGTGCGTCTCGATGACGAACTGATTTCACAGGGCATCTGCGCCGATCGCGCGGATGCCCTTCGCACTCTTATGGCCGGGTTGGTTTCGAGCGGCGGTGAGCGTTTGACCTCTCCGGGGCTCAAGGTGACGCCGGGCCTGCCGCTGCACGTTAAGGGGCGCATTCCGTACGTTGGGCGCGGCGGCCTTAAGCTTGAGGGTGCGCTCGATGCGTTTTGTATCGACCCCACGGGCCTTGCCTGCCTGGACGTAGGCTGCTCTACCGGCGGTTTTACCGATTGCCTGCTCAAGCGCGGTGCCGCCACGGTCGTTTCGGTCGACGTGGGCCGTGCCCAGTTTGATTGGTCGCTGCGCCAAGACGATCGCGTGACGCTCCACGAGCGCACCAACGTGACGCAGCTGCCCGAGCTCGGCTACGGCGGCGCTATCGACCTGGCCGTTTGCGATGTGTCGTTTACGAGTATCGCGAATATCATCGACGCGGTGCTGGCGTGCATGACGTCTTCGGGTTCGTTTTGCACGCTCGTAAAGCCGCAGTTTGAGGCTCCGGCAGCGCTGGTGGGCGAGGGCGGTATCGTGACAGATCCTGCCGTGCGCCGCGATACGCTCGTGGCGGCTATTGAGCTCTTTGCCGCCAAGGGCCTGTTCCCGCTTGACGTGTGCGTGTCGCCCATCCATGGCGCCAAGGGCAACGTGGAGTTTTTCCTGTACGGCACGAGGTTTGCCCCCAGTGAGCGCTCCGATGACGAGTTGCAATCCCAGGTATCGGCTTTGAGCGAGAAAGCTGCAACGCTATGAAGGTCTTTCTGGTTCCCAATTACTACAAGCAAGAGGCGGTCGAGAGCGGCCTGATGCTCGAGCTCTGGCTGACGCGCCAGGGCTACGAGGTCGCATGGGCGGCCGATCAGCGCTCGAAGATTCAGAGCACGCCCGATGTCGACGATGCCGACCTAGTCATTACGCTCGGCGGCGACGGCACGCTGCTGCGCGCCGCCCGCATCCTCAACTACCGCGAGATTCCCATTTTGGGTCTTTCCTATGGTCACCTGGGCTTTTTGACGGCGGCCAGTCCCGAGGAACGCGACGTTTTGCAGGTTGTGAGCGATGCCCTGTCCGGTGAGCTCCACGTGAGCCGTCGCGCCACCATCGCCGCAGATATCGTTTCCGTGCGCGAGGACGGCACGAAGGACGTCGTGCGTTCGTTCGCCCTCAACGACATGGCGCTCACACGTGGGCCCTTGTCCGATATGGTCGAGTTCGACATCACCGTGTCGGGCCACCATATCGATCGCTTGCGCGGTGACGGTGTCGTCGTGTCGACGGCGACCGGCTCTACGGGCTATGCGCTTTCAGCCGGTGGTCCCATCGTAAGCCCCGATTACACGGGTATGGTTTGCGTGCCTATCGCGCCGCATACTATTCAGGCCCGTGCCTTTTTGACCTCGCCGAGCGATGTCGTCGAGATCTTTATGTCCGATGACCGCCCGAGTGTGCCGGCTATTGCCATCGACGGGCAGTTTATTACCTGCGATGGCACCGTCGAGAGCGTGGCCGTGCGCCGCGGTCCCGGCGATGTGCTGCTGCTCGACTATGGCCCTGAGAGCTTCTACAACTCGGTAAGCCGCGTGTTCTACGGAGTTCGCCATGATCGATGAGCTGCAGGTTTCCAACATCGCGCTCATTCGCGAGGCGACGTTGGTGCCGAGTGCCGGCTTGACTGTCCTGACCGGCGAGACCGGCGCCGGCAAGACTGCGCTGCTCTCGGCGCTTAAGCTCATTTTGGGCGAACGCGCGGATTCTTCGACCGTGCGCGAGGGCGAGGCGCTTGCGAGCGTCGAGGCGCGCCTGTTCGATGGCCCGCACGACGAGGAGGGCTTCACCGTGCAGCGCAGCCTTTCTGCCGAGGGCCGCAGCCGCGTCAAGATTGATGGTCGCATTGCCAGCGTGCGCGAGCTTTCCGAGCGCGTCGGCGTGATGATGGATCTGTGCGGCCAGCATGAACACCAGCGCCTGCTCGATCCGTCACATCATGTTGCCATGGTCGATGCCTGGGCTGGGCGCGCGGCGCTCGAGGCGCTGGAAAAGTACCGTGCCTGCTTTAAGGCGTCGCGTGCGGCTGCCAAGGAGGTCCGTCGCGTAGAGGAGGCGTCGCGTGCGCAGGGGAGTCGCGTCGAGGAGGCGCGCTTCGCTCTGGAGCGTATCGCCGAGGTCGACCCCAAGCCGGGTGAGTATGAGGAGCTCGAGGAGCTGCTGCCGCGCTCCGAGCATGCCGAGGTGCTGGTGGCGACGGCCAACGACGCCCATGCATCGCTTACTTCCGAAGGGGGAGCGCTCGATGCCGTGAACGGCGCTGTGGCAGAACTGTCGCGCATGGCGACCGTCGATCGCAAACTGGGTGACATCGCCGACGCACTTTCGGACGCCTGCATCTCACTCGAGGATTGCGCCAATGAGCTGCGTGCTTATCGCGATGGTGTTGCGTTCGATCCTCGCGAGCTCGCTCGCATGCGAGAGCGGTATTCCGACCTTAAGGGACTTCTGCGGCAGTGGGGTCCCACCATGGACGATGTATTTGCCATGCGTGACCGCTCGCGGGAGTTGTTATCGCTGGTGGACGATGGTGACGAGCAGATTAGGAAGGCACGCGAGGCACTCGGCGCGGCGGAGCACGAACTGTTCGCCGCTGCCAAGGCGCTTAAGCGCGCACGCAATACGGCAGCCCCGCGTTTTTGTCACGAGGTGGGTCGTCAGATGGCACGCCTCGAGATGGGCGGCGCTGAGCTGGTCTGGGAGTCCCGCGATCTCCCTCGCGCTGAGTGGACACCCGCGGGCCCTTCGAGCTACGAGCTTCTGTATCGCAGCGGTGCCGGCCTCACACCGCGCCCTCTGCGCCGCATCGCCTCGGGCGGTGAGCTGAGCCGCGTTATGCTGGCGAGCAAGGTGGTCCTGGGTAATGCGGACGGCGTCGACACGCTGGTATTTGACGAGGTCGATGCCGGTGTCGGTGGTTCCACGGCTCGTGCTCTTGCTGGCGTGCTGGCCGATCTTGCCGCCACGCATCAGGTCATCGTCGTAACCCACCTGGCGCAGGTCGCCGTCATGGCCGACAAACACTACGTGGTCAGTAAAGAGCCCGGCGATGTTCCTCAGACGCACTTGGACGAGGTGACCGGCGATGCCCGTACCGCCGAGGTCGCCCGCATGTTGAGCGGCGATCAGTCCGAGGCAAGTCTAGCGCATGCCAGACAGATGCTGGAAGAAGCGCACGCTTAGGCCGAGCCGCCACATGTATGTCCGACCCTGCCGCCACGAAACCGGCCCATCTACTACGTTTAATAGGCTATCGTCAACCACGCCAAGAATTGCAAAAAGAAAACCGCAGGTAGAACGCCTGCGGTTTTCTCTATTTTCGGTATGTGGTTGGGCTATACGGATAAAACGTAGTAGATGGGCCCGTTTCGTGGCTGGTGCTGTTTGTCGGCTCCCCAAAATGTCTACTCCACGACCTTGTCCGGTTGGATGAGCTCCTCGTAGTAGCTGATGTGCTCTCGGGCGTCCTCGATTTCGGGCAGCAGGAAGTTGTAGATAACCTCGATGATCATCGTGGCGCTCATCTTGGAGAATGCGAAGTCGCCCGTTGTCAGCAGCGCCTCGTGATTGACGGTATTAAAGGTGTAGTCGGCTAGGCGCGCAAGTGGAGACTTGCTGTCGCTGCTGATGACGACCACGGTGGCACCGCAGTCGCGAGCTGCTTTTGCCATGCGATTCAGACGGCGCGACTTGCCGGAGTTCGAGATCAGCACGATAACGTCGCCGGGGCGCAACGTGAGCGCGAAACCAATCGAGGTCTCGCTGATGGTGCTTGCCATGCAGCGAAGGCCCAGCTGCGAAAACTTAAACGTCGCGTCGAGCGCAACGGCATTGGTGTTGCCTACGGCCGCAAACTCAATAACGCCCGCATTCTTTAACGCGTGCACAACGGCCGTTAGCGTATCGTGGTCAATCCCGTCGATGGTCGCGTTAAGCTCGCTGACCTTGGCAGCCAAGATATTCTTAAGGCTCTGCTCCATGTTGTCGAGCGAGACCTCGTCGGTCAGGCCCTCGTTGCGCTGACTCTCCAAGTCGCGCGCCAACGAAAACTGAAAGCTGCGGAAGCTGCCAAAGCCCAGCTTGCGGCAAAAGCGCGAAACCGTCGCCTCGGACGTGGCTGCGGCACGCGAAAGCTGTGCGGCCGTCAGGCGCGGCGCCTCGGACTGGTGCTCCAATATATAGTCGACAATGCGCTGCTCGGATCCACTATATCCCTGATGAGTGCTAATAAGGGAGAGCGCGCTCTTGCTGCTATCGGTCATGGATGGCTCCTGGTTGGCATGAAAATTGGACTCGTTTTTCAATGCCATAGCATACGGGCATTTTCAATTACAAGATACACCTTGCCGTTTCAAGTGTTGATGGTAAACTTTCACCTACCGTTTACGGTTATGAAAGAACCTTTCACCGGAGAATTGTGACATTTTCCTTTCCGCGAAAGCGCTGGGTTGGTATCTTTCAGTTGTGGAAAAGCGCGCAAGGACGCGCGTGTAGGGGAGCGCCTGCGGGCGCAGTACTCAAGAAGGAGGGACACATGGCTAAGTTTGACATCATCGCCGCCACCGGTTGCCCGACCGGTATCGCGCACACCTTCATGGCGAAGGAGGCGCTGGAGAAGGCAGCTGCCGAGCGCGGTCTGACCATTAAGGTCGAGACCCATGGCCAGGTCGGTGTCGAGAACGAGCTCACCAAGAGCGAGATCGCTGGTGCCAAGGCCGTTGTCGTCGCAGCCGATAAGGATGTCCAGGCTGAGCGTTTCGCCGGTAAGCCCATGGTTTCCGTCGGTGTTTCCAAGGCCCTGTCCGTCGAGGCCGCCGGAAAGCTGATTGACCGCGCGCTCGCCGCCAAGGGCGACGATACGGTTGCCGCTGCCGCCGATGTCGAGGACGAGGTCGAGGAGAAGGAGTCCATCGGCCACGTCATCTACAAGCACCTCATGAATGGCGTCAGCCACATGCTGGTCTTCGTCGTCGCCGGTGGTGTTCTGACCGCCGTTTCGTTCCTGTGGGGCATCACGTCCTTCGATTCGACGGCTGCCGACTACAACAGCTTCGCCGCTATGCTCAAGATTATCGGCGGTATCGCCATGAACCTCATGGTTCCGGTGCTTTCCGCCTACATCGCCGAGTCCATCGGCAAGCGCCCGGCGCTCGTCCCCGGCTTTGTTGCCGGCATGATCGCCATCCAGGGTCTGCCCGTTAACGCCGATACCGGCATGATCGACGCCGGTGGCGCCGGTGTGGGCTTCGGCTTCCTGGGCGGCATCGTCGGCGGCTTCCTCGCTGGCTATGTCATCCTGCTGCTCGAGAAGGTCTTTGCCGGTCTGCCCAAGAACCTGGACGGCCTCAAGGCTATCTTCCTGTACCCGCTGTTCTCGACTGCCATCGTCGGTCTGGTCATGCTCGGCATCTCCGGCCCCATGGCTGCCATCAACACCGCCATGATGGACTTCCTCAAGGGTCTGTCTGCCTCTGGCGCCGTTGTCCTGGGTCTTGCTATCGGCTGCATGTGCGCCTTTGACATGGGTGGCCCGGTTAACAAGGCTGCTTACGTCACCGGTACGGCTATGCTCACCGAGGCCCTGGCCGCCGGTGTTGGCACCGAGACCTACAACTTCGGCACCAACTTCATGGCTGCCGTTTCCGCCGCCTGCATCGTTCCGCCGCTGATCACCACCTTCGCCGTCGTCGTCGGCAAGAAGTACTTCAGCCAGGAGGACCATGACGCCGGTGTCGTCAACCTCATCCTTGGTTGCACCCACATCACCGAGGGCGCCATTCCGTTTATGACCAAGAACATCTGGCCCGTCATGCCCATCATGATGCTCGGTTCCTCCATCGCTTCAATCCTGACCATTATGTTCAACGTCCACGATCCAGCGCCCCACGGTGGCTTCCTGGTCCTGCCCGTTGTCGAGAACGGTCCGCTGTGGGTCCTCGCGATTCTCATCGGCGCTGTGGTTGGTGGCATCCTGTTCGTCGCCTTCAAGAAGTATGACTTCGAGAAGAACCAGAAGGCCGCTCCTGCAGCCAAGACGGTTGAGGCCCCCAAGGCCGCTGCTGTCGAGTCCCCTAAGGCCGAGGCTGCCGACTTCGTGAAGGTCGAGAACGTCTTTGTCGCCGAGGACTTCGCTTCTCGTGACGAGGCCCTGAGCTTTGTCTCCAACCAGGCCGTCAAGGCCGGTATCGCCGGCGACGCCGACGCCGTGATGAACGCCTTCCTGGCCCGCGAGGCCGAGGGCACCACGGGCATGATGGAGGGCTTTGCCATCCCGCATGCCAAATCTGACGCCATTACCGAGGCCTCTGTCATCGTCGTCAAGGACGAGTCCGGCGTGACCGGTTGGGACACCATGGACGGCGCTCCCGTCAACGTGGCCATCGCGCTGCTCATCCCGGGTGCACAGGCTGGCACCACGCACCTCAAGATCCTGTCCAAGGTCGCCGAGGCACTCATGGACCAGGACTTCCGTGCCACCGTCAAGGGTTCCACCGACGCCGCCGAGATCGCCAAGACGATCAACGCCCGTCTGGTCTAATCCCGCAGTCAGCGAATAATATCGCCCCCTGTAAAAAGGCGGAGACCCTCACCAGGGCCTCCGCCTTTTTCATCCCTACTCGGCACTTAGGGACGTTCCTTTTCTGCCGGCAGTTTGGGACAGTCCTCAGTCCACAAGAGGGTATAGATAGGCTCCATCAACTAGATCAACCAGGCGAACAAAAAAATAGCCAGAATTCCGTTCGCACGATATTGCTCTGGACCGACCGAGTTTCCGCAGCTTGCTCGCCCACAGGGGGCCGGGCGCGTGCTGTGAGATTTATCGCGAGTTCCGCACGAGCCGAAGAGCACTTAATGTGCTCTTCGTGCGAGCAGGACTGTAGAGCAGGAAATCTCACAGCCCGCGCCCGGCCCCCTGTGGGCGAGCAAGCGGACGACAAACACATCTGTCCAACAATTCGTGCGAAACACAATGAAAAACCGTTTGATGTGAGTTAATATAAACAACGTCGTGAATCTGACTCCTGCCGCATGCATGACAGGGGTTAAACACAAAAAGGAGTCAATTATGGTTTCTGAGAAGGCTACCCTCGTCAATCCGCAGGGTCTTCACATGCGTCCGGCTGGCCTCTTCGCCTCCACCATGGGCAAGTACGCCTGCGACGTGACGGTCGTCACCCCCGAGAAGGAGGTCAACGGCAAGTCCCCGATGGCCCTCATGGCTGCTGGTATCCCCTGCGGTACCGAGGTCGAGGTCAAGTGCGACGGCGCCGATGAGGCCGAGGCTCTGGCTGCTGCCATCGAGCTCATCAAGAGCGGTCTTGGCGAGTAGAACTCAAACGGGTCGCATGTTGAACAATTAAGTTCATACTTGGGGGCGCAGTGACCTGTATCAAGGTAGCTGCGCTCTTTTGTCATGGATATGGCAAAACGCTTTATCACATGGCACGGAGAGAGGAATGGGAATGTATCAGGGAGTCAACGCATCCGAGGGCATCGGAATCGGCACCGTTATGGTCGCCGTCGATCCCGACTTGACGTTTGAACCGCACGAGGTCGCTGATTCGGCAGCAGAGAAGGAGCGCTATCAGACCGCTCTTTCGGTCTTCTGCGAGAAGACCCAGGCTCAGGCCGACCACATGAAGGAGACGGTGGGCGAGGCCGAGGCCGAGATCATGAGCGGACATATTGTCCTGGCTCAGGACCCGGGCATGACCGACGCCATCAACGCCGCCATTGACGGTGGCACCTGCGCCGAGCAGGCGCTCATGGACACCTCGACCATGTTCGAGAACATGTTCCTGTCCATGGACGACGAGATGTTCCGTCTGCGCGCGGCCGACATCGCCGACATCCGCACCGGTATTCTGGCCGAGCTGCTGGGCAAGGAGGTCGTCGACCTCTCCGTCCTGCCCGAGAACACCGTCGTTGTCGTGCACGACCTTACGCCGTCCATGACCGCCACGATCGATAAGGCCCACGTTGCCGGTATCGTCACCGAGACCGGTGGCCGCACGTCGCACTCCGCGATCATCGCGCGTGCCCTCGAGATCCCGGCTGTCCTTTCGGTTTCCAACAGCTGCACCGCACTGCGCAACGGCATGACTGTCGTCGTCGACGGTGGCAAGGGTGTTGTTGAGGCCGATCCCGACGAGGAGACGCTCGCTGCCTACACCGCCAAGGCTGAGGCCTTCGCTGCCGAGAAGGCAGCCCTCGAGGCCTTCCGCGGCAAGCCTTCTGTGACTGCCGACGGCATCAAGAAGATCATCGCCTGCAACATTGGTAACCCCGATGACGTGCCCAACGCGCTCGATCACGATGCCGAGGCCATTGGTCTGTTCCGCTCCGAGTTCCTGTTCATGGACTCCGCTGAGCTTCCTTCCGAGGAGGAGCAGTTCAACGCTTACCGTAAGGTTGCCAGCGCGCTCAAGGGCGCTCCGGTCATCATCCGCACGCTCGATGTGGGTGGCGACAAGGAGATCCCCTACCTGCACATGGTCAAGGAAGAGAACCCCTTCATGGGCTTCCGCGCCGTGCGTTACTGCCTGGCCAATCCCGACCAGTACAAGGTTCAGCTCCGCGCCCTGCTGCGCGCCAGCGCCTTTGGTGACGTCAAGATCATGATCCCGCTCGTCACCTGCGTCGAGGAGGTCGTGGCCGTCAAGGAGCTCGTCGAGCAGTGCAAGGCCGAGCTGACCGAGGAGGGTCGCAAGTTCAACGAGAACATCGAGGTCGGCATTATGGTCGAGACGCCTGCCGCTTCGCTGCTCGCTGACCGTCTGGCCGAGGTCGCCGACTTCTTCTCTATCGGCACCAACGACCTGATCGGCTACACCATGTGCGCCGACCGTGGCAACGACACCATCTCCAACCTGTACCAGGTGTACTATCCCGCCGTGCTCCGCTCGCTCAAGAACATCATCGAGAGCGGCGTGAAGGCCGGTATCATGGTCGGCATGTGCGGCGAGGCCGCTGCCGATCCGCTGCTTGAGCCGCTGCTGATCAGCTGGGGCCTGGAGGAGTTCTCGATGAGCGCTCCGTCCATCCTGCGCGCCCGCAAGACCATCAGCCAGTGGACCAAGGCCGAGTGTGACGAGCTCGCCGAGAAGGCGCTCGCCTGCAACACTGCCGCCGAGGTCAAGGCGCTGCTCGAGTCTGCTGCTCGCTAATTTGGTATCAGAGGTAACCGCGTGGTTGGAATGGGCCGGCCACGCGGCCCTCACATATACAGGGGGTACTGTAAATGTTCTACACGCTAACCGCTAACCCGGCTGTCGACATGACGGTTTCGAGCTCTCCGCTCGAGCCCGATGAGAACGTCCGCACCGGCTCGGCCAGCTACACGGCTAACGGCAAGGGCCTCGACGTGTCCTTCGCCTTTAAGAAGATGGGCGTCGACACCGTCGCGCTCGGCTTCTTCGCTGGCTTCACGGGCAAGTTTATCGTCGAGGAGGTCATGAACCTGGGTTGCCTGTGCCGCCCGGTCTGGACCGACGGTATCACGCGCATCAACACCTATGTCAACGATGGCCAGCACGAGTACGGCATCCTCAACCCCGGTGCTCCTATTACGCCGCAGCACCAGGAGGAGCTCTACAACATCCTGGACACCGCGGGCGATCTTGAGTGCCTGATCGTCTCTGGCTCCGTGCCTCCCAAAGCTACGCCCGACTTCCTGGCTCAGGTCATGGAGCACGCTCAGGCCCGTGGCGCCGATGTCGTCCTGGACCTGTCCTCCGACAAGCTCAAGGAGCTCGCTCACAAGAAGCCGCTGCTCATCAAGCCGAACCATCACGAGATGAAGGCTATCTTCGGCGTGCCGGTCGACACTGATGACGAGGTCCGCGTTGCCATGAAGATGGCTCACGACGCTGGCGTTCAGAACGTGCTGCTCACCCGTGGTAGCCGTGGCGACGCCTACTTCTCCAACGGCGAGGACATCTGGTATGCCAAGCGTGAGTTCAACATCAAGCTGGTCTCTTCCGTCTGCGCCGGCGACTGCACCCTCGCTGCGTTCCTGCACAAGTGGTACAGGGATCGCGACAACGTCGAGGAGGCCATGAAACTCGCTATGGCCACCGGCGCCAACGTCGCTGAGTCCGTCGGCATCGGCGACTTCGGTCACGTTGACGAGTACAGCAAGCGCGTTGCCGTCCGTAAGCTCGATCGCAAGTAAGCGAAACGCGACAAACTCGTGCGCATACGGCGTCCCGGTTTCGACCGGGGCGCCGTTTTTTGTCCCACTGGAACCTCGGAGCCGCGCTTCACGCGTTCCACACCGTTCACCGAGTTGTTGTAGCCTTTTGCCGAAGCGTGGAATATACTTTCATTAACACGTTGCTTCGTGAAAGGAACATTCATGATTTACACGCTTACTGCAAATCCCGCTATTGACTACAACATCTCCTGCGATGGCCTGTCCGCCAACACCGTCACCCGCACCCGTAACGCTGTCTACACCCCCAACGGCAAGGGTCTCAACGTCTCTTTTACGCTCGACCACTACGGCGTCGACACCACGATCCTTGGCTTCTTCGCCGGCTTCTCGGGCGAGTTCATCGTTAAGGGCGCCGAGGCCCTTGGCGTGCCCGTCAAGCCCGTGTGGACTGACGGCATCACGCGCGTCAACGTGTTCCTTAACGCCGGTCCCGACACCGAGTACAACATGGTTAATGCCGGCGCCGCCATTAACGAAGCCAACGAGCAAGAGATGTTTGAGCTCATCGATTCGCTTGACGACATGACCTGCCTTGTCATTAGCGGCTCGCTGCCCCCCAACACCTCCGAGGGCTTCCTTGCCGAGGTCCTGCGTCGCGTGAAGGCGAAAGGCGCCGAGTTCGTGCTCGATATCTCGAGCCATCAGCTGGCCGACCTCATTGCTATGGAGCCGCTCCTCATTAAGCCTAACGACGACGAGCTGCTCGACATCTTTGGCATTAAGGTGAGCGGTGGCGACGACGAGTCCGTCAAGGGCGCTATGGCCGAGCTTCATGCCAAGGGCGCCAAGAACGTGCTGCTGACCCTGGGTGGCGCTGGAGCGTACTTCTCCAACGGCGAGCACATCTGGTTTGCCGACCGTACCTTTGAGGTCAAGCTGCTGTCGACCGTCTGCGCCGGTGACTCTTCGCTGGCCGCCTTCCTGTCCGTGTGGCACGACGCCCCCGAGCGCGTCGAGGACGCTCTGCGCCTCTCGATGGCCACCGGCGCCAACGTGGTCGAGTGCCCTGGTCTGGGCGACTTTGCCAAGGTCGATGAGTATCAGAAGGGTATCGCCATTCGTCAGGTCTGCTAGCCGCATCGAATAACCGTAGCCGTACACCCGCTTTGGATTTCCGAGGCGGGTGTTTTTTGCACGCTGAGTGTATATGGCGTCTGCTGTCTCGTTTAATCGAATCGACGACGCGATTGTGTGTGCGCGCTTTCCCGTTTCTTGTTAGACTTCTTGAGAACCATCGATCAACGCTCGCAAGTGCAGGAGGCCATAGGCATGTGCAATGTTTCGCTCAACGGTACGCAGCCGACCGATGCCTCCATCCGTGTCCTGCGTGCGCTTGAGGCAGCCGGTCTTGAGGCTTGGTACGTGGGCGGTTGGGTCCGTGATGCCCTGATGGGGCGCCCCAGCCACGATGTTGACATGTGCTGCAGCGGCCTGTGGCAGGAGTCCAAAGCGGCGCTCGAGGCGGCTGATATTGCCGTGGTTGAGTCGGGCATCAAATTTGGCGGCATCACGGCTACTTGCGATGGCGAGCGTATTGAGGTCACCACGTACCGCCTGGATGGTTTTTATACCGACGGTCGTCATCCCCAGAGCGTGGAGCGTGCGGCGTCGCTTGAGGACGATCTGGCGCGTCGTGACTTTACCGTTAACGCTATGGCCTGGCATCCCGAGCGCGGTCTTGTCGACCGCTACGATGGACAGGGCGACCTGAAGCGTAAGCTCATCCGCGCTGTTGGAGATCCCAAGCGTCGTTTTAACGAGGACGCGCTTCGCATGCTGCGCGCGGTGCGTTTTGCCTGCCGTCTGGATTTTATGATCGAGCCTAGGACCAAACAGGCACTTGCCGAGTGCGCGCCGCTGCTCGATGCTGTGGCGCGCGAGCGCGTGGGCATTGAGCTCGAGGGCATCCTTTCGACGGGCCACGGGGGAGACGCGATGCTGCGCTACCCCGAGCTTGTTTGCGCCGCCGTGCCCGAGCTCGCGTCCGCTCGCGGGTTTGATCAGCGCAGTGTCTATCATGCGTTTAACGTCTACGAGCATATCGCCCGCGTGCTGACGGTGGCAGGGGAGCTGGCGCTGTGCGACGGCGTCGCGCCCTCGTCGAGCTTTATGTGGGCGGCGTTTTTGCACGACGTTTCCAAACCCGAGTGCTTTACGGTCGATCACGACGGCAGCGGACACTTCTATGGTCATCCCGAGCTCGGCGCCAAGAAGGCGCGTGTCATCATGGATCGCCTAGCGCTCTCGCACGATTTGGTGCGCGATGTGTGCCTGCTGATCAAATACCATGACAAGCCGCTGCGCCCCGAGCGCTCCTGCCTGCTCAATATGATGCGCGCGCTTTCGGGCGAGGGTGTCGATACGCCGCGTCTGATGGACGAGTTCATGGACCTTAAGCGTGCCGACACGCTCGGCAAGGCGCCCTCGTGCTTCTATTATGTCGAGACGATCGAGGAGATGCGTACGCTCGCCCACGATCTGCTGCAGGCGGGGGAGCCCTATACGCTTAAGATGCTTGCCATCAACGGCGGCGACCTGATTCGCGCCGGCGTCAAGCCGGGGCCGGAGCTGGGACAGCTTCTCAACGCTGCCCTCGACGCCGTGATCGAGGACAACATCCCCAACAACCGCGAAGCACTCCTGGCTCACCTGCACCTGGGGTAGCCTTCTAGGGATGATTATTCTGGGACGGGGATTTAAAAATCATTGTGTACCTAATGATTTTTAAATCCCCGTCCCAGAATAATCATCCTTTGGCCCCGTCCCAAATTAACTACCCGGCTGACCAGCACTTTCCATAACCTGCCGACAAATTTTCGGCAATTTGGAATTTTTTCTTGCGCTCGCGTTTTTTGTCCCGTAATATATTTCTTCGCAGCACGGCAGTGCAGATGTCATGTGGCCCGTTCGTCTAGCGGTTTAGGACGCCGCCCTCTCAAGGCGGAGATCACCAGTTCGAATCTGGTACGGGCTACCATTTCTTTTCTGCTGAGGCTTATGGCCCGTTCGTCTAGCGGTTTAGGACGCCGCCCTCTCAAGGCGGAGATCACCAGTTCGAATCTGGTACGGGCTACCATGAATTTGAGACCCGGACTTCCCACGGAAGTCCGGGTTTTTTATTTCCGAGCAAACCATCTGCAATTCCCATTTGGCCCATAGCTTTACGTTCTGCTTGTGGCCCTTGCGGGTACAATATGCAAGATATTTGGACGGTCAGAAGGAGCCTCATGACGGAGTCCTCTCAGCATACATCTAAGCCCCAGGTCGAGGTTGAGGCCTCGGGCGGCGATGACAACAAGGGTGCACGCCGCGGTGCCATTTTTATCGGCGTCGTGCTGGTTGGCTATATCGTTTATCTGATTGTGACCGGTCAGATGGGACAGTTCTGGGCTGCCATGTCGAGCGTTCAGGCGCCGTGGCTCGTTGCTGCATGCTTTTGCATGTTCCTGTACCTGTTCTTTGGCATCGTTGCCTATGCGATCGCCGTCTGGCTCGATCCCAATTCGCCCGTCGGCATTCGCGACCTGATCTCGGTCGAGGCGAGCGGTATCTTCTTTGGCAACCTGACGCCCATGATGATGGGCTCTACGCCCGCCCAGATTTATCGCCTGACCAAGGCAGGCCAAAATGTCGGCGAGGCCGGTGCCACGCAGTTCACGCGTTTTATCGTGTATCAGTTTGGCCTCGTTGCCTGGGGCGCCATTCTGCTGCTTGCCCGCATGCCGTTTTTCGCCGAGCGCTATGGCGACATGACGCTGCTGTGCGTCTTTAGCTTTGGCGGTCACTGTTGCATTCTGCTTGGCATCTTTGCCGTCGCGCTCATGCCCAAGACCGTCACGCGCGTCGCGCACTGCATCATTAATTGGCTCGAGCGAATGGGCGTCTCGGCCACCAAGATCGAAGGCTGGCGTACGTTTGTCGACGGCGAAATCTACTCTTTCTCCGAGAAGTTCAAGCTTTCAGCCGGCCACTTTTCGTCCATGCTGCTCACGGTGGTCATCACCATGTTGCAGCTCGCGTTTTTCTACCTCGTGCCGTATTTCCTGATGCTTGCCTTTGGCCACCACGAAGTCGACTTTTTCTCGGTCATGGCCGCGAGCGCCTTTGTTCAGCTCCTGAGCTCTGCTGTTCCCCTGCCCGGTGGCACCGGCGGTGCCGAGGGTGGCTTCGCGCTGTTCCTGGGTCATTTCTTTGGATCTGCGTCGACCGCCGGTTATCTGCTGTGGCGCCTCATTACGTTTATCGCGCCGACGATTTTGGCCGCGCCCCTGCTGGGTCTTAAGAGCGCTCACAACGAGAGTATCCACGCATGCTGGGATCGCGCGATGCGCAAGCTCGGACGAACGCCTCAGACGTCCTCTGCGCCCACTAAGCCGCACCCCACGAATGCTGTTACCGTTGATCCCAAGAAGCACGCTCAGAAGGCTTCTGGGGCTGCTAAGCCGGCTCATAAAGCCTATGTGCGCCAGACAGGCGACGGTATTCGCGTATCTCCGTCGGCACTCAATAAGAAGAAGCACCCTAAGTCGCAGTAGGGCAGTCGTGCGTTCTTCATGATGCGGGGCATATTTGTGCTGTATGAGGGATAATCCTCTTACGTAGATTATCTCTCATCTGTTGATGAATGCCCGTATATCGAAGGGACACGCCCATGGCCACCAGCAAACCGCGTATTGATCGCCGCATCGTTCGCAGCCGCAATGCTATCCTTTCTGCGTTTGAGCGCCTGTTGATGGAAAAGCCGCTGGCAGACATTACGGTGAGTGCCATCGCGCGTGAGGCAAATGTCGACCGTAAGACCTTTTACGTGCACTTTGGTACGGTTGACGGCCTGCTCGATGCCATTGCCGTCGATGTGGTGGAGATGATTGTCGACTCGGTCGAGAAAACGCTTACTTCCATGAACGGCGACACCAACGAGCGCGCCCTGGGCGCGGCGGCGACCTTCTTTAAAACCGTTAACGAGGCGCTATGCAACAACCTGGTGCTCAATCGTCAGCTGATCGAGAATATTCCGCTCGACGATTTTATGGCTCGTCTTCGTGTGCCGCTCGAGCACGAGATTGCCGAGCGCGACTTGCTGCCCCACGGCCTCAAGGACGAGATGTTCGACTACTATCTGGCGTTTTTGCTTTCGGGCATTATCGGCATTTACCGTACGTGGGCGCTCTCCGATGGCTCGGTGCCCATCGAGCGCATCTCGGAGGTCGCAAACAATCTGACGTTGAACGGACTATCGAGTCTGGAATCTCGTTTCGAATAGCACTAGCGCCTTATCCCCCATGAGTTGCGGTGAAATAAGGACTGAATAGGCCTTTGAACAGCTTAAACACTCCCTATTTCACCGCAACTCGGGGGGATTGCATTACTGGTAACGCAGGCACTCCACGGGGTCGAGTTTTGCTGCCCGGCGGGCGGGGTAGAAGCCAAAAATCACGCCGATGCCGACCGATACCGCAAAGGCCAGCAGTACCGTGGCAATCGAAAAACTCGGCGTAATGGTACCGCTGGCACCGAGCTCTCCAAGCACGCCGGAACCCGCGGCGAACATCGCTAGACCCCAGGCAAGCAGGTAGCCAATCAAAACACCCAACAGACCACCGGTGATGCACAGCGCCGAAGACTCGGCCAAAAACTGTGCGGTGATATCGCGACGGCTGGCGCCCAAGGCTCGACGAATACCGATCTCGCGGATGCGCTCGGTCACATTGGTGAGCATCATATTCATAATGCCAATACCGCCCACGAGCAGCGAAATGCCGGCAACCGCTCCCATGATGAGCGAGAAGGCGCCCATAAAGGAATTGAGGGAGTCGATAGCGCTTTTCATGGAGCTTACCGATACGCTATCGTACTCGTCGTCCTTCGAGATGCCCTTTATGCTACGCACCTTGGACTCGATGGTCTTGCAGAGCTTATCCATATCCGTGCCTTCGGCGGCGAGCGCCGTCACGCTCGGAAACGACGGATTGTCGTCGCCGTAGAGCTCGGCGATCGCGGCCCGTGGCATGTACAGGTTCAGCGAACCCATGGATTCGTTGCCACCATCGATAACGCCGACAATTTGCACGTCTCCGCTCGACACCTTGATGGTCTTGCCGAGTGCGTCCTGTTCGTTACCGTACAGCTGCTCGGCACCGCCGCGGCCGATTAGCGCCACGTGCGCACCGGATTTCGACTCGATACCGTTGTAGGTGCGCCCTGCGACGATCTTGCTGGCGCCCACGGCATCGAGCATGTCGCTATCGACGCCGTGAGCCATGACGGTATAGCTTTTATCCCCGACCTTGTATTCGGAATAGGCGCTGTCGACAATGCCTATCTGTTCGATTTGCGGCACCATCTTACGCAATTTCTCGACGTCCGAATCGGTGAGCTCTTGGGACGAATAGATCTGCACCATGCGGGCGGCGTTAAGACCCAGGCTGTTGACTAGGCTGTTTTGGATGCCTCCGATAAGCGAGGTCATGGCTATGACCGACGCGATTCCAATGACGATGCCCAGGATGGTGAGCAGGCTGCGTCCCTTGTTGGCCTCGAGCGAGTGAAGGGCTTCTTGGACAAGATCGCGGGTGCTCATGCCTTCGCTCCTTTCGGCTGATTGGTGGTTGTAGAAATCGCGGGCAGATTGTTGACGGCCCCGCGTAGCGTATTCGGTGTATGCGCGATATACGCGCCGTCGTGAATGCGACCGTCGCGGATGGTCACGGCACGGTCGGCCTCGGCGGCGATACCGGGATCATGTGTGATGAGCACGATGGTCTTGCCGCGTTCCTGGAGCTTGTGGAAGGTTTCCATGACAAGCGCCCCGGTTGTCGAGTCCAGGTTTCCCGTCGGCTCGTCGGCCAAAATGATGGGTGGATCGTTGACAAGGGCGCGCGCGATGGCGACGCGCTGCATCTGTCCGCCCGAGAGCTCCGATATGCGATGATCCCAATGGTCGACCGGAAGCGTGACGGCTTGCAGCGCGTGCACGGCGCGCATCTCGCGTTGGCTACGCGGCACATTGGTGTAGGACAGCGGCAGCATGACGTTTTCGATCACCGTCAGGCGCGGCAGCAGATTAAAGCTTTGAAAGACAAAGCCGATGCTCAGCGCGCGCACCTCGGTGAGCTCATCATCGTCGAGCTCGGCGACGTTGAGCCCTTGCAGGAAGTAATCGCCCGCCGTCGGTTTGTCCAGGCAGCCCAGGATGTTCATGAGCGTCGACTTGCCCGAGCCCGAGGGGCCGGTGATGGCGACGAACTCACCGGGATCTACTGCCAGGCTTACGTTATGCAGGATGTGGGCGCAACCGGCCTCGCTCTCAAAGATGCGGTGCACGTTGCGGATGTCGATGACGGGATGCATTACTTGCCCTCGTCGGCAGGCATGTTGTCGCCGCCTTCTGCCGTCATGCCTGTGCCGGTATCCGTCACGATGGTGTCGCCGTCGCGTAGCTTGGTAACCGGGACGTCTGGGTTGATCTCGTTGCCCTGGTCGTCGCGCGTGACCTGGGTCTTGCCGACTACAGCCTCGTTGTCGTTTTGCGTCACGACGGTCACCTTCACGCGGCGCGTCTTTTTGCCTTCCGAATCGGTGGCCAGATTGACGTAATAGTGCTCGCCATCTTCGGTCATCAGCGCCATGGTCGGCACCATCACCACGTCGTCGAGCTTCTCGGTCACTACCGAGACCTCGGCAGTCATACCCGGCTTAAGGCGACTGTCGGGTGCTTCGATGAGGATGTCGACGTTAAAGGTCACGCTGCCGCCGCTCCCGGAGGAGGAGTCGGAGTTTGCCACCGAGGCGATAGCCGTGACGGTGCCTTGGCTCACGATATCGGGAAACGCGGGATAGGTCACGTTGGCGCTTTGGCCCACGGCAATTTTGGCGATATCCTTTTCGCCCACCTGAACCGTCACCTTCATCTTGGATAGGTCGGCGATTTGCATGCACTGTTTGCCGCCGCTCGTGTCGCCTTCGCCCATGATCATGCCGCCTGTTACCGTGGCGCCCACCTTGGCGTTGAGTTCCACGATGCTGCCCGAGCTCGGGGCCGTGACCGTACGGCTGGCGGCCTTGGCGTTCGCCTGATCGAGGTTTGCCTGGGCCGATGCGAGGCTGCGCTGCGCGGCCGATACGGCGTTCGTGTCCGCTGATGCGGCGGAGACGCCAGTCGCTGCGGAAGCTCCATCGACATCCGTCGTTGGGGCGGCCTGCGCGGCAGCTGCGGCTTTCTTCGCGTTGGCGAGGTCTTCCTGTGCCGCTGCCACCGCGCGCTGCGCGTCGGCGACGTTGCGATCGAGCTCGTCGTTTTTAATGGTCATGAGCACGTCGCCCTCGTTGACGGACTGGCCGGCTTGCACGTTGATCGATGCCACCGTTCCGTCGACAGAAGGGGAGACCACCGAAGCCGAGATGGGCTTGAGCTGGCCTTTAGCCTCGACGGTGGTCGTAAACGTGCCCTCGGTGACCATGTCGGTCACCGGCCCGTTGGTACCTGCGGGCCGTGCGTTGATGACTAAGGTCACGACAACGGCGATGAGCACAATGGCGGCCACGACGCCGGCCGCAATGCCGCGCCGGATGAGCTTTTTGCGCCGACGCTCGGCACGCTTCGCTTTGAGTTTGGCGTAGGCCTCTTCGTCAGAAATCTCGGTTGTTTCGCTTGTGCTGCCGTTTTGCTGTGCGGCGTGCACGTTTGTTATGAGGGGAAGCGTTTCGGTGGCACCCTCGGGCGTTCGATCGGCATCATTCGGTCCCGGGGTAATGGTGGGGACATTCGACATGGCGTCTCCTTTATAGAAAGTTCCTCGATAAGTATATGCGCCCGTCGCGAGAGGCGGGCGCATTATGGCGGTATCTTTCGGAACTGTTAGATTGGAGCGTCAGCTCCCCGTTGTGCGAAGGCGTGATTCCCTACGAGTGCACGACCACGCACAGGCCAACGCTAATACAGTCGTGGAGCGCCTTGGCGTCGGCCAGGCGCAGGTTGATGCAACCGTGGCTGCCGCACCACTTGTACGACTCGGCGTTGTCGAAGCTCTTGTCGTTTTGCCAGGTGGCGTCGTGGAAACCGATCATATTGCCCTCGAACGGCATCCAATAGCTGACCGGGCTCTCGTATTTGGGCTTTCCGGTCTCGGGGTCTTTAGCACCGATGAGCTTGCTTGCGCCGTCGTTGCTGTTGATCTGCCACACGCCCTCCGGGGTGGCGTCTTCGCCCGGTTTGCCGGAAATAAAGTTGGCCTCCCACACGATATTGCCGTTCTCGTCGTAGTAGCGCGCGTGCTGCTCGGACAGGTCGACGTCGATATAGGCCTTCCAATCGGGCTCGCCCTTGGCGGTAAACGTGTCGGCCTTCTTGGAGTACGAAATCTCGATATCGCCGGTCTGCTTGTTATTGATAGCGTCCTCGACCTGCTTGGCGAGCGTGTCGCTGTCGATGGACCAGCCAAAGTCGCCGCCCTCGACAGCGCACTCCTTGCCGTCGGCGCGTGTCCACCAGCGGGTGGATCCCACGGTGTTAAAGCCGTTAGCGAGTTCGGCGGCCCAGCTGCCGATCTGCGACGTATCGAGCGTGGGGTTGGCCGGATCGGCAAAGCTGATCCACTGCAGCACCGAGCTGCCGTCCACTTTACCGGCATCATTGCCGTTGAGCTTAAGGGTCACGTTGACGCCCAGGAAGTTGTTGGCGGCATCGCACGCAGCCTGAATCTGGTCGTTGGTGAGGGTTCCGTTGAGCGGTTCGTAGGCGTCGTTGCCGATTTTGGAGATATCGACGTTCTCGGCGAGCGACGCGAGCTCGATCTCGGCATATTTGATGACATGCTCGCGGTTGATCTTCTCGTTGGAACGGGCCTTCTCAACGGTGAACTTGCCGGCCTTCTCGTCATAGGAGCTGGTGGCCTCGAAGGTGCCCGAGCGGCCCTCGTTGAACTCGTCGATGGCGCTGCCCAGGTCCTCCTCAAACTGCTTTTGGTCAAAGGCATCGGAGAGCATGGACAGGTCGACGTCCTGGTCCAAGTCGACCGAGCCGTTCTTGGTGGCGCTAACGGTTTTGCCGCCGAGCGACGCGATGAGGCGCGATGGCCACAGCAGCGGCTCGTTTTTGCTGATAATCTCGTGGGCGGCTTCCTCGCCATCGACGATGGGCTCGTCGGACTCGGGCTGGTAGGTCCAGCTAAAGTCATCGCCCGCCACGGTGAGCTTGTAGTGCTTCCATGCCGAGTTTACCTTGGTGGCTGCCGAAGATGCGTTAGAGAGCGAGATGTCGACGCCGGCGATGGTGGTGTTGGGGTAAGCGACCTGCGAGAACGCCACGACGCCTACGATGTAGACGATCGCGACGAGGCCGAGGACGACAAAGAGGGCCGTCTTTCCGCCCGACTTGCTGCTTTTGTTGGTGTGCTTGTCCGCGGGTCCGCGATTGCTTGCCGCGCGAGCGTGCGAAGGGCCCTGCTTGGGGGCGGCACCTTGTGCGGAACGCTGCTGATATTGTTGATGCGGCTGGTATTGACGCTGATTCGGGCGCTGAGAGGCATTGGCCGGGCCGTGTTGTTGGCTGTGAGCCGGCGCGATGGGGCGCGGCGATTGGACGCCGCCAGTATGCCTACTGGGCTGTTGCGGATCGGGAATCATGTTGCTGCGGTCGATTTGCGACATCGTTTATATTTCCTTCGAGTTTCGACTTGCGGCTCATCGTGTTTTAACTGGGCTTGCATTATAGCGATTAGCCTGTTGTTTGTGGTGCGGAAACAGTATCAGTTTGGAGAAGTCTGTCTATCCGCATATGCCGCATTTGGCGCAGGCAGAAAGCGCGGCGGGGGCTTGAGCGATGCCGCCCTTGGCCGTCTCGCGCAGGGTTGCCGGCAGGGCGTGGCCCACCGAGAGCATCACATGCGCCATCTGGTCAAACGGCACCAGACTCTTTATACCGGCGAGCGCGAGCTGGGCCGAGCTGAAGGCCGCGGCCACGCCGATGGCATTGCGGTTTTGGCACGGCACCTCAACAAGTCCGCCCACGGGGTCGCAAACGAGGCCCAGCAGGTTGCTCAGCGCGATGGAACTGGCATCGAGTGCCTGCTCGGGGGTGCCGCCGAGCATCTGCACCAGCGCGGCGGCGGCCATGGCGGCGGCACTTCCCACTTCGG
>CABPCW010000006.1 GCA_902406155.1 uncultured Collinsella sp.
GATGTTCTGCGTCGCGAATCCGACGTGGTCTTTATCGATACCTCGGTCTTTTGGGGCGACGCCGTGGCGGCTGCGGTGGCGGCGAGCGACCGTTGCCTGGTCGTTGGCGATGCGGCGGTGTCATCCGCGGCATCGGCATCGCGCGTCATTGAACTGGCAGGTCGAGTAGGTGTGCCGCGCACGCGCATGAGCGCCGTGTTCAACCGGTTCGGTGCGCGCGGGGCAGACGAGGACGTCGCCATGCGCTTTGAGATTGCCTGTGCGTTAAGCTCCAAGATTCGTATCGCCGATGGCGGGCAGGATCTCGCCGCGCTCATGGCGTTTGGGCGCGCTGACGAGGCAGTGGGGCAGACCAGCGCTTTTGCGACTAGCGTGCGCGAGGCCACGCGCGAGATGCTCGTGGAACTGGGGTGCGCCGTCGGCCCTTGGAGCGATATGGTCGCCGACCGTGCAACGCGCACCGAACGCCCGCGTATCCGCCTTCCCTGGTCGCGCGAGGGTGATCAGCGATGAGCCTGCAAACGAGGATTAAGGCTGCCGGCGCTGCGGCGGCGGCAGCGCCTGTAGATGTGGGGCGTCGCCGCGCCGTGAAACGACGCACCAAGCGCGCCGTGATGGACCGCATGGGTTACGACGAAGTGGCGCGTATCAGCGCCTATATCGACCCGGCACTTGCCCGCTCGGAATTGCGTCCTGCGGTGGAGGCGGCGCTCAATGTTGAGGAGCCGACCGATCTCGCGACGCCCGAGCGCGAGACCATCATCGACGAGATTTTGGATGACGTGGTGGGCTTGGGGCCGTTGCAGCCGCTCATCGAGGACGACACCGTTACCGAGATCATGATCAACGGCTGCCGCTCGGCTTTCTTTGAACGCGGCGGCGTCTTGTACCCCATCGAGCATGCGTTTGAGGATGGTGAGCAGATCCGTGTGCTTATCGACCGCATTATCTCGCCACTTGGCCGCCGTATCGACGAGCGCAGCCCCATCGTCAACGCCCGCCTCAAAACGGGCTATCGCGTCAACGCGGTGATTCCGCCTGTGGCGATTGACGGACCGATTCTCACCATCCGAAAGTTCTCGGACCGTATCTGCTCGCTGGACGAGCTCGTGGGGTTGGGATCGCTGCCGCTTTGGTATGCGCAGCTGCTGTCGTGTGCGGTGTCGCTGCGACAGGACCTGGCGGTTGCGGGAGGCACGGGATCTGGTAAGACCACCCTGCTCAACGCGTTGTCATGTGAGATTTCCACCGGCGAGCGCATCGTGACGATCGAGGACTCTGCCGAGCTCAAGTTTGCGCATCATCCGCACGTGGTGCGCCTAGAGGCGCGCGAGGCTTCAATTGAGGGCGAGGGCGCGGTGACGATCCGCGACCTGGTGACTAATGCCCTGCGCATGCGCCCCGACCGCATCGTGGTGGGCGAGGTGCGCGGTGCCGAGTGCTGCGACATGTTGCAGGCCATGAACACGGGCCACGACGGGTCGCTCACCACGCTTCATGCGGGTTCAGAACAGGAGACCGTGGTGCGTCTGACGTTGCTTGCACGTTATGGCATCGATCTGCCGAGCGAGCTCATCGAGGAGCAGATTGCCATGGCACTCGACGGTATCGTGATGTCCGAGCGCCACGCCGATGGCAGGCGCTTCGTCTCCTCGTATTCGGGGGTGCGACGCGCCGCATCGGGCGGCGTAGAGCTCGAGCGCTATGTGACGTTCGATGCCGCCGAGCGCACCTGGACGCTTGACCGCGAGCCGCCGTTTATCGCAGAAGGCCTGCGGTCGGGGACGCTCACACAAGAGGAGGTGGACGAATGGAGATCACTGTGCCCCTCGTCGTAGGGGGCTTGGCAGGGCTTTCTGTCGCGACGGCGTGCGGGGCGGAACCTCGTGTGCCGCAGGTACCGCCGGCGGAGCTGGCACGTCAGGCGCTCGAGACGGTGGCAGAGAAGCTGCCGCGTGAGCTGGTGGAAAACGATCTGCTGAAAAAGATCGCCCGTTCGTGGGCATCGCTGGCTCCGGCGCATCGCCTTGGCCTCGTGATCGAAGATGCTTCGGGGCGTTTGGCGTTTCTGCTGCTATCGAGCGGTGTCTGCTGCGTTTTACTAACGATGGTGTCGTTATCGCCCCTCGGATTTGCCTTGGGACTTGTTGCTCCGTTTGCCGTTGGTGCCGCTCGGGATGGCTTTGAGAGCCGGCGCGAGCAACACGATGCAGAAGAGGCAATGCCCGAGGCGTTTACCGCACTTTCCATGTCGCTTGCCTCGGGACATTCGCTGGCCCAGGGCATGCGCTTTGTGGGCGCTCATGCGCAAGAGCCAGTGCATACCGAGTTTTTGCGGGTGGCGGCGGCGATCGATTGCGGCATCTCGGCGACCGACGCGCTCGATGACTTGCTCGTGCGTATCGACGCCCCCGGTCTTTCGCTTGTGACCTTGGCGCTTAAGGTGTCTCAGCGCACCGGCGCTCCGCTTGCCGACTTACTGTCCGAGGCGTCGAGCATGGTGGGGGAGCGCATTGAGCTCAAGCGCCGCCTGGATGTTAAGACGTCGCAGGCTCGCATGTCTGCGCATATGGTCGCGGCGATGCCGGCGGGCATGTGCGCGGTGTTGGCGCTGCTTTCGGCAGATTTTCGTCGCGGTCTTGCGACGCCTGCCGGCGCGGGCGCTGTGGTGCTGGGTCTTGCCCTCAACGCCGTTGCCCTGGTGGTTATCCGGCGCATTATGCGGGTGGAGCTATGAGCGCCCCGGTTGCAGTTGCGGCTTGCCTGTGCGCCCTGAGTGTATTTGTCGCGACGGGTTTGGATCGGGCGGATGCACGCAAGATCGCAGGGGCCTGCAAGCGCGAGGCGGTGCTGGTCGCTGCCGCGGGTCGCTCGGTGGTCGATGCTCTGACCGCGCGAGTGAAGGGCGCGGTTGGAGCGGGCGGCCCGGCGCGAGTGTCGCTCGGCGAAGTGTCCGAGATGATCGATGTTGTGCGCTTGGGTCTTTCGGCCGGTCTTTCGTTTGATGCGGCGCTTGAGATTTTCTGCGCCAACCGCCGGTCAGTGCTGGCTCTTCGCCTTGAGCGCGCCTGCATGGCGTGGCAGGTGGGCGTGGGCACGCGTGAGGACGAGTTGTTGGCCGCCGCGCGCGACCTGGACGTGCGAGCGCTCGAGACCTTTGCCATCACGGTGGGGCAGGCGCTCGCCCTGGGTGCCCCACTTGCCGAGACGCTGGCCGCTCAAAGTCGCGAGATCCGTGCGGCTCATCGCGCCGCGGTCGAGCGCGAGATCGAGCGTGCACCCGTCAAGCTGCTGATTCCCACCGGCACGCTCATCTTGCCGGCGTTGCTTCTGTCCATATTGGGCCCGCTGCTGGGAGCAGGCGGGATGATGTAGGGAGGAATACATGAACACGATGACTGACGCTGCTGGCAAGGTCCAGGGCTGGGCGTTTTGCCGGGCGGCACATGTTCGTCAGCGCGCCAAGGAACTATTGCAGGAGGAGAGTGCACAGGGTACCACCGAGTATGCCATCTTGGTCGGCGTGCTCGTGGTGATCGCGATTATCGCCATCGTCGCATTTAAGGGCAAGGTCCAAGATCTATGGAACGCTATCAGCGAGGGCATCAACAGCCTGTAGAGGGCGAGCGCCCCATCGGGGTGCTGCTGGTGTTTGCTTGCCTGACCGTGGCGATAGCGGCGGTGCTTTGGGGGCTTAACGCCGCGCGGCAGCAGCGTCCTGGGACCGCCTCCGATTTGGGCTCAGATTCGGCGGTGGCGTCTCAAAAAGATGAGATGCGAGATGCGGACGATTCGGATGTCGCTGTCACGGCGCAAACCTTTCTGCGGACGCTCGACAAGCGGTCTGGCACTGCGACGGATTCGCCTGAGGGCAACGCGATTGCGGTCCGGCTTGCATGGTCCGAGGACCGACCGATGACCGAAGCGGCGGCGGATATGCTGCGTGCCTATCGCGAGGTACCCACGGCGCAACTTGCTCTGAGCGGCTATCTCGACATCAAGGGAAACGTGTGGGGCGCCATCGTGCGCGACGAACGCGGCTGGGTCGATATGGTGACAATTGCCGCGGATGCTGGCGATGCTTCGTGTCGTCTGCGCGCCGTGCGCCTGAGCCCGCAGGCAACGGACTCAAAGGAGGGATCGTGAAATGCATGATGTCCTGCGTGAGGAATCTGCCCAGGCGACGGTCGAATACGCCATCGTCACGGTGGCGCTGTTATCGATCGTGCTGGCGATCGCGGGACTTTGGCGTGCCGGCACCGATGGGCGCTTGGCGGCGCTGGTTGAGCGGGCGGCATCCCATGGCGTTGCCTCGACGTCGGTTATCGACGCCGCTGCGGCCGCTAAGGACATCGCGTTGTATTGATGCCGCGCGCGAGGACCGGGCGCAGTCTACGGTCGAGGCCGCTTTTTTGCTGCCGACGTTTCTGACACTCATCCTTCTCGCGCTGCAACCGGTGTGCCTGCTCTATACGCGCGCGGTCATGGAGTCTGCCGCCGCCGAGACCGCGCGGCTCATGACCACGACGACGGCGGAGGACGACGATCTTAAGGAGTTCACCCGCCGCCGACTTGCCGCAGTGCCCAACGTTTCGATCTTTCATGCCGGCGGGCCGTTGTCGTGGGATATCGAGCTTGGCCGGGCCGGTGCGGGTGGCGTCTCGTCCGTGTCCGTTTCCGGCGAGGTCAAGCCGTTGCCTGTGATCGGTGCGTTTGCGCAGGCTATGGGTGGTACCGCCGAGGGCGGCTACGTTGAGCTCAAGGTCGATGTCTCGTATCAATCGCGTCCCGAATGGCTGGAGGGAGATTATGATTCGTGGATTGCTGCATGGGATTAGGCGCTGCCTGTTGCGGGTGACGCAAGGGTTTGCGGCCCGCCGTCGACCAGGCGCTCTCCGCAAACGAGGCGGCTTTATGGGTCGAGCCGGTATCGACCTGTTTATCGAAGACGGTGCCTACACCACGCTCTCCTCTGCGGTGGTCATCTTGGTGGTGCTCACGCTGCTGTTTTCGTCGACCGCGGCGATATGGAGCATGTCGCGTGCCGGGGATACCCAGGTGGCGGCTGATAGCGGCGCGCTGGCGGGTGCCAACGTAGTGTCGTCCTATCACACGGCTGCCACGGTGGTTGATGCGAGCATCTTGAGTCTGGGGCTGGCGGGGTTTGCCACGATCGGGACGGGCCTGGTCGCCATCCTCATCCCGGGTGCCGAGCCGGTTGCCGGCAATATGGTCGACACCGGGATTGAGATCATTAAAACGCGCAACAAGTTTGCCAAAAGCGCATCGGAAGGCTTACAGAAAATCGAGACGGCTCTGCCGTATCTGATCGCCGCGCGTGCCACGCAGGCGGTGTCGGCGCAGGATACCGATAGTGTGACCTATACCGGTACGGCGCTTGCCGTGCCCAGGACATCCGAGTCTGACTTCGCTGCGCTCGAGGGGTCCGAGATCTCGACCGATGCCATTAAAGACACATCAGATGATTTAGAGTGTGCGGCCGAGGAGCTGCGGAAGGCTTCTGAGGACACGGCGAAGGCTAAAGAGCGTGCTTGGCTGGCGGATTGTGGTGGGTCTGACAAGGGCTCGGTCGGCAGCTGTTCTTGCATGTGGGAGCGTGCGAAAAGCCTAACGGATCTCTCCGGTGTTCAAAATCCGCATTACTCATCGAGCGTTACGTGGGAGCCCCAAGTTGCCCTTGATCGCGCGAAGGACTACTACCATTGGCGTCTGACAAATGAGAAGCCCCACGGCTCGAGTGTCGAGATGAAGGCAGAGTCTGCGGCGCGTAAGGCGTTTTATACCTATGCGAGCGCGGAGGTCGATCGGGCGCATATAACCGAGAACGGAGACAGGGTTTCCTCCTATATTCCGCTGCTGCCGCGCAACTCTGATGAGGTTCGGGCGACGGAACTCTATACCGATGCGGTGTGGCCGACTAGCGTGAACGATGACAAGGCGTATCTGCATTACGGGACGACCTGCCCTAACTATAAGAAAGGGACGCCGAGCGGATTTGCTTCGGTTGCCGATTACGATGGACAGGATAAATGCAGCAAATGCCATTTTGGCGTTTTGTCGCTTGGTGCTGTTGCGGCGCCTTCAACCTCTATCGAAAACGGCTTCGAATATCACTTCGACGAGTTCAAAAAGGCCTTGGAGGAATACGTCAAATGTCGGAACAAAGAGCTTGAGCTCATGCGTCAGACCGAGGATGAGGCCGACCGTGCGAGCAATGCGTTTGACCAGGCCATTAAAGCGCTTTCGGGCGAGCGTCCGCGTATCGCTCCGCCCGGTCGCAACGGCGTGGTTGCCTTTGCGGTTTCGGGTGCCATCTCGAGCCCCGATGAGCTCAACTCTTCGTTTAACACGGCAGTCAGGCTTGGCGATCGCGGTGCCATCTCTGCCGCGGTGCTGGCGCCCGATGAGGCGACGGCGCAAAACAACGTGCTTTCGCGATTTTTCTCGACATTGAAGGAACGCTCGGGTGGCGTTGCCGGCGTACTCGATGGCGTCATGGATGTCTGGGGACGGCTGCTTGTGGGATACGGAGACATCCAAGGTTCGGCCGACGAACTTATGGACGAGATGATTAAAGGCCTAGGAGGGGGCAGCGGCGCGTTGGGCTCCATCGCATCGTGGCTCGGCGATACCGTTTCGGCGTCCGTGGCGGCGCTGGGTTTGGAACCGTGCGACTTGCGCCTGCGAAAGCCGGTGCTGACTGATTCCGCCAACGTCATTAAGAGCCCGGGGTCTGACATTGCTGGTCTCTCTCAAGCGCAAGACAAACTGCGAAGTATTCCGTTGGGCGTGACCGATCCCAAGGCGCTTTGCGAGGCGTTGGAATATCAAGTCGAACGCACCATCAGCGGTACGGTGTTCACGCTTGCGGAGATTCCTCTGCCCGGCGGCGGCTCCATCCCGCTCACCGTCGATGTCGCCACGCTGGTTGGCGCTCTGGGCGGTGGGTCGTAATGAGTATCCGCATGCGTCTGCGCGAGGAGCGCGCCCAAGCGACGGTGGAGATAGCAGTGGTTACGCCCGTTTTGCTGGTGCTGGCACTCATCGTATACAACGTCATGATCTATGCCAGCGCTGTCGCGCGCTTCGACCGCGTGGTGCCCGACATCGTGTTGGCGCACGCCGTGGCGCCGAGCGGGGAGGGCGACGAAAGCTCTGTCGATGCCTCGGCGACGGTCCGGACTCAAATTCTGAATGCCATGGAAGGCTATGACTTGCAGATCGAAGTGTCGAGCGAGCAAGGCGCGGAGGCATCGGATGGTGGCCTGCTCTCCCTATCCGGTACGTTTAGGACCTACACCTGCACCATGCACTATGAGCCGTGGCCGACTTCTCTCAGCATCGCTGGCGTTCCGCTGGGGGCGCCGGCAACGTTGTCGCACGAGCGCGCGGTGACGGTCGATCCATGGCGTCCGGGGGTGGTCATGTGACCGCGGTCTCGTCCTACATCGCCTACGCGCGGGCACTCAATAGGCTGGGCTGGACGCCGGCCGAGTTTGCGGTGGCGGAGTCGTTTGCCGTGCGCCTGCGCGGCATGCTGGGACGATGTCCGGTTGCCGCCAACGGTCTGCCGCTCGTCATGGCGTTTCCACGCTGCTCTTCGGTCCATACGTGTTTTATGGCCTATCCCATCGACATCGCCTTCATCGATCGCGACGGCAAGATCCTCGCGCGCTACGAAAGCGTTCGTCCTTGGCGCACGTGCTCCTGCCCCGGCGCCTGGGCCGTACTAGAGCGTCCTTCAATCATTGTTTCGATCCCTGCTCTCCAACGCGTGCCGGCTTAAGAATTGGCGACAGCGGACTTTTGTCATACGAAATTGGGTAAGATGGAGGAGAAGATGCATGGATGTTGAGATCCATCCCAACGCTAAAAAGCACCTGACGGAAAAGCAGGTGCTTAGCGCTTGGCTTGCGGTTACTGAGTGCATTCGTCGCGAGTCGAAGGACGAGCCGCCGAGATGGCTTGCGATTGGATGGCTCCCAGACGGACGAAGCGTGGAGCTTGTCGCGGTCGAGCTTGTCCGTGGGTGGCTTATCATTCATGCCTTGTCTCCAGTCCAGAAGAAATTTTGGCAGGAGATTGAACAGGCTCGGCAAAGGGGTCGATGATGGGCAAGACGTATACGGCCGCTAAAGGTCAGGTTGTAACGGATGAAATGATTGACGCGTGGTGCGAGTCGTACGAGCGCGGAGAGTTTCCGGATGGCGAACATACCGTTGGTGGGATCGTGCATGGACGGCCCCCGCTCTCAGGTGAGGGGACGGCAACGTTGTCGGTCAAGATTCCTCTGGGAATGAAGGAGGCCATTCGTCGACGGGCGGCTGCCGAGGGGATGACGCCAAGTGAGTTTGCCCGTGCGGCTCTGAGCGAAAAACTTCTTGCTGCCGGCTGATGTCTCTGACGTGCCGATTTATAGAACCGAGGCTGTGCTCAAAAACTTTTTTGAAATTCTCGGTTGACCGGAACGCGTCCTTGGTTATACTAATCAAGCCTTGAAACAAGGCACACCTCAAATGGCTGGGTAGCTCAGTTGGTAGAGCAGAGGACTGAAAATCCTCGTGTCAGGGGTTCGATTCCCTTCCCCGCCACCTTGAATTGACTAGGACCTCTGCAAAGGGGTCCTTTTCTTTTATGTAGGGTTCTGCGGAAACTGCGTCCCAGAATAAGGGCTCAGAACGGGACACACTTTCCGGTGCCTGCCTCCGGCGCGCGTACACACCTCGTCGCACCATTCCGAGTCCGTCTGCTCCCAGACATTCCTCCCACTTTCGCGTCACTTTGCAGACCGTTCGGTCGCCTGTCCGCACACGCGGGTATACTCAAAACGATACTTATCCTACGCAATACGATGCGGGTTCGACCTGCATGATCCGAAGGGGGCAGTGATGGAGAGGATACTCGGCGTTAATCTCTCTGGCTGGTTTATTCCCGAGCCTTGGGTGACCCCGTCGCTGTACGCGGCGACCGGTGCATCCAACGCGGCTGAGCTACAGGAGGCCATGGGTACCGCCGCCTATAACGAGCGCATGCGCCGCCATTACGAGACGTTTGTGAGCGAGGACGATTTTCGCCGCATGGCGCAGATCGGTCTCAATGCCGTGCGTCTGCCGGTGCCCTGGTATGCCTTTGGCTCACAGGAGTCCGATGCCTCCTACATATCGGTTGTAGATTACATCGACCGCGCAATTGAGTGGGCTGCCAAGTACGACATCCGCGTGCTGCTCGATCTGGCAACCGTGCCCGGTGGCCAGGGCGATTCCAACGATTCGCCCACCACGCCGGAGGCTGTTGCCGAGTGGCATTCGTCCACCAACGGCCGTCATGTCGCACTCGACGTGCTCGAGCGCTTGGCCGATCGCTATGGCGAGGCCGAGAGCCTGCTGGGCATTGAGCTGCTGGACACGCCGCAGATGAGCGTTCGCAAGAGCCTCTTCACCATGACGGATGGCATTCCCGCTCACTACCTGCGCAATTTCTATCGCGATGCCTACGAGCTCGTCCGTTCGTATATGCCCGAGGATAAGATCGTCGTCTTCTCGTCGTCGGGGCATCCCAGCGAGTGGAAGCATTTTATGCGCGGCGCCAAGTACAAGAACGTCTACATGGACCTTCACCTGTACCATTACCGCGACGAGTATGCGCTCGACATCACGAGCCCTCGCGGGCTGACGACGGCGATTTCGCGTAACAAGCGCGAGCTTAAAGAAGCGATTTCGACTGGGTTCCCCGTGCTGGTGGGCGAATGGTCGGGCGCGGCGATCTTTGCCAACTCGTCGGTTACGCCCGAGGGCCGCAATGCCTACGAGCGCGTGTTTATCGCCAACCAGCTGGCTTCGTTTGCGCCGGCTGCCGGTTGGTTCTTCCAAACGTGGAAGACCGAGAAGCGCATTGCAGCATGGGACGCCCGCGCGGCGCTCGGTACGCTCGAGCGCGGCATGATTGAATAGGTTGATATGACGCAAAACAGCGCCCATACGGGCAAACTCTATGTGGTCGGCACGCCCATCGGCAACCTGGGTGACCTGTCCCCGCGCGTTGGCGAGGCCTTTGCCGCTGCCGATGTCATCTGCTGCGAAGACACGCGTGTGACGTCAAAGCTGCTGATGCACCTGGGCATTTCCAAGCCGCTTGTCCGTTGCGACGAGAATGTGATCGCCAGCCGCGCCGCCGGCCTGGTCGACCGTCTGCTGGCGGGGGAGACCCTCGCTTTTGCCTCGGACGCCGGCATGCCGAGCGTGTCCGATCCCGGCCAGGCGCTGGTCGAGGCGGCGCGTGAGGCCGATGTGCCCGTCGAAGTTATTCCCGGGCCCTCTGCTTGCGTCACGGCGCTTGTTTCGTCCGGCATTCCCTGCGAGCATTTTTTCTTCGAGGGCTTTTTGGGCCGAAAGCACGGCGACCGTGTGCGCCGTTTGCAGCGCCTTGCCGTGGTGCCCGGCGCACTCATCTTCTACGAGTCTCCACATCGCATCGTGGCGACGCTCGAGGCCGTGGCGGAGGTCTTTCCCCAGCGTGAGGTTGCCGTCTGCCGCGAACTCACCAAACTGCACGAGGAGGTCCTGCGCGGATCTGCCGCCCAGCTTGCCGAGGAGCTGCGTGCCCGTGGCGAGGTAAAGGGCGAGATCGCGCTGGTCATCGCGCCGCCGAGTGAGGACGAGGACGCCGGTATCGCGCCGGTTGGTGCCGCGGCAGCGGATCCCGACGAGGCCCTGCGCGAGGATATCCGCGCCGCGCTCGAGGAGGGGGAGCCCGCGTCTGCGGTGGCCAAGCGCCTGTCTCAGAAGTATTCGCGCCGCAAGCGCGATGTCTATGCCATGGTGCTCGATATGCAATAGATGGAGGATATCCAGCCCTTGCGCTAGAATCATCCCCTGTATGCAACGTTTTTCTGGAGGACAAACCCCATGGATCAAAGCAAGCCTTCGTTCTTTATCACGACGCCCATCTACTACGTCAACGCCGATCCGCATCTGGGCACGGCTTATTCCACCATCATCGCCGACGTTCAGGCTCGCTATCGCCGCTCTGCCGGCTATAACGTCAAGTTCCTGACTGGCATGGACGAGCACGGCGAGAAGGTCGCCGAGGCCGCTGCCAAGCACAACATGACGCCGCAGGAGTGGACCGACAGCCAGGCTCCGCACTTCAAGGAGCTTTGGAGCAAGCTCGAGATCTCCAACGACGACTTCATTCGCACCACCGAGCCGCGCCAGCATCACGCCGTGCAGTATCTGTGGGAGCGCATGAAGGAGTCCGGCTACCTGTACAAGGGCAGCTATGACGGCTGGTACTGCGTGCCCGACGAGACCTACTTTACCGATACGCAGGTCCAGAAGGGTGACGAAGAGTATGGCAGCGTCGGCCAGCACCTGTGCCCCGATTGCCACCGTCCGCTCGAGCGCGTGCAGGAGGAGTCCTACTTCTTTAAGCTCTCTGCGTTCCAGGACAAGCTGCTCAAGCTCTATGACGAGCACCCCGACTTTGTTGAGCCTGCGTTCCGCATGAACGAGGTTCGCAGCTTTGTCGAAGGCGGCCTCAACGACCTTTCCGTAAGCCGTACGAGCTTTGACTGGGGCATTCAGGTCCCGTTCGACGAGGGCCACGTGACCTACGTGTGGTTCGACGCGCTGCTCAACTATATGACCGCCGTCGGCTACGGTGTCGACACCGACGAGGCTCGTGCCGAGCTTGCCTATCGCTGGCCCGCGCAGTTCCACATCGTTGGCAAGGACATCATCCGCTTCCACTGCGTCATTTGGCCCGCCATGCTCATGGCCATCGGCGAGGCCCTGCCCGAGCACGTCTTTGCCCACGGCTTCCTGACCGTGCGCAATGCCGAGACCGGCAAGGCCGAGAAGATGTCCAAGAGCCGCGGCAACGCCATCGCTCCGCAGGATGTTATCGACATGCTGGGTGTCGAGGGCTATCGCTACTACTTCATGACCGACGTCGTCCCCGGCACCGACGGCGCCATCAGCTTTGAGCGCATGGAGCAAGTCTACAACGCCGACCTGGCCAACAGCTGGGGCAACCTTATCTCGCGTTCGCTCAACATGAGCGGCAAGTACTTTGACGGTTGCGCGCCCGCCAAGCCCGCATCGTTCGACGCGTTCGATAACCCGCTGGCAAAGATTGCCGATGGCCTGGTCGGTCGCTACATGGCCAAGATGGACGTGCTCGATTACGGCGGAGCTAAGGACGAGGTCATGGAGCTCATCCATGCCGCCAACCATTACATCGAGGACTCCGAGCCTTGGGCGCTTGCCAAGGACGAGGCCAAGGCTGACGAGCTGGCGTTTGTGATCTACAACCTGCTCGAGGCCATCCGCATTGCCGCTCACCTGCTGATGCCGCTCATGCCCCAGACTTCTGCCGAGGCCCTGCGCCGCCTGTCCTGCGAGGACGAGGCCACGAGCGACGACCTCAAGGGCATCTGCACTTGGGGCCTGCTTGCCGGTGGTCAGCCCGTTGAGAAGGGCGAGCCGCTGTTCCCGCGTCTGGGCTAAGACGCCGCGCACCATATCGGCAATTTGCTGTTTAGATGTAAGGGCATGGCCGCAACGGTCCATGCCCTTTTGCTTTACGATGCAGCCACCATGTTAAGGAGGCAACCATGACAACTTCGCCTTTGGCAAACCCCACGGCAACGAGGGAGCTGCTGGAGGAGTTTGGCCTTGCGACCAAGCATCGCCTGGGCCAAAACTTCCTGATCGACAACCATGTGATCGAACGTATCTGTGAGCTCGCTGAGCTTGCGGGCGATGAGCGCGTGCTCGAGGTCGGCCCGGGCGTTGGCACGCTGACGTTGGCCCTGCTGCAGGAGGCGGCGTGCGTTACGTCGATTGAGGCCGATCCCGAGCTTGAGCCGGTGCTTGACGCCCATGCCGCCGACTACGCCAACTTCCGCTTTATCATGGGCGATGCGCTCAAGGTGACGCCGGGGCAGATTGAGCAGGCTGCGGGCGGTGAACCCACGGTGTTTGTCGCGAATCTGCCTTATAACGTGGCGGCGACAATCATCCTTCAGTTCTTCCAGACGATGCCCGCGCTCAAGCGCGCCGTCGTCATGGTGCAAAAGGAGGTTGCCGATCGCATTGCCGCAACGCCGGGCAACAAGACCTATGGCGGCTATACGGCAAAGCTCGGCCTGTATGCGCGGGTGACGGGGCGCTTTGAGGTGCCGCCGCGCTGCTTTATGCCGGCGCCGCACGTGGATTCTGCCGTAGTGCGCATCGATCGCGTTGACGGCGTGGTACCCGAGGGGCTCGATCGCGAGTTTGTGGCCCGTGTGATCGACGCCGCGTTTGCTCAGCGCCGCAAGACGATCCGCAACTCCATGAGCGCCAATGGCTTTGCCAAGGACGCGCTCGACGCCGCCTTTGAGGCCTGCGGTATCGCACCTACCACGCGCGCCGAGACGCTCGACGTCGCCGCCTTTGTCCGCTTGGCTCAGGAGCTTTCCCATGACGCCTAATGTCGAACGCGTGACGTTTACCAAAAAGAAGAAAACGGTGGCCTGCCCGGTGCCGCTGGCACCGCTTGCCGATACGCATGCGCACCTGCTTTCATTTTGGAGCAAGGAAGTGCCCGAGACGCTCGAGCGTGCCAAGGAAGCGGGCATTGACTTGTTGGTGACGGTCTTCGATCCCATTGCCGATAAGCGCAGCGTGACGGACTATAGCGACTGGCTGGTTCGCGAAATCCTGCCGATGCGGGATATTCCGCAGGTCAAGTATCTCGCCGGTGTGCATCCGTATGGCGCGCCCGACTACACCGATAACATCCATGCCCAGATTGTGACTGCGCTCGATGATCCCCTATGCGTTGGTATTGGCGAGATCGGTTTGGACTACCACATGGATTACGACGACGATATTGCGCCGGCGCCCCACGACGTGCAGATCGACTGTATGGCACGCCAACTCGACGTTGCCGTACGCCGCAATGTGCCGGTAGAGCTGCATCTGCGTCATGAGGACACGGACGGGGAGCGCACCTCGCATGTGGACGCCTATAACGTGTTGCGCGAGGTCGGCGTGCCCCAGGCCGGTTGCGTACTGCACTGCTTTGGCGAGGACCGAGCCACGATGGAGCGCTTTGTGGATTTGGGTTGTTACATCGCCTATGGCGGCGCGGCTACCTTTAAGCGCAACGACGACGTGCGCGAGGCATTCGCGGCAACCCCGCTCGACCGTATTTTGTTCGAGACGGATTGTCCCTATATGGCGCCGGAGCCCATTCGCGGTCTTGAGTGCGAGCCTGCAATGATTTCCATCACGGCAAACGCGCTGGTCAACGACCGCGTCGATCGTACCGGTGAGGACGCCGAAGCAATCGCTCGAGCCGCCTGGGAAAATGCCTGCAAACTTTTTCAAAAATAGTTCTTGCGTTCGCGGTGGCGCTCCGTTATTCTAATTCCTGCACGCGGGCGTGGCGGAATTGGCAGACGCGTACGGTTCAGGTCCGTATGGGGGCAACCCCATGAAGGTTCAAGTCCTTTCGCCCGCACCATTGATTGAAAGAGCTCCCAGCAATGGGAGCTTTTTTGTTATAGGCCCATCGCGGGGACTTGAACCTGCGAAGGAGCGAGCGTAAAGAAAACGCGGAGCGTTTTTAGCGGGCTGGCGAGTCCGCCGGCAGGCGGCCGAAGCCGGTGCGGATCCGCGAAGCGGATACGCGGACGTCCTTTCGCCCGCACCATTAAATGAAAGAGCTCCCAGCAATGGGAGCTTTTTTACGGGCCGTTTTTGGCAGATTTGACCTATCGATTTCGCGCGGTAGTTGCCTCTGTGGTCAAAAAGTGGCAAATATGAGTACTGGCACGAAAATAGAGACATTTCACGAAGCCATTTTTGCTCATTTTACGCAACAGATGTACGCTAATTTGGCTCAACCTTGAGACAAAATGGAGTAATTTCGATAGGCCTCGGGTTCAAAGAGGCGATTTTGACCCAAATATGCTGTTACTAAACTGGTAACAGTACTCATATTTGGCCTTTTTTGACCACGGGTCCTCTTGTTGGTGTCACACAGCTGCTTCGTGCGGGTATCCTAGTCCTAACGTGTGCCTTTCAGAGGAGAAACCATGCTGTTGTCCGGTATCATCGCTACCCTTACGAGCCTTCTACTTCCCATCATCATTTTGTTGCTGCTGCTCCCCAACGCCTGCTATGTCGTTGAACAGCAGCATGCTGTGATCATCGAGCGCCTGGGCAAGTTCAACCGCATCGTCAACGCGGGCTTCCACATGAAGGTGCCCGTGATTGACCGCAAAGCCGCCACGGTGAGTCTGCGCACCATGAAAAACGGCTTTGGCATCGACGTTAAGACCCAGGACAACGTGACTATCGGCCTTGAGGTCTCTGCTCAGTACCACGTGAGCTATGACATGGGCGCCGGCCCGGCAGATTCGGGCATCTACAAGAGCTACTACATGTTGCAGGAGCCCGTCGACCAGATGCGTGACTTCATCACCGATGCCCTGCGCTCTTCCATCCCCGTCTACACGCTCGATGAGGTCTTTGCCAAAAAAGACGATATCGCCAAGGACGTCAACGCCACCGTGTCCGAGCAAATGGCCGCCTACGGCTTCACCCTCGTGTCGACACTTATCACCAAGATCGCGCTGCCGACCGAGGTCGAGAACTCCATGAACGACATCAACGCCGCCCAGCGAAAGCGCGCCGCTGCGCAGGAGCTCGCCGAGGCCGATCGCATCAAGCGCGTTACCGAGGCGACCGCCGAGGCCGAGGCAATGGAAAAGGCGGGCGAGGGCATCGCCAACCAGCGCAAGGCCATTGCGCTGGGCATCAAAGATTCGCTCGAGATTATCCAGGAGACGGGCGTCGGCAACGATGAGGCCAACCAGCTGTTCATGTTTACGCAGTGGTCCGAGATGATGACGGAGTTTGCTCGCACGGGCAAAACCTCGACGGTCGTGCTGCCGAGCGATTTCTCGCAGTCGGCCTCGATGTTCGAGCAGATGCTGACCGCCGGCAAAGTTCAGAACGAGTCAAAGGAGTAAACGCGCGTGAAATATACTGTTGTTTGCGTTGGCAAGCTCAAAGAGCGCTTTTGGAAGGACGCGTGCGCCGAGTACACCAAGCGCCTAGGTGCCTATGCCAAGGTAGATATGCGCGAGGTTGCCGATATCGATCCGGCCAAGGCGGGCGGCGTGGATGCCGCGCGCGACAAAGAAGGTGCGGCGATTCTTGCCGCTCTGCCACCGCGGGCACATGTGATTCTGCTGGCTATCGAGGGCAAGGAGCGTTCGAGTGAGGAGCTCTCGACCCGTCTCGATGACCTCATGCTGCGAGGCAACAGCGACATCGCTTTTGTAATCGGCGGATCGGACGGCGTGAGCGATGCCGTGCGCGCCCGCGCCGACGAGATGCTCAGCTTTGGGCGCATTACCTTGCCGCACAACCTGGCGCGCGTGGTGCTGCTGGAGCAGATCTACCGCGCCTGCAAGATCAGCCGTGGCGAGCCGTATCACAAGTAGGTCGGCAATACGAAACAATAGCGTGGGACAATGGCTTTCGTTTTGAGGAACGCATCTGAGAGGACTGTGTGATATGAAGATCGGATTTGTCGGTTTTGGCAATATGGCGAGCGCTATGGCCGATGGCTGGATTGCCGCCGGCGTGGCCGCGGGCGACATGTGCGCCTGCGCAGGCCGCTACGATGCTCTGGTCGAGCGTTGCGAGGCGCGGGGCATGGCTGCCTGCCATGATGCGGCGGAGGTTGTTGCCGCGTCCGATATCGTGGTTGCGGCGGTCAAGCCGTACATGATTGAGAAAGTCTTCGCTTCACTCAAGGATACGCTAGCCGACAAGATCATCCTTTCGGTCGCCTGGACCTGGGATAGCGCCAAGTGGGAACAGGTCCTGCCAGGTGTTGCTCATATCTCGACGGTGCCCAACACTCCGGTTTCGGTGGGCGAGGGCGTTATCGCCTGCGAGAAGGCTTGCACGCTTAGCGATGAGCAGCGTGCCACGGTGCTCGGTCTGCTCGGAAAGCTTGGCACGGTGGTCGAGCTCGATTCGAATCTGCTGTTTGTGGGCGGTACCGTGGGCGGCTGCGCCCCGGCGTTTGTCGCCATGGCGATCGAGGCTCTGGGCGATGCGGCCGTCAAACACGGTATTCCGCGCGCCGATGCCTATCGCATTGTGAGCCAGATGGTGCTGGGTACGGCAAAGCTGCAGCTTGCAACCGGTCAGCATCCCGCAGCGATGAAGGATGCCGTGTGTTCGCCCGGCGGTGCTACCATCAAGGGCGTTGTCGCGCTCGAGGACGCCGGCATGCGCAGCGCCCTCGTCAAGGCCATCGACGCTACTCTCCAGTAAGCTGATCAAAAAGGGATAGGTTTATTTTGGCAGGTTTTTCCTGCGGTTTTGTCGTATGTACGAAAAGCGCCTCACAACTGGCTCAATTCCAGTTGCGAGGCGCTTGCGTTTGCCCAGATAAAACCGACCAAAATAAACCTGTCCCTTTTTGGTCGGTTAGTCCCAGAAGCTGTCTTCTTCGTCCTCGGACTTGGGGCCGCGGTCGACGTACATCTTATGGGTGCGCTTCTCCATTACAAAGGCAAGAATCGCAAATAGCAGGATGCCGCCGGCGAAAAGGATGGCAAAACCGGTGCGGGTGCCAAACAAAAAGGAAAAAACTGCGTCCATTGGGTGCCTTCTTGCGTAGTTGGGTTGGGTCGTAAACGCTCATAAGTATATACTTGCCCATACATGTACAAGGTTGCAACCTAAATGGAATGTATATCGCCGGAGGATCTAATGCTTGATATCAAGTTTGTTCGCGAGAACCCCGATGCCATCGATGTCGCCATGGCTAACCGCCAGACGTCTTGGGATCGCGAGAAGTTCTTTGAGCTCGACGACGAGCGTCGTGCCGTCATCACCGAGGTTGAGGAACTTCAAGCCACGCGCAATGCCGAGTCCAAGAAGATCGGCGCCCTGATGAAGGAGGGCAAGAAGGACGAGGCCGAGGCCGCCAAGGAGGCCGTGCGCGCCGTCAACGAGAAGATTGACGGTCTGGCCGAGCGCCGCACCGCCCTTGAGCAGGAGCAGTACGACTTCATGTCTCACCTGCCCAACATTCCGTGCGAGGCCACCCCGTACGGTAAGGACGAGGACGAGAACATCGAGCGTCGCCGCTGGGGCACCCCGCGCGAGTTCGACTTCGACTTTAAGCCGCACTGGGATCTGGGCACCGATCTGGACATCCTCGACTTCGAGCGTGGCAACAAGCTCTCCGGCAGCCGCTTCACCGTTCTCGGTGGCGCCGGCGCCCGCCTGGAGCGCGCCCTTATCAACTTCTTCCTGGACACGCACACGAGCCGTGGCTTCAAGGAGTGGTGGCCGCCCATCGTCGTCAAGCGTCAGACCATGTTCGGTACGGGCCAGCTGCCCAAGTTTGAGGACGACGCCTATCACGTCTCGGGCGACAACTTCCTGATCCCTACCGCCGAGGTCGTACTGACTAACCTGCATGCCGGTGAGGTTCTGGACGCCGACACTCTGCCTCGCCGCTACACTGCCTTCACCCCCTGCTTCCGCGAGGAGGCCGGTTCCGCCGGTCGCGACACCCGCGGCATCATTCGCCAGCACGAGTTCGACAAGGTCGAGATGGTTAAGTTTGCCAAGCCGGAGGAGTCCGACGAGGAGCTCGAGAGCATGACCGCCGAGGCCGAGTACCTGCTGCAGCAGCTGGGCCTGCCGTATCGCGTGATTAGCCTGTGCACCGGCGACCTGGGCTTCTCTGCCCGTCAGACCTACGACATCGAGGTTTGGCTGCCGAGCTACAACGCCTACAAGGAGATCAGCTCCTGCTCCAATTGCGGCGACTTCCAGGCCCGTCGTGCCAACATCAAGTATCGCGACCCCGAGAACTTCAAGGGTTCGCGCTACCTGCACACCCTTAACGGTTCCGGCCTGCCGGCTGGTCGTACCATGGCTGCCATTCTGGAGAACTACCAGAACGCCGACGGCACCATCACGATCCCCGAGGTTCTGCGTCCTTACATGGGCGGCCTCGAGAAGATCGAGCCGGTCGCGTAAACTAGCTGCATAGGCGATTTGCGAGGGCGCTCCTTTTAGGGGCGCCCTTTTTGTGTACGGCTATACCATGCCGTGCGGACAGCTCGATAGAAAACACACGAACAGACGTTCTGTATACATGCATCTACCTGCTATGCTTTTGCTAACTAAGAGCAAGAGAAAGGGGATGTGATGGGGCTGTTCGACGAGCGGGTTGTTTTGTTCCAGAGCGATGAGGGCGGGGAGCAGCTGCTGGTAACGTGCGAGCCGTCGGGTATGGGTGGCTTGGTGGTTCGGCAGACGAGTGAGGGACCATTGACGCAATGGTGCTATGAGGAGTCGCCGCATGTGGTCGAGACCTTTGTGGCGCATGAGGCGCTTGTTGTCCTTGAGCACTTCTATGGCGTTGGAACTTCTAATCAGGTGGCCCAAATGCTGAGCATCTCGTTTGCCGACTACGACTGTGCCCAACGGGTGCGGTCGCTTCTGGGGGAGTTTGGCGCCGGGTTCGATGTGATCGAAAAGCCAATCGATCGCACGAGAAGCGCTGATGCTTGTGGTGCAGCGTGACAAATTGCGGCTCGCGCGAAAAAAGTTTGAGTTTTTGCTTGACTCTAACGAACTAAAGTGGTTTTATATGTCTTGCGCTGCGGCGTTACCTCAGCTGGATAGAGGGTCTGACTACGAATCAGAACGTCATAGGTTCGAATCCTATACGCCGCACCAATTGAACTTGAAGCCTCCGGCAACGGGGGCTTTTCTTTTTAGGAAACCAGGCATGGATTCGAACCTCGGTCGAGGCGCGAACGTCAAGAAAACGCGGAGCGTTTTTAGCGAGCGGGCGAGTCCGCCGGCAGGCGGGCGAAGCCGGCGCGGATCCGCGAAGCGGATGCGCGGAATCCTATACGCCGCACCAATTGAACTTGAAGCCTCCGGCAACGGGGGCTTTTCTTTTTAGGAAACCAGGCATGGATTCGAACCTCGGTCGAGGCGCGAACAGCTTAATCACCACTCCGTAAAAATTTTTTTCAAATTGTCGCTTGACCCATCGGGGGCTCGCGTGCATAATAATCCGTGCGTTGCGGCGTTACCTCAGCTGGATAGAGGGTCTGACTACGAATCAGAACGTCATAGGTTCGAATCCTATACGCCGCACCAATTGAGTTTTAAGCCTCCGGAAACGGGGGCTTTTCCTTTACGGGGGCATTGCGGAGATTCGAACCTCGTTCGAGGCGCGAGCGTCAAGAAAACGCGGAGCGTTTTTAGCGAGCGGGCGAGTCCGCCGGCAGGCGGGCGAAGCCGGTGCGGATCCGCGCAGCGGATGCGCGGAATCCTATACGCCGCACCAATTGAGTTTTAAGCCTCCGGAAACGGGGGCTTTTCTTATATCGCGATGTGTCGAAGATCGCGCCAAGTGCCCCAAATGAGTAAAAATCAAATTCAATAACTTTTTTTGAAAAAATGCTTGAACATTATTCAGCACCTGTGCATAATAATCAACAAGTCGCGGCGTTACCTCAGCTGGATAGAGGGTCTGACTACGAATCAGAACGTCATAGGTTCGAATCCTATACGCCGCACCATTTGAGATTAAAGCTCCCGGCAACGGGGGCTTTTCTTTTACGTAAGCACCGCATGGATTCGAACCTCGTTCAACGGGGGCTATTTCCCATCGACTCGTGTAAGATTTCGAGTATGCGCCTCGGTGAGCCCGTGGCGCGCTCTTTCTTTAGACGACCGATCAGGGTGATATTTCGTGGCAGAGCGTCCGACATACAAGCTCAGGTTTCTCGATCCCAAAAAGCGCTTTCCGGCCATGCCCGAGCAGCCCGCGGGACGTTCGTATGGGGTGGTTTGGAAGCTCTTTGGCGAGGATCCGCACGAATCATGCTATGTCGTCGAATTCGTCGGCAAAAGCCATGTGTCGCTTTTGGGCTACGTGAGCGTTTCGGGTGAGGTCTATAAGGTGGACCGTCCCGTTAACGAGATGTCGCTGCCCGACGATTCTGACATGCAACTGATTCTCGACGAGTCCGATTCCAGCATCGGCGAGATTGCGGTCAGGGGTACCGATGGGACGATGCACTCCCGGGCGCGAGTCATCGGCTCTCCCGAAGGCACCATGCGCGAACAATCCGATCGTGAGACGTGGAATTCGACGCGTAGCCTTCGCTACGGCGAGTTCATGGCCTCGATGTTCTTGCGCTACGTCATATTCGCCGATTCTGAAAACGCTGTCTTAGGCGCGGCAGACGGTGACGGCCTGGACGAGGGCATGAAAAATGCCGTCGACAAGATCAAGCTTGTAAAACTCCCCGAGCCGGTTGAGGTACTGCTGGGTTTTGATTCCACGCCGCTGCCCGATGCAATCGAAACGTTGCTCTACCGCATTGACCATACAGATAATCCAAGTGGCATTGAGCGCTATGCCGCCGCTTTGATGGGCGAAGTCAATCTGCCTCGCCTGCGCACCATTGCGGCCAAAACCGAAATGAGCCTGGCGCGCATCGATCGCTCGAGGCTCTTTTATCTCAATTTTGACCGTAGCCTGCTGGACCAGGACGAGATCGATACCCTGCTTGCCGTCGAGTGCCGCCTGAACCGCCTATCGGGCATTCTTGAGCGTATTGGGGCAGGGTTGGGCCCCGTTGCCTCGTCGCCAAGCTTTGAGGGCTGCTCGCTCTTTGACCTCTGGCACATCAGCAAGACGACAAACGACGTTCCTCGCCTGCTCGAAACGCTGTCGAATGACAACCCGTGGGCCAAGCCGGGGACGGTTGCGTGCCAGCCGGGTGGCGAGTGGGACGTTCGCACCCGCTTTGCACGTATCGTAGAAGCGCTCAACGTGGTCACGCGGCTCGACTACACCTATCGAGCGAACGTCGCCGAGGGCATCATGCTGGTGCGATTTGGCCGCACGGTTGTCGATGCTATGCCGCAGCGCGAATACGATGCTCAAGATGACGCCTGGTGCGAGGTAGATGAGCCTAAGCGCGCAGCATGGGCCGCCGAGCACGATGCGCGTATTGCGCTTACCCTCGCGGCAGCTTGCTTTGCTTCGGGTGCTCGCATCACGCGCTGCTACGTGCAGATTGCGGCTCCCGACGGCGAGCAGGGCGAGCGCGTTGTTAAAACGTACTCCTTTGGCCGCGCGGCTTATCTGGCCGATTGCGTTTCTGTCGCCAAGGATCTTGAGAGCATGGATATGGACGACATGCCCTGCAAGCATTTGCTCGAGGCATATGAGGCAGATGCGCCGGACATGATTGAGCCTGCAGAGGTTCACGCCCGACCACGCGATGACCATCGTCCATTGCCGCCTGCGCTTCGCGATTTGCTGCTCGCTGATACGGCTGACGAGCTTGAGGTCATGGAGGAGGACAACGATCCGTATGTTGCCCGCGTCGTCGAGCTGCGCGAGCAATCCAAAGTTGACCGAGCTGGTGCTTTCGAGGGCTTTTCTCGCCTTGTCGAGGAACTGGAAGCCAAGTGTGCTGTTGCTGAGCTTTTGGCGACGGGCCCGGTGCAGACCCAGTTCTGCGACAACCAGCTGGTGCGCATGGTGCTGCCGGTGATGGAGGAAGACCGTTCCGTGCGTATCCTTCGCGCTCCCGATGCGCTGTATTTTGCCCAGCACGAGATCTGCAGCTATTACGCCGAACAAGAGGACTTTGAGCGTGCACTGCCCGAGGTGCGTCGTCTCTACGATTTGGCGCGCTCGTCCATGCAGTCTCACTTTGCCCTGATCAACGTGCTAGCACGCCTGGAGCGCTATGACGAGATTATCGAGGTGGCGCGCCACGGCCTGCGCATCGCCAGCGACCGGCCTTCGATCGGTTACCTGTTCTATCGCCTGGCGTTTGCCCTTTGGAACTGCGACCAGCTCGAGCTGGCGCTGGCGTGCTACCGCCTGGTGCCGCGCGGCGAGGAGTCGGGCGGCAGCGCGCAGGAGGAGATGCAGGGCCTTATGAACGAGATGGGCGTCATCAAACCGCCCACGTTTGAGGAGGCTGTCGAGACCATCCGCAAGGCGGGTCTTGAGCTGCCGCCGGTGCCCGCCGTGACCAATCAACTCGCGGATGCCGCCGTGCAGCTCGTCGATAACGGCTTCTTTTTCTTGGCGCGCGGCTGCATCTACCAAATGTGGCGCACCATGGGCAACGACGAGCTCGGCTCCCTCAACCGCTCGCTGGGATAGGGGCAGTCTGCAGGTGTTACAGATTGAGACGTTGTGTCCTGAGGGATTGTTTGTCTTGATCTGTAACATTTACGGTCCGATTTGCTCGATAACTGTTACAGATTGAGACATTTGCGGATGGCGCTGACTGTTTGTCTAAATCTGTAACATCTGGACGAAGATTCGGCCTGTACCTGTTACAGATTGAGATGATTGGCTGAGACGTCTACTGGCAAATTGGAATCGCTCCAAAATTCCCCCTTGCCCATCCTCGACTGTTTGGTTACTATAGAACGGCTGTTACGGAGAGCTGACCGAGAGGCCGAAGGTGCTCGCCTGCTAAGCGAGTATGCCCCAAAAGGGCATCTGGGGTTCGAATCCCCAGCTCTCCGCCAGTATGACTTGAAAGAAGGGTCCCATTTGGGGCCCTTTTTTAGTTTGGAGAACGTGGGGATTCGAACCCGAGAGGGCACGGGCGTTAAGCAAACGCGAATGCGTTTGTAGCCCGTGGGCGAAAAGCCGCTAGGCTTTGAAGCCGGAGGGCATGCGTAGCATGCCCGGACATCCCCAGCTCTCCGCCAGTAAGACTTTAAAGAAGGGTTCCGAAAGGGACCCTTTTTTAGTTGAACCACGTTAGCTGGGGATTCGAACCCTCAAAAAATGAGGCGCCCCGTTGGACGCCTCATTTGGTTCGATGTGATATCGCTTTGGCCTTACACCTCAGGAGCCTTGGCTACGGTCTCGCTCTCGGCTGTGAGCGGGCGGTTGTCGATGCGGCGGCCCAGGCGGTCGAGCTTCACGAGCAGCCACTCGATGGGATTGGGCCCCGTTCCTTCCTCGTCGGCAACCAGGTCCATGACGGCGATCTTGGTGCCGTCCTGCTTAAGCGTAACGCTGCCAACCTTATCGCCAACATGCACCGTGCCCGAAAGGTCATCGTAGCTAACCTTTTCAGTCACCTCGCCGGCGAGTGAGAACACCGTTGCCTGTGCGGCGGGATCGGCGAGCGTGGCGTCGATCGTCTTGTCCGTCCAATCTGTCTGGCTAATGCGCGCCATGAGCGGGTTGCCGTTGGCGGTCTTCTCCTGCGTGTTGGCGATCGCGACCGTGACCTTGTGGCCGTAGTACCAGTTGGCAAGGGTGGCGGTATCGGTAAAGCGCTGGTCGGTGGTGGTGGAGTTCAAAATAACGGTGTAGATCTCGTCGCCGTCGCGGTTGTAGGCGCTCGTAAAGCAATAGCCCGCGTCGTCGGTGGTGCCGGTCTTGCCACCAATGTTTCCGTCCTGACCGAGCAAAACGTTGTGCGTGTCCATGGAATGCGAATGGTCTGAGCCATCGGCGCCCGTGACCTCAATCCAAGAATCCTCGCTCGCGACGACTTCACGAATCGTATCGTCTTTCATGGCTTCCTGCATCATCAGTGCCACGTCATGTGCGGTTGAGTGCATGTTGCCGGCCCACTCATCAAAGTCCAGACCGTGTGGGTTCTCAAAGACCGTGCCGGTGCAGCCGAGCTTTTTGGCGCGCTCGTTCATGGCCTTCACAAAGGTTGCCTCGGCGTCTTTGGTCTTGGGGTCGATCTTTTTGCCCACGTACTCGGCAAGCACGATGGCGGCGTCGTTGCCCGAGGGAATCATCAGGCCGCGCAGTGCCTGCTCCACGGTAAGCTCGTCGCCTTCGAGCAAGCCGGCGGTCGAATTGCCCACGGTGGCCGCGGTGTTGCTTACCGTGACCTTCTCGTCCATCTTGCAATTCTCGACGGTTAGGATTGCGGTCATGACCTTGGTGATCGAGGCGATTTTGACCTGCTCATCGGCGCCGCGCCCATAGTAGACGGTGCCGTCTTTGCCCATGACGAGGGCATTGGTCGCATCGATATCGGGCAGGTTTTCGGCCGTGATGCCGCGCGCATCGGCGGTTTTGCCGCAAACATTGTCGGTCGTGAGCACTTGGGCGCCGGCGACGGTGGGCACGCCAGCGGCAAGGGCGATAGCGCAGACAAAGCCGGCGGCAAGCTGGGCTGAGCGCTTTGCAAAAGAGATGAGGGACTTCACAGATTTCGCTTTCGACGGGATGGTCTCTTCTGGAACTAGAGTATATCGTTTGCCGGTGTCGGCGATCATCGCGTGCGTGCGTGGCCCACATCCGCGCCCGAACGGGCACAAGGGTGCTTAAGGCCGACTTAATCACCCACGCTTGTTGTGTGTGGCATGCGCCCCCTCGGGCATAATGGAGCGCGAGAGGAGCACGCATGAACGAGCGCATTTTGGTAGTTGATGACGAAAAGGCCATCGCCGACTTGGTTGGTATCTACCTTACAAAAGAAGGCTTTGACGTACAGGTCGCCTATAGCGGGGCCGATGCTGCCAAGGCAATCTTGGAGCAGGAGTTTGATCTGGCGCTGCTGGATGTCATGCTGCCCGATATCGATGGCTTTGAGCTGCTACGTACGATCCGTTCCAGCCATACCTATCCCGTGATCATGCTGACGGCGCGCGATGCCCAGCAAGACAAGATCGAGGGCCTTTCGCTTGGCGCGGACGATTATGTGGTCAAGCCGTTCCGTCCGCTTGAGCTCATCGCACGCGTGCACGCTCAGCTTCGTCGCTACACCAGCTACGGTAGCCGCGCGCAGGCGGCCGAGTCGCCGACCATCCAGCTCGACGGCCTTGAGATCAACCGCGATGCTCGTTCCGTGACAGTGGACGGTTCACCGGTTCGCCTCACGCCCATCGAGTATTCCATCTTGCTGTATCTGGTCGAGCATCGCGGCAGCGTGGTGGCCGTGGAGGACCTGTTCCGCGCGGTGTGGAACGAGGATTTTATGCCCGGCTCCAACAATACGGTGATGGTGCACATTCGCCACCTGCGCGAAAAGATCGGCGACGACGCTCAAAAGCCGCGCTTTATCAAAAACGTCTGGGGCGTCGGCTACATAATCGAATAACGCCTTTGATGGTGGGGAAGTGGATATGACAAAAGACGATAGGCAGGCATTCGAGGTGCCCGATCGACTCTTTGAATACGTGAGGTCGGTCGTCGACAACCGCGCGCTTGCAACGGTGCTGCTCTTTTTGCTGAGCCTGCTGCTGATTGGCATCGATAACATCGCTGGAATCTTGGCGGTGCTGCTTGTCGGCTTTTTGCTGATCGATCGATTTGAAATCGTACGCCGCTGCGTGGTGATTGGCGGTGCCGCGTGGGCCATGACGTTGGCGATTGGCGCCATGGCACTCGGCGGCATCGAAGGGCCGGTGCTGTTCGATGCCGGCTTTGTATTCAACATGCTTGGCTTTGTGCTGGCGCTTGCCGTGTGCGTGCTGTTCTTTTGCGGCCGCGCCCTGTACTACCAGGGCTATGAGCAGGGCGAGCAGCATGCCGATTGTGTGCTGGCCGCTCGTATTCAAGATCGCCTGATCGATCACCCCGACACCTGGGACAACATCGACGGCGACTTCCTGGAGGTCGAGGGCGCACTCAACCGTGTGCGCGATCGCGAGCGCAAGGTGCAACAGGCCTTGCGTGACGAGTCTCATCGCAAGGACGATCTGGTCACGTACTTGGCACATGACCTACGCACCCCGCTTGCCAGTGTGGTGGGCTATCTTTCGCTGCTGCAAGAGGCTCCTGAGCTGCCGGTTGAGCAACGTGCGCACTTTACGGGCGTGGCGCTCGACAAGGCGCACCGGCTCGATGCACTCATCGAAGAGTTCTTCGATATCACGCGCTTTGACTTCCACGATATCGTGCTCACGCGCGGCTATGTTGATCTGGGGTTGCTGCTGGCTCAGGTGGCTGACGAGTTCTATCCCATCCTCAACGAGCAACATAAGGAAGCCCAGGTTGATATTCGCGAGGACCTGACGGTGCTCGTGGATGGCGATAAGATGGCCCGCGTGTTTAACAACATCATGAAAAACGCCGTCGCCTATAGCTATGAGGGCTCGACTATCACGATTGAGGCCAGGCGCCAAGACGATGGCGGCGTGCGCGTGCGCTTTATCAATCAGGGCGATCCTATCCCTGCGGCTAAGCTCAAGGTGATCTTTGAGAAGTTCTATCGCCTGGATGCGGCGCGTGCGACCAATCGCGGTGGTGCCGGTTTGGGCCTTGCTATTGCCAAGGAGATCATCGCGGCACACGGCGGTACCGTTGCATGTGAATCGACGCCCGAACACACGATATTCACCATCGAGCTGCCCGCCGCATAGCTAGCGTGCCCTTACAAACACTTGACAATGTGCTCACGTGCGTATGAGCCGCGATTCCTACTATCGATACTGCTGAATTGATATCGATATGGAGGTGTGCGGTATGACGGCTGCTGCGGCTGTGGAGCCCACGGAGCTTGAAGAACTCATGGAAGCGCAGGCCGAGGCCGCGCATGAGCGCGAGGTTGGGGATGCGACTCGCCCCACGGCAGAGGATCTTGCCGCCTCGCCGACGCGCATCGACGTCGAGGGCCTCGACCTGTTCTATGGCGACCACCATGCGCTCAAGGACGTGAATATCAAGATCCGCGACAAGCAGATCACCTCGTTCATCGGGCCTTCGGGCTGCGGAAAGTCCACGTTGCTGCGCTGCTTTAACCGCATGAACGACGGCATCAAGGATTGCCGCATCGAGGGCAAGATTGCGCTCGATGGTCAAGATATCCTGGGCGATTGCGACATCTGCCGTTTGCGCCAGCGCGTGGGCATGGTGTTCCAACGCCCCAACCCATTTCCCATGAGCATCTACGACAACGTCGCCTACGGTCCCCGTGGCATGGGTGTGCGCGACCGCGCCGTGCTCGATGAGCTGGTCGAGGACTCCCTGCGTCGCGCTGCCCTGTGGGACGAGGTCAAGGACAAGCTCAAAGAGTCGGGCCTGGGTCTTTCGGGTGGACAGCAGCAGCGCCTGTGCATCGCCCGCGCACTTGCCGTGCAGCCCGACATTCTGCTGATGGACGAGCCCACGAGCGCCCTCGATCCCGTGTCGACGCTGGTGGTGGAGCAGCTTGCCTGCGAGCTCAAGGAGACCTGCACGTTGGTGGTCGTTACGCACAATATGCAGCAGGCGGCGCGCATCTCCGACTCGGTCGCGTTTTTCTTGCTGGGCGAGCTGGTGGAGCACGCGCCCACCGCTCAGCTCTTCAAAAAACCGACCGATTCGCGCACAGCGGATTATTTGACGGGACGTTTTGGCTGATACCATCTCGTAAAGGTACCTTTAGGGTTAAGATGCGGTCATGCCGGCCGCAAAGGGGTTCAACATGATCTACTACGTCGAGGACGATGACAACATCAGGGATTTGACGGTCTATGCGCTGCGCAAGCAGGGAATCGAGGCCGAGGGCTTTTCGTGCGACGGCGAGTTTAAGGCCGCCGTGGCGCGACGGGTACCCGATGCCGTCCTGCTCGACATCATGCTGCCCGATACCGATGGTTTGGCGATTATGCGTCGCCTGCGCGCCGACCGCCTGACGGCGACGGTGCCCATTATGATGCTCACCGCCAAGGACACCGAGCTCGACAAGGTCATGGCGCTCGATGGCGGTGCCGACGATTACCTGACCAAGCCGTTCTCGCTTATGGAACTCGCGAGCCGTTGCCGTGCGTTGCTGCGCCGCGGCGGCATGGTCAAGCAGGCGAGCGATGTGCTCAGCGTGGGCGATATCGTACTTTCGCCCAGCCACCGCGAAGTGACTGTTGCCGGTGAACCGCTCAAGCTCACGCTGCGCGAATTCGACCTGCTCGAGTACCTCATGCGCAAACCTGGCGTGGTCTTTACCCGCGAGTCGCTGCTGCAGAGCGTATGGGGCTGGGACTTCGACGGCGGTTCGCGCACCGTCGACGTACATGTGCAGACGCTCCGCCAAAAGCTCGGCGAGCATGCGAGCGCCATAGAGACCGTGCGCGGCGTGGGCTATCGTCTGGCCGAGCCTTCGGCCGATGACGATGCCGAAGGAGCCGACAGCGCGGCTAGCGCATCGGAGGAGTAGCTCGTGGTCTTAGCCCCCCAGGGAAAACGCACCCTGTCACATCGCGTGTTCGCGACGATTTTTCTTTGCGCTATGGCGGTTATCGTGGCGTTTACGGTGCTGGGCGCGTTCTTTGTGCAAAATACCCTGGCAGATGCCACGAGCGCCAACCTTTCGCAGGAAACCGAGCTTATTGCCGCTGCCTTAAACGAGCAGCAGGAGCCCATCGCATTCTTGCGAAGCCTCGATCGCGAGGACCTTCGCATCACGCTGATCAATAAGGACGGATCGGTCGCCTACGACAACGAGGCGTCGCCTTCCATGTTGCCCAACCATGGCGATCGTCCCGAGGTGGTTGAGGCCCTTGAGAACGGCTCGGGTTCTGCGGAGCGCGCGAGCACCACGCTCGACGAGATTATGCTATATCGCGCCGTCGCCCTTGATAACGGCCAGGTCGTTCGTTTGGCGCAGGCCCAGCCTGGCGTTGCGGCGATTTTGCTTTCGCTGGTGGCGCCGATGCTGCTTATCGCGGCAGCGGGCGCGGTGCTCTCGTTTTTCCTTGCGCGCCGCGAATCCCGTGCCATCATCGAGCCGCTGCAAGAGGTCAATTTGGACCATCCGCGCCGTAGCTATGAGCATGCCTATGCCGAGATGGTTCCCATGCTCGAGCGTATTGAGTCACAGCGCCAGGAGCTTAAACGCCAGATGGCGGTGCTTGCCGATAACGACCGCATGCGTCGCGAGTTCACGGCCAATATCACCCATGAGCTCAAGACCCCGCTTACGGCAATCTCGGGCTATGCCGAGCTTATTGCAAACGGCATGGTCGAGGGCGAGGACGACCTGCGCGCCTTTGGCGGCCGCATCTACCGTGAGGCGGGCCGTTTGGCGGCGCTCGTCAACGATATTCTCACGCTTTCGAACTTGGATGAGGCCGAGCGTGCGAGTGATGGCGAGGCGGTGCCCATTGGCTCCACGGAGCCCATTGAGCTTTCGCGTGCTATCTACGCGGTCGAGCAGCGTCTTGAGCAGGTCGCTCGCCAGGCAAATGTGACGATAGGCCATGAGACCGAGCCTGTGGTCGTCGAAGGCGTAACGCGCCTGATCGATGAGCTCATCTATAACCTGGCGAGCAACGCCATTCGCTACAACCGGCCCGGCGGTACGGTGACGTTGCGGTGCGGAACCAACGACGACGGGCACCCGTATCTGTCGGTTGCCGATACGGGTATTGGTATTGCGCCCGAGGAGCAGGGTAAGGTATTTGAGCGTTTCTATCGCGTTGACAAGAGCCGTTCTAAAGCGCGCGGTGGAACGGGTCTGGGTCTGGCCATCGTCAAGCATGCCGCCCTGTATCATCACGCCTCGCTCGATATGTCAAGCGAGTTGGGGGTGGGGACCACCATCACGGTGACGTTTCCCGTGCAACAGGACGAGCAGTTCGTGTAGCGGTACTGCAAACATGTGAATTTCACGCCGCATCGGGGCTGCCGGTGCGGCGTTAATGTTGCGCAACAATGGTGTAAGCGCTGTATCTTATGTATAGAGTTCGGACTTGGCAAAAAGATGCGATATCATACGAGCAGTTTTGTCGATATGAACTAGGGAAATGAAAGGCAAGCTGCATGACCCTTCTCGAACTGTTCCAGCTGCTTAAAAAGCACCTTAAGCTGGTCATCGCTCTCCCGGTGGTCTGCGCGATCGCCATGGGCGTCGTGTCCTTCACCATGATGGACAACACCTACACCGCCACGACGAGCATGTACATTCTCGCCAAGACCGATGGTAGCCAGACGAGCTACTACAACGACCTGTCGGCGAGCCAGATGCTCTCCAACGATATCGCGACGTTGCTCGATAGCGACAGCGTCAAGAGCGGTGCTGCTAAGGAGCTGGGTCTTTCCAACTTGGATGATTACAAGGTGAGCGTTACGAGCGAGACCACGACTCGTGTCATTTCGCTGTCCGTGACCGGCGCCAGCCCCGACGGTGCCGCCGCTGTCGCCAATGCCATTGCCAACTCGGTGTCTACCGTGGCTCAGGACGTTGATGCCGCCCAGGCCGTCAACGTGATCGATAAGGCAAAGATCCCCAGCCAGCCCAGCGGCCCCAACCGCAAGCTCTACATCGCGGTCGCCGCTCTGGCCGGCCTGTTCGTCGCCGTTGCGATTGTCGTGCTGCTCGACATGCTCAATACTCGCGTCCGCTCCGTTGACGATGCCGTCGAGCTGCTCGGTGTGCCCGTTATCGGTCGTTTCCCCGTTGTGAAGGGCGGTAAGTAATTCATGGCCCGTAAAAAGAAAACCAGCGATACCCTCGCCTTTAGCAACGCAGCCAAGACGCTGCTGGCAAACATTCGCTTTGCGAGTGTCGATACGCCGATCAAGTCCATTACCATGACGTCCTCCATCCCTAACGAGGGCAAGTCCACCATTGCGGTCAACCTGGCTCAGGCCATTGCGACCAGCGGCAAGAGCGTCCTTCTCGTCGAGTGCGACATGCGTCACCGTACGCTTGCCAACCTGCTGGGCCTCCGTCATTCCGGTGGCCTGTACGCCGTCCTTTCCGACCAGATGTCGATTGACGAGGCTGTCGTCGAAACCGGTCAGCCCAACTTCTTCTTCCTCGATGCTGAGCCGCGCATTCCCAACCCGGCTGACATTATCGCCTCGCGCCGCTTTGCCAAGCTGGTTGCCGCGCTAGAGGAGAAGTACCAGTACGTCATTTTCGATACGCCGCCCGTGGGCACCTTTGTCGATGCCGCCGAGGTCGCCGCGATTACCGACGGCACCATCTACGTTATCCGTGAGGACTTCGCCAAGCGCAATGAGATCCTTGCCGCCTTCGACCAGCTCAACAAGGCCGAGGTTAACGTAATTGGCACGGTCATGAACTGCTGCGAGACCTCGAGCCATGACTACTATTACTCTTACTATGGCGAGGACAAGGGCCAGAACAACGCCGTTGCCGGAGTTAACCCTGCTGTTGGCGGTGCCGCTGCAACGGGGACCCCTGCGAAGGCGAAGCGTTTTAAGAAATAGCAACGACGCAGATAAGAGGGCGATATGAGAGACATCCACTGCCATATCCTGCCCGGTGTTGACGACGGCGCGGCGAACCTCGAGCAAAGCTTGGCGATGCTCGAGGCGGCCCGCGCCGTCGGCGTTACGCACATGGTGTGTACGCCGCACTGCCGGGACCCGTATTTTGACTTCGAAAAAATGTGGGAGGCCTATCGACTGCTTTGCGCGCATGCGGGCGATATGCATTTGCAGATGGGCTTTGAGGTCAATCATGCCAAGCTCATGGATTTGGGCATCGAATGGGCCGATCGCCTGCATTTCGATGGCTCAAACGAGTTTTTGCTCGAGCTCTCGACGCGTGCTGATTCGTATGACTTTGAGGAATACGAGAACACGATCTACGACTTGCAGTGTCGCGGTTACCAGGTGATTATTGCCCATCCCGAGCGCTATCGTGCGATTCAAAAGGATGTGAGCGTGGCTGAACGCCTGGTCGACCTGGGCTGCAAATTGCAGGCTTCGGCGGACTTTATCGCAGGTGGACGGTTCGGTCGCGAAAAGAAGCCGGCGCAGCGCCTGTTTAAGCAGGGCCTGTACAGCTATATCGCGAGCGATGCCCACAACGTGGGCCACTACGATTGCCTGGCAAAAGCACGCGCGAAGTTTAGCGTGGGAGCTCATTTCCGCTAAAATTCTTCCCCAACGTTCGCATCGAATGAAGGGGCTGCTATGGATATCCAACTTAAGACGGGTTGCTTTGATGACGCGGCGCTGGTGCGCCGCGTCGTTTTTATGGACGAACAGGGCTACGAGAGCGAGTTCGACGCTATCGATGAGGCGCCGACTTGCATCCATGTGACGCTGTACGTGGATGGTCAACTCGCCGGCTGCTCGCGCGTGTTTCCCGAGGAACTGGAGCGCGCGGCAGATGCAGAGGCCCCGGTTTCGCCGGCGTGCGATATGGACGAAGGCGTCGCGGCGGGGGAGACCTATATTATGGGCCGCGTTGCGGTGCTATCCCCAATGCGTCACCGCGGTCTGGCGAGCAAGATTGTCGAGGCCAGCGAAGCTGCTGCGCGCGATGCCGGCGCCAAGCTCATAAAGCTGCATGCGCAGGAGTACGTGCTGCCACTCTACGCCAAGGCGGGCTACACGCAGATCGCGCCGGTGGACTATGAGGACGAAGGCCAGCCCCACGCCTGGATGGCCAAACTGCTGGGCGGCAGATAGGGACGTTCCTTTTCTGCCGGCAGTTGGGGGCGCCAAATAACACTGTGCAGGACAGAAACGGCAGCGCATCCTGGGGGGGGGGGGGGACACTCCTTGGCAATCGACGCATGGGTGCTCCAACATACAGTTTTTCGATTCCTTATGTATATATGCGCGCTAATGGGTTATAAAATCTAAGTCTGAACATAGCAGGTCTGCGATGCGGCTCGGGCAACCGGGCCGTTTTTGCGGGCAGGGGTAGCGCGAAAGGACTGCACATGCGTCAATTTAAGACCGAGAGCAAAAAACTGCTCGACCTCATGATCAACTCCATCTACACCAATAAGGAAATCTTCCTGCGTGAGCTTATCTCCAACGCGAGCGATGCCGTCGACAAGCTCAACTTTAAGAGCCTGCAGGATCCGAGTGTCAAGCTCGACCAGGGCGACTTGGCCATCCGTGTTTCCTTTGATAAAGATGCCCGTACCATCACGATTTCGGATAACGGTATCGGCATGACCGCCGAGGAGCTCGAGCGCAACCTGGGCACCATCGCGCATTCCGGCTCCGAGGAGTTTAAGACCGAGAACGCCGAGCAACAGGGTTCCGATGTCGACATCATCGGTCAGTTTGGCGTGGGTTTCTACTCCGCCTTTATGGTCGCCAGCCACGTGAAGGTCGTCAGCCGCGCTTATGGCGAGGATACCGCCCACGTTTGGGAGTCCGACGGTCTTGAGGGCTACACCATCGAGGATGGCGAGCGTGCCGAGCACGGTACCGATGTCATCCTGACGCTGCGCGAGAACGAGAAGCTCGACGCCGACGGCGAGGCCGAGACCTACGATCGCTTCCTGACCGAGTGGGGCCTCAAGAGCCTGATTCAGCAGTACAGCAACTATGTGCGCTACCCGATTCAGATGATGGTGAGCAAGAGCCGCCAGAAACCCAAGCCCGAGGACGCCGGCGACGACTACAAGCCCGAGTACGAGGACTACCAGGAGCTCGAGACCATCAACTCCATGACGCCGATCTGGAAAAAGCGCAGCTCCGACGTTGAGCAGAAGGATTACAACGAGTTCTACAAGTCCACGTTCCACGACTTTGACGATCCCGCGCGCACTATCAGTTTCCATGCCGAGGGTACGCTTGAGTACGATGCACTGCTGTTTGTGCCGGGTCGCGCCCCGTTCGATCTGTACAGCAAGGACTACGAGAAGGGCCTGGCGCTCTACAGCTCTAACGTGCTGATTATGGAGAAGTGCGACGACCTGCTGCCCGACTACTACAACTTTGTGCGCGGTGTCGTGGACTCTGCCGACGTGACGCTCAATATTTCGCGTGAGACGCTGCAGCAGAACCGTCAGCTCAAGGCCATTGCCAAGCGTGTCGAGAAGAAGATCACCGCCGATCTCGAGGACATGCGCGACAACGACCGCGAGGCATACGAGAAGTTCTTTGAGAACTTTGGTCGTGGTCTCAAGTACGGCATCTATTCGAGCTACGGCATGAAGGCCGACGAGCTCGCCGACCTGCTGCTGTTCTGGTCTGCCAAGGAGCAGAAGATGATCACCTTGGCCGAGTACGCCAAGGGCATGCCCGAGGGCCAGAAGGCAATCTACTATGCCGCCGGCGATTCGCGCGAGCGTCTGGCCAAGATGCCCGTCGTGAAGGGCGTGCTCGACCGCGGCTACGATGTACTGCTGCTGACGCAGGACGTGGATGAGTTCACCTTCCAGGCCATGCGTGAGTACGTGGCTGCCGATATGCCCAAGGTCTACGAGGATGACGCTGCTCGCGAGGCTGCCGAGAAGGCAGTTGCCGATGGTGCCGAGCCTGAGGTCGAGGATCGTCACCTGGAGCTTAAGAACGTCGCGACCGGCGATCTTGACTTGGCGACCGATGACGAGAAGAAGGAGGCCGAGGACGCCACCAAGGAGAACGAGGGCCTCTTTGGTGCCATGAAGGAAGCGCTTGGCGACAAGGTCGAAAAGGTTGCCGTCTCCGCGCGCCTGACCGATGCCCCCGCCTGCATCACCACCGAAGGCCCGCTTTCGCTCGAGATGGAGAAGGTACTCCAGAAGGGTCCCGAGGGTGCGCCCGACGGCATGCCCAAGAGCCAACGTGTGCTCGAGCTCAACGCTAAGCACCCGGTCTTCGCCAAGCTCGTCGCTGCCCAGAAGGCGGGCGACGCCGACAAGATCAAGCAGTACTCCGGCTTGCTCTACGACCAGGCCCTGCTCGTCGAGGGCATCCTCCCCGAGGACCCCGTAGCCTTCGCTGCGGCTATTTGCGAACTAATGTAACTAGGGGGTTACGCGGTTCTACGAACCGCGTAACCACTCGACGCTGCAAACGCCCCTAAGCGGCAATCTGACGTTCAATCGTCGGTCGCGTACCGAAGTACGCTTCCCTCCTCTTTCACGTCACCTTGCTCGCTTAGGGGCGTTTTCGCTGACTTATGCTCAACCTGCGACGTTTTTTGGTCCAAAGTAGTCATTGGGGACGTTCTTAAACGACTAGTCTGCTTGCTAATTTGTGCGGGTTGTGGTTTTGTGACCTGCTGAAATTAAAGATACTGTACATCTGTACGTTAACTTATCTTCGTAGTATATTGCTACCCGCAAAACTCAGCACCATTGTGCCGCGAGGCACTAAAGCGCCTACGTACAATGGTTGTCGATAGTACGATTCGATTCAACGACAGGATGGATGGTCCAAGCGTGAGTCTCGGCAGCAAACTATCCGATGCAAAGGTTTCCTTTGCAATCTTTAAACGCGACATCAAGCGATTGATCGTGAACCCCGTCGCCCTGGTGGTTACCCTGGGCGTGTGCGTCATTCCCTCGCTGTATGCCTGGTACAACATCGTTGCCAACTGGGATCCGTACGGAAATACCCAAGGCATTAAAATCGCCATCGCCAACAACGATCAGGGCACCCAGAACGACCTAGTGGGCGAGCTCAACGCAGGCGATAAGGTGGTCGACCAGCTCAAGAAGAACGACCAGCTTGGCTGGACCTTCGTCGACTCGGCGGCAGATGCCAAAGAGGGCGTCGAAAGTGGCGAATACTATGCTGCCATCGTGATTCCCAAGAACTTCTCTGACAATCTCGTCTCGATGCTCGACGGCAATTACCATCAGCCGAAGCTCACCTATTACGTCAACGAGAAAAAGAGCGCCATTGCGCCCAAGGTTACCGATACCGGTGCCAACACCATCGAGGAGCAGATAAACTCGGAATTTGTCTCTACGGTGGGCGAGACCGTTGCCGGCATTGCCAAAGATGCCGGAGTCGATCTAAAGGACAAGGCAACCCAGACGCAGGATTCGCTGGCAAGCTCGGTGTCCGAGGCATCCGATACCTTGGGCGAGGTACGTGATTCCATCGGCGACATGAACACCGCCATCGACAAGACGAGCAGCTCGATTGCTTCGGCCGATGCTGCGTTGGCGGGCCTGCAGGGACAGGCGCCTTCGCTAACGCAGGCAATCGCTCAGGGTAATGATCTGCTGGTCGAAGCTCGTACCACGGCTGGCAAGTCCATCACCTCGCTCTCCAAGGCACTTTCGGAGGGCAGCCTTGCGCTAACCAAGACGTCGGCTTCCGCGAATGCTGCCATCGGCAAGTTGACGGGCACGGTCACATCTACGACCACCCGCATCGACAACTCGCTCGAGTCTCTCCAGGCAACGATCGATCACAACACCGCAGTTATCGGCCACCTGCAGATTCTTGCCGGCGATACCTCGACGGGATCGGATCAGATCGACGCACTGATCGCCTCGACGATCGATACGCTCAAGAAGCAGAACGACCAGCTGCAGAGTATCAAGAACAGTCTGTCCGCGCAGTCGAGCGCCATGGCAAATGATGCCGCGGCTGTCTCGGGTGCCAGCGACGCTATCAATAACGCAATTCAGACCGGGGCGACCAACCTTGGCCAGGCCCAGGCAGATCTGGGTCAAAACGCGCTGCCGAAGGCTTCGAGCGCGCTTGACTCCTTTGCCGCCGTTTCGGGCGATTTGACCGGCATTGTGTCGGGCATGACCCCCACAATAGCGAGCGCGCGCGGCACGCTGGCGCAGCTCGACGCCACGCTCAAGCAGGCAAAGACCACGCTGTCCCAAACCGACGCCTCCCTTGCCAAGGTTCAGGACAAGCTCGCGACCGCCGCCAATGACATTGCGGCGTTGCAGACCTCTGAGTCCATGGGCGACCTGGCAGACCTGATGGACGTCGACGTCAATGACGTGGCAGATTTCATGGCATCTCCGGTTGAGCTGACGTCCAAGTCGATCTATCCGGTCAAGAGCTTTGGCTCGGGCATTGCCCCGTTCTATACCAACCTGGCGCTTTGGGTGGGCGGCTACGTGCTCATCGCCATCTACAAACTCGAGGTCGACCGCGAGGGCATCGGTAGCTTTACGGCGCGTCAGGGTTACTTTGGCCGCTGGCTGCTGCTGGTGATCCTGGGCGCGTTCCAGGCCATTATCGTTACGGTGGGCGACCTGATCATTGGCGTTCAGTGCGTCAATCCGCTGCTCTTTGTGCTGGGCGGCATCGCTATCTCGTTCACCTACGTCAACATCATCTATGCGCTGTCCACCACCTTTAAGCATATCGGTAAAGCCATTGGCGTCATCCTCGTCATTGTGCAGATCCCCGGCTCGTCGGGCATGTATCCCATCGAGATGATGCCAGGTTTCTTCCAATGGCTGCATCCGCTGCTGCCCTTCACCTATGGCATCAACCTGCTGCGCGAGACCGTCGGTGGCATGTATTCGTTCAACTACCTGTTCAACCTGTGCATCCTGGGCGTGTTCCTTATCATCGCGCTCTTTATCGGTCTGCAGCTGCGCCCGTTGCTGCTCAACCTCAACCTGCTCTTTGATAAGCAGCTTTCCACGACGGGCCTTATGATCTGCGAGTCCAACGACCTGCCGCGCCAGCGCTATTCGCTGCGCACGGCCATGCGCGTCATGCTCGATTCGGATTCGTACCGTCGCGAGCTGCTCGATCATGCCGTGGCGTTTGAGCATCGCTACCCGTACTACATCAAGGGCGGTTTTGCCGCCGTGGTGGGCGTCCAGGTCCTGCTCTTTGTACTGTCGACGGTGCTCGATATCGACAATAACGGCAAGATCATCCTACTCGTTATCTGGATCATTTCGGTTATCGCCATCTGTGGCTGGCTCATCAACATCGAGTACATCCGTGCGAGCCTTAATACCCAGATGCGTATCTCGGCGCTTTCGGACGAGGACCTTCGCCGCGAGATGCGCGAGCACACGGCTGCCATCCCTGCCGCCCGTCGCATGTTTGGTCTCAACGCCAGCGAGCGTGGTGCCAAGGGCGGCGAACAGCCTACGAGCCGTCTGCCGCATATCGGTGCGCATCGTAAAGCTCAAGATGCCGACGGCGTTGACAACGTAAACGGAAACGACGGGGATACCACCCCGCTCGGCAAGCACTCCAAAGGAGGTGAGGCATAAATGAAAAACATTCTGCACCTGTTTAAGCGCGATGTCCAAAACGTGTCTCGCTCCGTGATCGGCATGGTCGTCGTGATGGGCCTGATCATCGTTCCGTGTCTCTATGCATGGTTTAACATCGCCGGAAGCTGGGATCCCTACGGCAATACCGGCAACCTTAAGATTGCAGTGGTCAACACTGACGAGGGTTACGAGAGCGATCTGATTCCCGTCGAGGTCAACGTGGGCGAAAACGTGACGGCGACCCTGCGCGGTAACGAGAACTTTGACTGGGTCGTCCTCAACGACCGCGATAAGGCGATTGAGGGCGTTAAGTCGGGCACATACTATGCGGCCGTCGTAATCCCCAAGAGCTTTAGCTCCGACATGATGACGCTCTTCTCGACCGACGTGAAGCATGCCGATATCGAGTTCTACGAGAACCAGAAGGCCAACGCCATCGCCCAGATCGTGACCGAAAAGGGCTCGAGTGCTGTTCAGAACCAGGTCAACGAGACCTTTACCGAGACCATCACGACGATCGGTCTTAAGACGGTGTCCAGCCTGCTCGATTACATGAGCACCGACCAGGTTAGCAACTTCATCGCCAACCTGTCCTCGACGCTTGGCGACTCGGTTCAGGACCTGCAGGACATCAAGGCCAGCGCTACTTCGCTTGCGGGCATTTTGTGCTCGACCTCCGATTCGCTGACGTCGGCGGGCAGCCTGCTCAAGCAGACCGGAACTACCGAGCAGTCGGTAAAACAGCTGATGGAGCATGCCGAGAGCGGTATCGGTGATTCGGAACAAGCGCTCAAGGCTGCCAGCGATGCCATCGATGCGGCGATTGATGGAAGTGCCGGGTCGTTCGATAACGTTTCTACCGAGCTTGCAAAGGCATTCGACGCTGCAAACCAGCATGTCGATCTTACAGTGTCTCAGCTCAACGACGGCGCAGCGTCACTCAATACACGTGCTGACGAGATTGATGCCACGGCGGGTAAGCTCCGTAGTCTTGCTGGCCAGGTGAGTAACGATAAGCTCAAGGCAGGGCTTGAGGGCGCGGCTGCTGAGCTTGACAAAACCGCGACGGAGTACCGCAACAATGCCAAGGAGCTGACGAGCATCGCGACGTCGCTCTCGGACAGCATGGCAAAGGTTAACGATGTCCGCGCCGAAACCGACCAGGCGATCGCCGACGCCAAGGCGGGTGTCTCGGGTGCCAAGATCGATTACGACTCCACGTTCTCGGTCAAGGCAAAGGAGCTCAAGAAGACCATCTCGGGCGTTTTGGATTCGCTGAACGGTATTTCGGGTGACTTGGATAGCGCTGTGAGCGGTCTGACCGACGCCTCTGGCTCGCTCGCAAAGGGCCTCTCCAAGGCTGCGACGCTGGTCAACAAGGCTTCTGATCAGTTGGGCGAGGCGTCGGACAAGATCAGCGCTTTTAAGGACGAGCTTGATAGCGCTCTGATGTCGGGTGACCTGGCCATGATTAAGACAATGATTGGCAACGACCCCGAGGGCCTCGCCGTGTCGCTTTCCGGCCCCGTCGCGCTCGACCGCAAGCCGGTCTATCCGATCCGCAACTACGGTTCGGCCATGGCGCCGTTCTATACGATCCTGTCGCTGTGGGTCGGCTCGATCGTGCTGGCGGCCATGATGAAGGTATCGGTTGACGATGAGCTCATCAACGAGCTGATCCCCGTGCGCCTGCACGAGATCTACCTGGGCCGCTACCTGTTCTTTGGAGGTCTGGCCCTGCTGCAGGCGACACTCGTGTGCGCGGGCGACATCCTGTTCTTTGGCATCCAATGCGACAACCCGCTGCAGTTTGTGCTGGCGGGCTGGGTCGCGAGTCTCGTGTTCTCCAATATCGTCTACACGCTCACGGTTTCGTTTGGCGATATCGGCAAGGCGCTCGCTGTCGTGCTGTTGGTCATGCAGGTCGGCGGTTCAGGCGGTACGTTCCCCATCGAGATGACCGGCCCCGTGTTCCAGGCGATCTACCCGTTCCTGCCGTTTACCCACGGCATCAACGCCATGCACGCCGCCATGGCTGGCGCCTACCATATGGAGTACTGGGTTGAGCTAGGCATTCTGGCGAGCTATCTGATTCCGTCGCTGGCCCTGGGCGTCGTCTTCCGCCGTCCGGTCATCAAAGCCAACGACTGGATCATCGAAAAGCTTGAAAGCACGAAGCTAATTTAGTTACGCGGTTTTACCAAACCGCGTAACGGCTCGACGCTGCAAACGTCCCTAAGCGGCAATCTGACGTTCAATTTCAAGGGCGCGGCCAGAGAAGGTCGGCGCCCTTTCATTTCACGTCACCTTGCTCGCTTAGGGGCGTTTTCGCTGACGTTGCCGGAACATCGAGGTTTTCTGTTCCGACGCTTTAGTTGAGTGAATTGCACGGGCTGCTTGGTTGTTGCTACAGTAGCGGGGCGTGCCGGGGGTCCGGCGCGTCCCGTTTTTATTTGACCATGAGGCGGCACGCAGCCATACGCGTGCGGACACCACGCCCAGATTGAGTGCGAGGATGTTCCATGGCCCAATACGCTGCCAACGAAATCGAAAACATGCCCGATAGTCCTGTAGCCCGTGAGGATTTGGGCGCGGGCGGTATTCCCCGGGGTGCCGGCGCACGTTCTCCGCTGTTCTGGAAAGTTTTGCTACTTTCGGTGGCGGTCATCTGGGGCTACTCCTTTACCACTATGAAGGACGCACTCGGCACCATTCCGGTGTTCGAGCTGGTCTACGTTCGCTTTCTCCCGGCATCACTGGTTATGTTTGCTATTTTCCATAAGCGCATCATCGCTCATTTCAATGCCCGCAACCTGATCGTCGGGCTGGGCATGGGTGCGCTCATGTGGGGAGCATACGGACTGCAAACGATTGGCCTGGCGCAGACCACGGCAGGCAAGAGTGCATTTTTGACGGGCACGTACTGTATCCTTGTGCCGTTTGCCAGCTATGTCCTGAGCGGCGAAAAGCTCACCCGCTATAACCTGGGTGCGGCACTGCTGTGCCTGGCGGGCATTGGCCTGGTGGCACTCGATAGCGTCGAGTTCAATGCTGGAGATGTCATCACGCTGGGCGGCGCGGTCTTCTTTGCTATCCAGATGGCAGTGACCGCCAAGTATGGCCGCAAGATGGACATCAACGTCATCACGTTTTGGATGTTTGTGGGCAATGGCGTTTTGAGCTTAATCACGTCGCTGCTATTCGAGACTCAGGCGCCTCTGTCCGTGTGGACGCCGAGCTTTGTCGGCGTGGCGGCCTTTCTCTCGGTGGGCTGTACGTGCGTGGCACTGCTCGTCCAAAACGTTGGATTGGCGCACGTCCCGGCCTCGACGGGCTCGCTGCTCCTTTCGATGGAGTCCCCCTCGGGCGTGCTGTTCTCGGTGCTGCTGATGGGGGAGGCGCTCACCTCGCGCCTGCTTGCCGGCTTTGCGCTCATCTTTTTGTCGATTATCTTGAGCGAGACGCATTTCGATTTCTTGCGCCGAAAATCTCGCCCGCAATTGTAAACAACTTGTTGCGCCGCCCTCCTGGGGCGGCGTTTTTTATGCCTCGCCTTTAAAGTTGTACCTTGCACTTTGCGCTATCAAAGTGCTTACTGCAAAAACGTTACTGGAGGGCATTTATGGCACCAGCTCAGTCCGATCTTCAACCGCAATCAGCGCCCAAGGCCACCGCAGCGGCGCAGGCCGCTATCGGTGACGGTCTCGTTGCAGAAGCTCAGGCTTTTGCAGACGAGCTCGCTGCGTGGCGACACGATTTACACCAGATGCCCGAGCTGGGTAACAATCTTCCGCAGACGTCTGCCTATATCCAGGCACGTCTGGACGAGATGAACATCCCCCATACCACGCTCGTCGACGGTTCCTGCGTCGTTGGCCTGATCGGTGCCGGTGCGGCCGCGGCCGCTCAGGGCAATGGCACGTGCAAGGACGAGCAGGCCGGTACGGTTATCATGCTTCGCGGCGACATGGATGCCCTGCCCGTTGTCGAGGAATCGGGCGAGCCTTTCGCTTCCACCAACGGCTGCATGCACGCTTGTGGCCACGATATGCATGCGACGGCGCTGCTCGGCGCGGCCCGTTTGCTCAAGGCCCGCGAGGCCGAGCTTGTCGACGCCAATGCCACCGTCAAACTGCTGTTCCAGCCGGGCGAGGAAACCTTTGAGGGTGCCCGCGCCGCCATCGCCGACGGTCTGCTGCAGAACCCGCGTCCCCAGGCCGCCTTTGCCATGCATGTCAATAGCCAGTCGCCGCTTGGCCTGGTGCTCTACGGCAGCCCGGCGCTCTCGGGCGTGTACGGTTTTCGCATCACGCTTCAGGGCAAGGGCGGCCATGGCTCGAGCCCCGAGATCTGCATCGACCCCATCACGGCCGGCGTCCATGTGCATCTGGCGCTTCAGGAGCTTATCTCCCGCGAGGTGCCAGCGGCCAAGGAAGTCGCACTTACCGTTGGTAAGTTCGCTGGCGGCTTGGCGGCCAACGTCATCCCCGACACCTGTGTGCTCGAGGGAACGCTGCGCGGCTTCGATGTCGAGCTCATGACTCATCTCAAGGAGCGTATCGCGGAGGTCGTCAACGGCGTTGCCGCAACATATCGTACGCCGGCAACCATCGAGACGCTTTCGGACGTTCCGCCGCTCGTGCTCGACAGCGATATGACCCAGGCCTCGCTTGGTTACGTGGGCGCGGTGCTGCCCAAGGCTGCCTTCCTGCCGCTATTCCACGCCATGGCGAGCGAGGACTTCGCGCTTATCTCGAGCGAGATTCCGAGTGCGTACTTTACCGTGGGCGCGGCCGTGACCGATACGGACGAGCATTTTGCCCAGCATCATCCCAAGGCGCGCTTTAACGATGCCGAGCTTCCTCTCGGCGCCGCGGCCTATACCGCCGTCGCTTTGGGCTATATCGCCGACCACCGGTAGCACCCAACCTTGCTACTCGTTTGCTTAAAAAGGAACAGTATGTCTCAGCAACGTAAGTTCTTCCCCGGCTGGCTCGTGGTGGCCTCCGGCTTTGTGATCATGGCCACGTGCTACACCATTTTCGTCAACTGCATGAGCCTGTTCCAGCCGTTGATCGTCAGCGACCTGGGCATTTCCCTTGCGCAGTACACCATCTCCAACGCCCACTATCGCTGCGTCTAAGCAGTTTGGCATGGCCGACCTGGGTAAGGTCACGGGCACCATTACCTCGCTCGAGATGGTCGGCGGCACCGTGGGCGCCATCGTCTCGGGCGTGCTGTTCGATGCCGCGGGCTCCTTTGCGAGCGCCTGGATTGTGTGCCTGGCGTGCTCTGTGGTCATGCTCGTGTTCCTGCTGGCATCCGAGCCCATCGCCGCCAAGCTGCGCGCGAGCGTGGCGGGGGAGTAGACGTCCGTCGCTCTTTTCTGTTCGCTCCGTTCTGTCCGTGGCTGCCCTGGAAGCCGAATGGATGCTCGTACCATCATTCGGTTTCCAAGGCGGCCACGGGCCTACGAAATGAAATGATTGCTTTCATTTTTATAGTT